>CAZFXC010000001.1:0-7814 GCA_964522815.1 uncultured Candidatus Saccharibacteria bacterium
CAATCAGGAAAAACGCGGAAGTGAAGAAACGCGGAAGAACGCGGAAGTAGCGAGTTTTCAAACACGGTTTCCCGCCGATTTTGTGGCCGAATACATTGGGCAGACTCGAGCTTGGTTTTATGTGATGCACGTGATTTCGGTAATTTTGTTTGACCAAGCTCCATTTAAAAATGTAGTTACGACCGGTAATATTTTGGCAGAAGATGGCAGTAAGATGTCTAAATCTAAAAAGAATTTTCCAGATCCTTGGATTTTAATTGAACGTTATGGAATTGATGCAATTCGGTTTTATTTGCTGACCACGCCGGTTATGAATGCCGATGATTTGAATTTTAGCGAAAAAGGTGTGGGTTAAGTGAATCGTAAAATTAGTTTGATTCTATACAATGTTTGGAGTTTTTACCGAATGTATAAGACCACAGATGCACAGATAAACACAGATAACACAGATAGTAAGTTGTCAGAGAATGTTTTAGATAAGTGGATTATTGCTAGGCTGAATAAAGCCCATAGCGAGGTTACTAAATATATGGATAGTTATAATACAGTTAAGGCTGGTAAGGAAATTGTGAGTTTTATAGATGAGTTGTCTACTTGGTATGTGAGAAGGAGTAGAGATAGAATGAAGGCCGAAGGCGAAGTCGCGAAACCAGCTTTAAATACCTTAGGTTATGTGTTGGTGGAAATTGCCAAATTATTGGCACCGTTTATGCCATTTTTGGCTGAATTTATCTATAGAGATGTCACTGGTAAGGAATCGGTGCATTTAGAAAAGTGGACTCAGTCAGCGACTTTTGATCAGTTAATTTTAGATCAGATGGACGTAGCCAGAAAAGTTGTAGAGCTGGGTCAATCCCTCCGAAAGGAAAAGAATTTAAAAGTCCGGCAACCGCTTTTGGCATTGTGCTATGAGATAAAAGAGCATCAAATCCTTGGGGAGGAAATTGAGGTAGTTATTGCAGAAGAGTTGAATGTGAAAAAAGTCAGCGGTCAGCGGTCAGCGGTCAGCGGTCAGGCAGTAAGTAGAGAAGATGGCAGTATAAAA
This sequence comes from uncultured Candidatus Saccharibacteria bacterium, assembly GCA_964522815.1. GTDB lineage: Bacteria > Patescibacteriota > Doudnabacteria > UBA920 > UBA920 > JBBTRN01. The sequence continues at coordinate 1,046 of CAZFXC010000001.1, forward strand.
ATATTTTTAAATACAGAAATCACCGAAGAGTTAAAACAAGAAGGTTTAGCCAGAGAAATGGAAAGGCAAGTGCAGGAGTTAAGAAAGTCAGCTGGTTTAAAACCAGGGGAATTGATTGATTTATATTATAATTGTCAGGACGAAACTTTAGAAAGTATTTTGCTAACTTGGGTAGATAGAAAAAAAACTTTTGCCAATCAAATTACCAAAGCTTTAGAAATCGAACCGGATTTTGAAATTCAAACCCAAATAGATGGTAAGGCCATTTGGCTAGGGTTAATTAAAATCTAAATTTCAAATCCGAAATTCTAGACACATCATAAAATTTAAAAAACATAAAATAAAAAATCAGGTTGCTTATATTTGAAGGTTTGGTTTTTTTTAGATTTTAGAGTTTAGCTTTTTAGAGTTTATGAAAGAATTTAAATACACGGGCATTGTTCTTAAAAAACAGCCCATTAATGAGGCCGATGAAATTATTACTTGTTATACCCAAGAAGGCGGGAAAATTAGAGCTTTGGCCAAATCGGTAAAACTTGCCAAAAGTAAAATGCAAAATTGGTTACAATTGTTTTTTGAAGTTCGGTTGGTGCTCAGTGGTCGGAGTAATTTAAAAACCATCTCTCAGGTCCAAGTCATTAACACTAATGAATTTTTCAGAAACGATTTGCAAGCCATCAAGTCTGCGCAAATAGCGAGTGAAATCTTATTAAAGTTTACTCCGGATCTTGAGCCTAACACCACGATTTACCGCAACTTGGTGGAATATTTGAATTTTTTAGGTGAGTATAACCACTCTGAGTTGGGACTTTTAAAGTTTAAACTAAATTTTTTAATCGCGATTGGTTTGGACCCTTTATATAGTGAAGAGTTGAAGTCCACTCATCACTTATTTAATTTGGCAGACAAACTTAAGGCAACACATTATTCAAATTTGACTCAACTGGCGGACGATGTTCACCAAGCTGATTTGCAAAAATGGCTGTCAAACTTTTTTTGGCAAAATTTAGAGCGAGAAATTCAGTCGGAAAATTTTATGGTATAATGTGTGTATGAATGATTTTGAACCTAAAACTCTTACTCAGTCTGCCCAACCCCCGTTAGGGATGGAAACCAGTTCTAGATTTACCGCTTTTACTGGTTTTTTACGGGCTAATCGGTTGTATTTGGGATTTATTTTTTTTGGGTTATTAATTATTGGTGTGTTAGCTGTTTTTGCTTTTAGGGATGCTCCAGTACAACCGGTAAAAGAAGCCAATGTAAGTTTGACAATTTTTTCCCCCGAAGATTTGCCTTCAGGCAATGATTTAATTTATCGCGTGGTGGCCAAAAATGAGGATAATGTAAATTTAACCAATTTAGAATTGGAACTGACTTATCCGGAAGGCGTGGCGTTTGTTGAGAGCAGTCCCAAACCAGCTAATTTATTGGGCAATATTTTTCAGTTACCCAATTTAAAACCCGGACAGAATTTGACAGTAATTGTTAAAACTAAAGCCGTTGGCGATATTAATGCCGAAAAAGTAATACAAGCACGCTTACATTACAAGTATGAGAATTTTAATTCCAGTTTTAGTAAAAGTGCTTCTGGTACAACCAGACTTACAGCGGCCCAAATTAATTTAGAAGTCGAGGGTCCCAAAGAAGCCAATACCGCTCAATTGGTAACTTATTCGGTTAAGTATAAAAATCATTCCGATACGACAATAAAAAACGCTCGGATAAAAATCAATTATCCCAGTGGGTTTAATTATGCCAGTAGCGAGCCGTCTGCCAGTTTGGGTGGAAATATTTGGAATTTGGGCGATGTGTTGGGTTTAAGTGAGGGTAAAATTACTTTTCAAGGGACTTTTAATTTAAGTCAGCCGGGCGAAACTAAGACTTTAGAAGTGGAATTTTTAAGTTTAGGTGACAATGGAGAATTTTTTAGACAGAACTTGGTTTCCGTAGATACATTTTTAGTTAATCAGCCGTTGTTATTGACTATAGAAAATTTAAATCAAGAAGTTTCCAATGTGGTGAATCCCGGAGAAAATTTAAATTTTTATGTAAAGTATCAAAATAACGGGCAGGTCCCCGCCAGTGGCGTGAATATTGTTGTGAGCTTAGATTCTAAAGCCATAGAGTTAAGCTCTCTTAAGGCTACAGGCGGTTTAATTTCCGGTTCCACTATTGCGTGGAATGCGGCCGGAGTGCCCAGTTTAGAAAGTTTAAATCCGGGGGAACAGGGCAGTGTCAATTTTTCAGTCAGTCTAAAAAATCCGGCAGTCAAAGACGCCAGTAAAAATTTGACGTTAAAGTTGGCAAGTAAAATTAAAGCCAATGAGTATAGTACCTTTTTACCGGGAGAGACAAAGGAGTTTAAGCTTTCCAGTCCGGCATATTTGGTGGCTAATTTAAAATATGTTTCCGGGAGCTTACCGCCCAAAGTCGGTACTCAAACTAAATATAAAGTTAGTTTAAATGTTTTTAATTCCAGTAATGATTTTATAGATTCGGATTTAAGTTTGTTTTTACCGGGTTCGAGTGCGGGATTTAATCAAAGTTCCATCACGGTGAGTGAAAAAAATAATGTGCAGTTTGACCCGGCGACCGGAAAATTACAATGGAAGTTGGGAGTGTTGCCGGCTTATAGTGGCAAATTTGTGCCGGTTAAAACTTTAGAATTTGAAGTGTTGGCCAACCCTACCCCTTCAGACGTTAATAATTATCTTACCTTGGTGAGAAGTATCAAGTTTTTTGCCAAAGATAGTTTTACTGAGCAAAGCATAAATTTAAAGACCGAAGATATTACCAGTGCCAGTTTAAGTGGTCAAGGTAGTTATGAGTATGGTTTGGTAATTCCTTAGTTATGGGTTTTATTGAGTTAATCAAAACATATAAAAAACAATTCACCTCACACCAACCTTTGATTGAGGTGTTTGTTTATAAACAAAATTTACTTCATAATTTGCATCAGTACCAGAGTCAATATCTAAACCAACAATTTGCCCCCGTACTGAAAGCTAATGCGTATGGTCATGGTTTAGAGTCAGTGCTGAGGTGCTTAAAAAAGGAAAAGCTTCCGTTGGTGTGTGTGGATTCCCATTTTGAATCCAGAATCGTTCATAAGTTTTGTCCCAATTTAGCTTGTTTGGTTTTGGGTTATTGTCGTTTGGCTTCTATTGAGCAAACAGCTTATCGGCAGTCTGCTTTTGCCATTACCAGCTTAGAACAATTACAGGAGTTATCTGGAGGTTTAAACCGGCCTAAAGTTTTTCATTTGAAAATTGACACGGGTATGTTTAGGCAAGGGGTGGTAAAAAGTCAGTTTGAAACAGCGGTAAGCTTAATGGAGCGAAATCAGAATATTCAACTCCATGGATTGTTTAGTCATTTGGCTTGTCCAGAAGATGCAGTCGCAACTCAGAGGCAAATTCAAGAATGGAATGAGGCGGTTAAGTTTTTTAAAAAGCATTTTACAAATATCCAATTCTGGCACTTATCTGCCAGCGAAGGCGTAAGGTATTTAAACAAAATTGATAGTAATTTAGTCAGGTTGGGTATTGGGTTTTATGGTTTATCGCAGGCGACAACGGGTATGGATCTAAAACCAGCGCTTGAGTTGTATTCGATGGTTACGGGCACTAAAGCTGTCCTGGCAGGCGAGAGAATTGGTTATGGTTATACTTTTACTGCACAACAGCCTATGCAAATTGCTGTGGTGCCGGTGGGGTATTTTGAGGGAGTCGACAGGCGACTTTCTAACCAAGCTGGGTTTTTTATTCAGAAAACTTATTGTCCCATTGTGGGTCGGGTGAGTATGGATATGACCACAGTGGATATTAGTAGCAATAAAAATATCGCCTTTGGCGATAGGGTTCAGGTGATTGGTTTGGATGCAAAAGAAAACAATGCTATCTTGGCTTGGTCAAAAATTTGTCAGGCTATTCCTTATGAGTTGTTGGTTAAAATTCCCAGTCAGCTAGCTAGGGTAGTGGTGGAATAATTAAGGGTAAATATACCCGCGGATGGTTTTACTGGAAGTACTTAACCAACGATTGTTAACTTTACCAAATTTTTCATAGTTCATCTCCGATAACAGAATTCTACCTTCTTCAACTTGTTCAACATAAGCAACGTGTCCATAGCGGGCATTGTCGGTGGTAACTACAATACTTCCGACAATGGGAGTGTGGCTGATGACAGCCCCAAAACCTTTGGCATTGGCTAGCCAATTTTTTGCATTACCACCCCAAGGCACATGCACTCGAGTGGCTACATACCAAGTGCAGTACCCCCAAGGGAAAATGTGTCCTGTGCCATTGTCCACATAGGTGGGTTTGACTGAGCCTTCGGGTTTAACTTTGCTATTGTCTCTCGGAGTGCGTTTGGTCGGTTTAGGCGCTTCGGGCAATTTTCCGCCGGGGATGATAATTAATTGGTCAGGTTCAATGTCTTCCGCGCTTCCTAAACCATTGTAAGCAATAATGTTGTCTAAATTACTGCCGTATTTTTTGACCAAATCGGGTAAAGTATCGTTAGCTTTGGCTTTGTGTAAAACTCCATCGGTCGGGAGAATGATTAAATACCAACCAGGTTTGAGGGTGTCAGTCGTTAATTGGTTGGCGGATTTTAATGTTTGGACGGAAATGCCATGTTGTTTAGCAATGCTGGCTAAGGTATCGCCGGCTTGGGATTGGTAGACTTTTATTTGTTTAGCGATTAAACTTGCTAAAGTGTCCGGTTTGGGTTGAATTAGGAATTCCTCATCGAGGCTGACCTCTGGTTCGGCTTCGGGTTGTACTTCTGTCAGATAAGTAGAGGATAAGCCAAAATCTTCCGCTTGAGCTAAAGGTACAAAATTTATATGACTGGCTACTTTTGTGGTAATGGTATTATTTTTTTCATTGAGTTTGGTATTTAAGTTTGGGTGATAACTTAAAAATTTTGAAGCATAGCTTTTGTCCACAAAATCATCAGACCAATTGAAGGCAAAGACGCTACTTATCACAACAGTCAAGGCTAAAATAAAAACCAACAACTCAGCAGAAAACCGAAAGACATAATCGTATGTGTCTAGGGGTTTAATATGAGTAGCTGGAAAGGCATTTAAATACACCCGTTTTAAACTGGGCAGACGTTTTAAAAAACGGAATATGGCTTTACGGGTATAATATTGAATTTTAAAGGCATTCACTCGTAGGAATTTTAGCAGTTGAGCTAGCCAGTTTTTGAAAGTAGTAATATGACTTAATTTAGGCCAAATTTGAAATTCTATTTAAACTCTAAAAGATTGTCTAGAATTCTATTCTCTAAAATAGATACTTCTGATTGGCTTAATTGTCTGTAAAAGTTCATCTAACTTAGTGTATCAGTCCTTGGTTGCGGTTTCAAGAATTTTAGTCCACAGATTGTCCTTTTTATGCTAAGTTAAGACAAAAGAAAAAAAAATTGGCTTAAGTAAAACCAATATTTGAGTTTAAGCTTCCAAGTTGTTCATAAATAAATATGTTAAAATGACAAAGTGCCTATGGACATTTCTAGTCTCAATCCTAAACAGCAAGAAGCAGTTACAGCCCCTATGGGTCCGGTTTTGGTATTGGCTGGACCGGGTAGCGGTAAGACTAAAACTTTAACCACGAGGATCGCCTATATAATAGAGCAAAAATTAATTCACCCCGCGAATATTTTAGCTTTAACTTTTACGAATAAAGCTTCCAAGGAGATGCGGGAAAGAGTTAACAAGCTTTTAGTTAGAATGCCAGGAGCCGGTGAGCATTTAACTATGGGCACTTTTCATTCTGTATGCGCCAAACTTTTAAGAAAAGAAATTCCTCACTTAGGCTATAACAGTGATTTTATTATTTTTGACAGTCAAGATCAGCAAAAGGTGCTCAAGGAGATTTTAGAAGAATTGAGAATCGATACTAAACGGCTACCTGCGAGTATGTTTGGGGCATTAATTTCCAGAGCCAAAAATTTACTGCAAATGCCCAGTGAGTTGGATTTGGGTTTGGATTCGCCTTTAAGAGAAAAGTTAGAGGAAGTTTACACTCGCTATCAGAATAGTTTATTTAAACAGAACGCGCTGGATTTTGATGATTTAATTATGCTCACCGTCAAGCTATTGGAAAATTTCCCTCAAGTTTTGGAAAAGTATCAGAAAAAATTTCTCTATATCTTAGTTGATGAATATCAAGACACTAATAAATCGCAATACACGTTATTGTCCTATTTGGCTGTGCATAAGAATATTTTTGTAGTGGGTGATGATGCCCAAAGTATTTATAAATTTCGGGGCAGTGACATTACCAATATTTTAAATTTTGAACAGGACTACCCTGAGGCGAAAATCATTAAATTGGAACAGAATTATCGGAGCAGTAAGAATATTTTGGCTATTGCTCAAACGGTTATTGATCTGAATAGTGAACAAAAGCCAAAAAAACTTTGGACAGAGAATGCTGAAGGCGAAAAAATTATTTTAACCTGTGAGGCTGATGAGCAGGCAGAAGCGGAATTTGTGGCTCGGAAGATTGTGCAATTGGCTTCGGGTGCCAGTTCTGTTAATTCAGCAGATGCCTTAACGTACGAAACGGATTATGAGCAAGCCGAGGTAAAGTCTTATTCTATTTTAGACAGGTTTATTCAGGCAAAAAAAATGCAAGCGCAGTATTCTAGTGCTGGGTTGGGGGGTTTCGTTCAGCAACTACCCAAAGTCCATGAGTCCTTAAAGGAATATTGTGTTTTGTATCGTACTCACGCACAAAGTCGCGCAGTGGAAGAA
>CAZFXC010000001.1:7824-21614 GCA_964522815.1 uncultured Candidatus Saccharibacteria bacterium
GAAAGAAAAGAAATTAAAGACATGCTTGGCTATTTACGTTTAGTAATAAATTTTCAAGATTTAGTGTCTTTAAAACGGGTAATTAATGAACCAGCTCGGGGTATTGGCGACAAATCTTACGAAATTATTAGGGATTATTTGATTAATCATCGCGATCGGACAACTCCAAAAGATTTAGAAGGGAAAGAAGTTGAAAACATTAATCGTTATATACTCAGTTTGCAAAATTTTAGGCAAGCTTTGTCAGAAATTAAGCTGGCGCCAAAACAATGGCAAGCCACACAAGATTTTTTTAAATTACTGGAGGTTTTGGCTACTACACCGTCTGGCTCGGCTCTTTCGGAATTAATGAATCGGATCTTTAAACAGAGCGGATATGAAAAATATTTACAGGATGGCTCGGAGATGGGGGAGACTCGGGTAGAAAATGTGAAAGAATTAATTAATGTTACTCACAAATACGCCAAAATGCCTTGGCGGGAAGCTACTACGGAATTTTTACAAGAAGTAGCGCTCATTTCTGAAATTGACTCTAAAGATGAAAATAAAGACGCTGTAACCTTAATGACCTTGCATTCGGCTAAGGGTTTGGAGTTTGACAACGTATTTTTTATTGGACTGGAGGAGGGAATTTTACCACACTCCAGAAGTTTATTGGATATGGCGGAAATTGCCGAAGAAGTTCGGTTGGCCTATGTCGGTTTAACTCGGGCGAGGAAACGTTTGTTTTTGGTCTATACTCATGGCCGTCGGGTGTTTGGGAGTTTTCAAAATTCCACCCCGTCAAGAATTTTAAAAGTTTTACCGAAAGAAAAACTAAATTTAAAAGGTATGGCTAAAGACCATTTTGGGGAAGATGAAGCAGAAAATTTTTGAATTTTATAGTTTTTAAGTTTTATTTTTCTTATTCCCCTCCCTTGCCTGCCCGCCTTTGGAGGGAGGGGAGGGGTTAGGGGAGGGTAAGATAATATTTAAAAAATATAAAATTAATAATTAAAAATTATTAAACAATGCAGAACGAAGACCTAAAAAATTTGTTGAAAAGATATCACCTAAGTCCAAACTACACCTATGGGCAGAATTTTTTGATTGACGATAGCGTGTTGGACAGTATGGTGGAGTGTGCCGAGGTATCAGAGCAAGATGTGATTTTAGAAATTGGTCCGGGGATTGGTAATTTAACTCGCCGACTATGTGAACGCGGGAGTAAAGTTTTGGCGATTGAAAAAGATCCGAAATTTTTACCGTTGCTAACTGACTTACAGCAAGAATTTCCTCACCAGTTGCATGTGGTAATTGCCGATGCTTTAGAGTTTGATAATATTAACGAATTTCAAAAGCGATTCGAATATAACGAATTACATCTGAATTATCCGAATGGTGACGGTTCGGAGCATTCGGATAGCATTAGTAAATTTGGATCGAGCTACAAGGTTGTGGCCAACATTCCGTATTACATTACAGGAAAGATTTTAGAAAAATTTTTAACGACTTCCCATAAACCTCGCTCCATTACCGTATTGGTTCAAAAGGAAGTGGCGGAAAGAGTGGTGGCCAAAGCGGGGGAGTTGAATGTGTTGGCGATTTCGGTGCAAATTTTTGGCGAGCCTAAAATTTTTCAAGTGGTTAAGCGAGAAAGTTTTTTCCCCGCTCCCAAAGTCGACAGTGCAATTTTACATATTGATTTGTTTAAAGCTCCCAAATATCAGATCGCCAACCAAACCCAATTTTTTAAAATTCTAAAAGCGTGTTTTGTGGGCAAGCGGAAACAATTACACAACACGCTTACTGGAAATTTAGCTTTAGAAAAAAAACGGGTTTTGCAAATTTTAGAAGCATTAAACATTAATCCGCAAATCAGACCTCAAGCTCTTACCATTGAGCAGTGGGTTAGTTTATCGGAAAAATTATTCTAATTTCTAATTAACCTAATTAGTTTAAAATATTTGGTTGAAATACCAGGATTTAGAAATTAGGTCTTAAAAGTTATTTAGGTCAATTAAAAATAATTAGAATAATTAAATTAATTTTTTAAAAAAATTTCATCCCCAACTTTTATTTTATATTTTTCAGCCCAGCCACTGTTGACTTCCAAGACCATGTCTACCACCCCGGGTGAGTGGTAAAGACTTAATTCGCTCTCGGGCGTATTTTTTTTAGGGTGGGGAACTTTTTGTGTTATGCCAATGATTTTATTTTTTTGGATCCAAATTAAATCTAAATCAAAATTCATATCTTTCATCCAAAAAGTTTTCAGTCCCGGCTTTAAAGTGAAATCAAACAACATGCCTTGAGCATCGGAAATCTTCGGAGAGCCAGAAAGTCCTTTGGCTTGTTCCGTATCAGTTTTTCTTAAACTCACAGCCAGTGTTTGGTTGCCAACTATCAGGGGAGTATGGTATAAAGTTCCCTTGGTTTTTTGATTACAGGCATTCGCAAGAAAAAATATAACACTGAAAATTAGTGTAATCCGTGTTAATCTGTGCATCTGTGATTTGCTCTTGCATTTTTTCATAAGGTATGCTATAATTATATTAGATTTAGATAAAGAAGTCTAAAGCGAAACAAAAACTGGCAATATTAAGCTTTCAAAATAAGAGTTTAATAAGAATTGCCAAAAAACTACATTTTATATATAAATTCTTTTAATCTTGCTAATTTAGTTATTGGCTATTTTGTTGTATGAAAAAAGATATGTTTAGAGTTTGGGTTAAAGCCATTGAAGCCAGTTGTTTTGGAATACTAGTAAGTGTCATTTCTATTTTAGTTGCGTTTAATTATTTTATAAATATCAAGGCAAATAATCATGCCAATTCCAGATTACTTAAAACTGCCAACAATCCGACCGTATATTATGTGAGCCCAGGCGGAATAAAGATGCCCTTCCCCAACACGGATATTTTTTTGTCTTATAAAAATAAGTGGCAAGATATTAAAGTTGTAAGTGAAGCTGAAATAAGTATTTATCCTGACGTTGAGTATATTAAACTAGGTAACAGAAAAAAAATTTATTGGTTACAAAATAACGTAAAAAGGTTAATTGATGATAAATTAGTAAAACAAAAAAATATTACTGATGAGCAGGTGATTGTGGTGAATAAAAAAGAATTTGAATTTTATAAAACCGGAGCAGTAGTAGCTACAGAAGAAATAATATCAAGCCAAAAAAATAATACTGAAACAGAAAATAAATGCGTCCCGAATAAAGAAGCTGGAGGAGATGAGGGCTGTAAAATTTTTACAGCCCTGGAGCATAAGGATGTAACAGCATGTTTTAAAATTACAGATGAAACGTGGCAAGCTAAATGCTTTGAATCTTTTGCTGTAGAAGATGTGTCTGCATTGAATGGTTGCGAGAGTCTGCGAAATCCTGAATTAAAAAATGACTGTATTTCACAAATTGCCCTGACCACTCAAAATAAAATTTTATGTGAAAAATTAACAGATAAGAATCAAAAAGCTTTTTGTGAAAGTAAAATTGCCATTAGGCAAAAAGAAGCTACAGCTTGTGAGCAGTTAGTGAGTGGAGATAGTGAAGTGGGTAAAAATTATTGTTGGTTTATTTACGGCACTATAAATAACAGTTTGACCGCTTGCGAAAAAATTGACTCTCAGTCTAAATATAAAAATGGTTGTAAAGAAATTATTAATAGTAAAATTGCTTACCAAGAATACTATAAACCCAAGTCCGTTAGTATTTTAGCCAGCATATTAAAAATTAAATCTGCTGAGGCGCAAAGTGTTGTAACAGGTGAGTTTCCAGTTGGAGGAAAATTTTTACCCGGTGCGTTCGACATTTATACCCCAACACCCATTCCGCCTTGTATGTTGGTAACTGTGATTGGGCCAAGGCCAGGAACATTTAATTTTTTTCCCACGTTCATTTATGATTATTTTTTAATGGCTCCTACGCATATTAATTTAAATATGTTAGGCATGGCAAGAATTTTCCCGCCTTGTCCACCTACGTTATATTTAGTGGGGAGCGGGCTAAGAGCGGAAGGTAATTAAAACAAAAATAAAAATATGGAAAATTTAGAAACCAATCCAAATCTTCTTTCTAGCGAAAATAGTTTACATTTGGGACATTTGGCCTCAGTTTTTTTTGTGGCTTTGTTTTTATTATCAGTTACTTGGTTTAAACAGCCGGAGCTATTTAATTTTTCAAAGCACGAGGCAACAATTAGTTCTGCCAACTTGCCTAAATATTATGCCTACGAAACTCCTGCGGAATTAAACCAACCTTTGGTAGCCGGAGCTTCTACCGCCGGCCAAGGCCCTATGGTAATTGGAGAAGATGGGAGTTTAACTTCGGTGGTGGGTTTGGGTGAAGTGCTTGGGGTAAACTCCGATGATGCAAAATTAAATTTGGATTCCATAAAATTAAATTTGGTGGCAGATAGTGAGGAAAGTCGAAATAATTATGTAAATTCAGTTCAGGAAATTGAAGGGAAATATTTAGATATTGCTGGTTTTGAATTAGCTCTGTCATCTGGAGATCAAACAAAAATAAATCAAGAATCCCAACGAATACAAAAAGTATTAACAGAGTTAGGCAGTTTGCCTGTACCAACAAGTTATAAAAAATTTCATCAGTTAAAGATTGCACAGTATATGGCTGGAGTTGATATATTAAATAATTTTACTCAGGCAGATGTTAATCCAGAATTAATAAATAATAAATTAAATATTTTTTTACAAGCCGAGCAAGCCTTACAAGAAGAAAAAGCCAATTTAATTAAAGAGTAATATGCTAAAAGTACAAAAACAAAAAAATACTCTTTTAAAATCAATCGCAAGTGTAATTCTTGCTATTTTGGTTTTGCAACCTACCATGGCTTTGGCTCAGTTGGAGAGTGTACCAATTAGTCACCCAGGTCTTGGAAGTGGGGGAATTATTGGTAGTACAGCAGCGGTTGCTTCAAAGACTGCTTTAGAAGCTATTGTTACATCAAACGAGGTATGCCAAAAAGCAGAAGAAACTTATGATGGCGCAAATAAAGTTAAAGGTATTGCCTATGGCGGACTTTCTTTAATCGGTGGTAGTCAAACAGAAGTTGCAGATTTAGAAGCGTATAAAGTTGCACTGGACAGATTTATTGAGTGTAGAGAAGGGGTTAGGACTTCATTAAAAGCAGTTATTGTATCAAATTTATATGATGGACAAACTAAACAAAGATTGGGAGATGAAATTAATTTAGTAATTCAGAGTTTGAAAAAAAGAAGAGATGATGTGGAAACTCAAGCTAAAATTGCTAAAAGAGGTTTATGGAAGGGTATTTTGGCTGCTATGTTAATTAAAACCACCAAAACCGTGGCTCAAAGGTTAGTAAATACTCTTACGGCGAAGTATAAAGTTAACGATGTATTAAAATATGCCGATGCCATTGCCAGTAATGTTTATACGGCTCAATTAATTCAAGACCGAGCCGTGGATGGGCAGGAACAATTGATTTTACGGTCCATTATTACCAATCCTTTACTAAGGTCTAAAGTTGATTCGGCTATCTATCAAAGGGCAGCCGATGCTTTGGAATTAAACGGTTCTACTTTTACTGCCAGTGGAATTAGTGCCGATGATCCGGATTTTTATTTAAAGCTCGCTAAGTTTGGGAATCCGGATACTAACCCGGCGTTTATGAAGACAGTTTATGAGAACCGAGCTTCGGAAATTAACAGTGTGAGTTTATCTTCGGCGCAAAATGAAATTTTATTAGGGAGCGGACTTAAAGCCCCGAGAAATTGTTCGGGGAATGTGAATGAACAAAAAGCCATAGATCAAAAATGGGCACAAACCAATGACCAACTCAAAAATAGATTGGATTTATATAATGACTTAAAAAATGCTTATGCTACCCAATATAGTAAACTGAGTTTGTCAGAACAAAAAAAATTATCAGATGATTTGAAAAAAGCTGAGAATGATTATATTACGGCTTCTAGGCAATTAAAGGCCATGCCTACCAGTTATAAGAGTCCAGTATTAAAAATTTGTGAAGCTATTGCTTCCCCAGCTGAATTAGTAAATAAGGGTATTGATAAATCATTTAATGCATTTTCTAAAAGTTTGAGTGATTATAACGATAATAATTTGCCATTCTTTATGACTTGGGTTTCGGATATTGGATCTAATATTGCTAATAATTTAATTTTTGGTGGAAATTTGAAAGCTTCGCTTTTAGCTGAGAGTAGTAATTTAGCTCAAGCAATAAATTATGGTTTAAGCTTTGCCGATTCTCAATCTGCTAAAAAGAATTTGGAAAATGGAATAAATTTTGGTTATGATTATGGCAACTCCAGTAATGAATATATTTTATATTGGGAGATGGTGAATGTGGACAGGGCGGATTATGTGACGATTAATGGGGATGGTATTTCGGAAATTAAGCGAGATAGCGCAGGTAGAGTTATTACGGAAACCACAAGAATTGGCAATGCCACTGTAACTGTGCCGGCAGTGAATAAATTACCCAGAGACGGTTCAATTGCCATTAAAACTTCTAAAGGCGGAGAATATTCTTTAAAAGTTTATGATAAGAATAATGTTTTATTAACTAACCGAGCAAGTTTAACTTTAAATTTGGCTAATCCGGCCAATACGACCACTCCTGCCAGTGGTGGTGGCAGTAGCACTGGAGGGTCTGTGTGTGGGGGTAATTATGCGAGCCTAGCTGCTTGTTTGGCAGAGAATGACCAAGCCTATTGTAATAATCTTTGTGGTCAGGTAAGAGGGGCTTCTATAAATGTTATGTCAGAAAGCTTTAGAGGCACACCAGAAAAACTAAGGTAAAATTAATAATGATGTGGATAAAATAAAAAAATATTCTATTTTATTAAAAAAACTCCTAATTTGGAGTTTTTTTAATTTTTATGGTATAATCAAGTAAAGTTTTGAAAAAAAATATTAAAATTTCTTAAATATTTTGAACTTTCTGAGACCAAAAATAAAACCAATTTTCCAACGTGTTCTGGCAGGGATTTTCCACCCCAAATTAGTGTTGGGGGTGGTTTTACTCACTATAGTTTTTAGTAATGTATTTATTTTAGTAATTCCAAGAAAAGTTTTAGCAGAAAAAGGGGCAACTGAATATGGTAAATGGTATACTACCGATGAGATTTCTATAAAATCAATGATCGAAGTTGCCGGACCAGATGGAGTATGGAAAGATATTCCTTTTGTAAGGGTCGGCGCAGATACTGGAACAATAAAAATTAGAATAAAATTAAATCTTGAAAAGCCGGAAAGTTTAACTTTTGCCCCAGATTCAGCAACCAACTTTACTCAAGCACCAAGAGATGGCGTAAAAGGACCTAATCGTTTAGCGAATAATACTTTTTATGAAAATATTTGGCCATTAGTTGGTTTAGGTAGCGCTTATGGAGCAAAAGATATTATTAAGTGTGAGTGGAAAGATGTTTCTAGGCTTTTTCGTTTTTGGGAAAGCAGGCAAGAGATCCAGCAGTGTAGTTCCAAAGGTGGTAAAGAATCAGTAAATGATGCAATGTCTGGAAGTTTAAAGTCCGGAAGTGAAATTTATAATAATGGCACAGATGGTTTTGTAATCGGTTCAAAAGAATTACAAGAGCTCACTTTTAAGCCAGGCAAGACTTACCCAATTGAAGTTTGGCCAGTTTTGAGAGTGAATACCGGCGATACTACACTAACTGAAGCCATTATTGCTTCGGGGATAGATACTGCGGTTGGAACTTTGGCAACTGGTTTTGCCAAACCTGCACTAGAGGTTATTAAAAAAGCCTTAAGTAAATTAGCGGATGTAAAGTCTGGAAAAATTTCAGCTACTCAGGTGGTTGCTGATATTGTTAAAACTACTCCGGAAATGCCGGCAGAAGAAGTTAAGGTTATTGCAGAGGCAACTTTGAAAAGGTTTCAATCTTTAACGCTTACAAATTCCCTAAGTGCTGATATTATTGCTCAAGCAACAAAAAGTACTGTGGATGAAGTGGTTTCCAAGGGTTTTAGTGGTGAAAAAGCAGCAGTGATTGCCAAGGCACATTTAGAAGTGATTGCCAATAACGGTGGAGGTCCAAAATTACTAAATGCTTCCGGGCAAATTGTGGAAACAGCTTTAAAGGAAGGGGCTACTAAGTTAGAACCTGCTGCTGCTAAAGCAGCTACTAAGTTAGGAAGTAAAGCAATTACAATTTTAGGTAGTAAATGGGTCCCTATAATTGGCTGGGTCTGGACTGCTGTGGATATTGCTTTATATGTGGATACTTTTACAAAAAATAGTTTACATTTATATCCAAGTAATGCTCATAAAGTTTATGTGCAGGTTTATGAAACTAATGCAGAGGCATTAGCGGCTGCAAATGAACCAATTCCTCCTGAAGTGGAGAGTTTGGTGAATCAAGAGCCAACAAGCAGAACCGGTTCTCCTACAGGAGCAAATGATCAGATTTCAGGGATTCCCAAATTAATCAATCAAATTATTACAGCCATTGCTCAGTTTGTGGTTAATGGGATTTTTTGGTTGTTTACCACCCTAATTGCTCCTATGCTCACGGGTGTATTGTCGGTTCGGGTATATACCGATGCTTTTGTAAATGTAATTTACCCGGGTTGGGAGGTGTTAAGAAATGTTGTGAATATTTATTTTATTGTGGCCATTATTGCCATAGCTTTAGCCACTTTGTTTAGGGTGGAAAGCTATAAGTTCCGTCCATTGCTTATTAAGTTAATTATTGCCGCCTTAATTGTAAATTTTAGTTTAGTTGTTTGCCAAGTAATTTTAGCTGTGGCAGACACTTTGCAAAGTCAATTTTTACCTAACAATGCAGAGGTAATTGGTGCTTTGGCTAAAGATTTAATGCCCGCTCAAATTGCGGATATTATTAGGAGCAATCAGTTGGTGACGAATAGTGTATTTAGCACAGCGATTACCACCTTATTTTTTATGTCTATGGCCATTGGTGGGTTTTTGGTGTTTGTGGCGATTTTAGGCTATTTATTTATTAGAATTGTAATGATTTGGATATTTTTAATTCTTTCGCCTTTGGCTTTTGCAGCCGATGTTTTACCTTCAACCTCGGGTATGGGACAAAAGTGGTGGGGGGATTTTATTAAATATGCTTTCTTTACTCCGGTTATGGCTTTTTTCCTAAATATGGCAGCGGTGATTGCAGTAAATTACGAATCAATTTTTGGGAGTATTTCCACCAATTTAGTTTACGGCTCTACCAATTCCGGCAAATTTACAGTGTTAATTTTAGCTACGGCAAGCAATATTTTATTGTTAGTGTTTTTGTTTGGTGCGATAAATATTGCCCAGCAGTTTAGTATTTTTGGCGCCAATGTGGTAGATGGAGTGTTTAAGACCGGCGTCTTCGCCCCGTTTGTGGGAGGTGGAGGCGTTGTAGCTTTAGGAGGTAAGGGGTTGCAATGGCTTGGAAAAGATGTGGCTGGTGGCTGGATTCAAAAACAATATAATAATCGGACTGCTAAATTAGCTGAAGGTCAAAGCAAATTTAAAAAGGCTCTATATGCTGGTCTGCATATACCGTCTACCGTTAAAGCATTTAGAAAAGATGCTAGCGAGGAATTACAAAGAAGCAAGGATTTAACCTCAGCAGCAGCATTAAGTGTTAAGCGACAAACGCCGGGTTTTAAAAGAAAGGGTGAAGATCCTTTAGCTCTTTATAATGAACATAAAGGTAAAGAGCTTTTAGAAGAGCGTCGTGGTGAATCTACAGACACGGAAGAAGATGAAGTAGTTTTCGGTTTGCAATTAGCAGATGAAGCTATGGCAGGTGATAAAGATGCTCAATTGATGCTTCCAGAACAATTAAGACGTATGGCTAAAAATCATAATTTAAATGAATTTTTAGAACGTTATGGGGTTAAGCATTTTGGAGCGGATCCAAAAAAGAGGGATTTTAAATATACCCGAGAGAATATTATTGGGATGTTGCATGATATGGAAACAAAAGGAGCTATGTCTGAACATATTAATACTGATTTACAAAAAAGGTTAGGTAAATTTGGATACCAGGAACGAGATTATACTTTGGCGGAATTAACTTATAATCATCATGGTCATGCCAAAGCTATTGATGTTGAATTCGATCAGGCGACAAAATCTTTTGTTGTTAAAGGTAAAAGTATTTATGACAGAATTCATAATCTCGCTCAAGATAATTCCACTACACAAGAAGAGTATGATGCAATTGTTTCAAGAGAAGTAGAAAATTTATCGCATTCAGATCACGAGTTATATGAAAATGCTACGAAATACGAAGAAAAAGTAATGGAAGCCTTAATTAACCTTAAAAAACGGGATGATATTGACCAAGTTAAACAATGGTGGGAATCTGTGGTCTCTAAAAAGGTTATGCCAGATGGTAGCGTCAAACCCGTACTAGCTATGTCCGGACTCCATTTAGTAAGAAATTTTGGAGCGGGGCATGAATTTTATGCTTCCAGAGGCAATATTAGCAAAAAAGTGTTAGAGTTATTGCTTCCATTAATTAAAGATAAGGAGCATTTTAGGTCCGAAATACAAAGAGCCATTATTACAGATGCTAAAGTTACTGGTAGGAAAATATATGATTTAGAATTAGAAACAGATGAGTTAGAATATAAAGCATTAAGAGTGGCAGCTGTGGCAGAAAAGGATACTAGCCTTGTTGGTTTGGAAGCGTATGATATTTATATTCCTGATCCTCAAGATCCAAAAAAGAAGATTGCCATCAAGCCAAGTGATGCCAGGTATAAAGGTGTTTTAAGACAACAAACCCAAGCTTTAAGAGGGATTTTAAAAGAAGATTTGCAGAAAGCCATTAATGCTGAAGATGATGAAGATTAAAATTTAGCCTATGACAATTGAAGAAGCTAAAAAACTTATAAATAATTCTAAATTTACAAAATCTAATAAAACAAGGTTAGTTTTATTAATTAATAATTTAGGTTTTTATGCATTAGATGGTTTAGCAGTAGAAATTTCAAAACATAGTAATTTATTAATTCAGGATTATATTGTTGAGCTTTGGCAAAGGTTTGAAAAAATTTATTTAGGTTTTAAGGCGGGGAATAAAACTGTTTACAATGACTTTTTTGAATTATTAAATGAATTTAAAAATTTTTGTAGTTGGGATGAAGAAGTTGTTTTTTTACTCTATTTAATTATGGATTTTAAAAGTTTAATTACGAGTAAAAAAATTAGTTTATCTAAAGATCAACAACAAAAAATTTTGGAATATGAATTTAAAATTTTTTGGCGTCTTCCCAAAATTGAAATATTGGATTTAATGCAAAATGACTTGCTATTTTTAAACAAAAATAATAACTTATTTAATCTATTACAAATTGCTTTTTTAGAAAATGATTTAGATTACAAAAATGATTTTATTAATAAATTATCAGAATCGCTCATAAAAAATAAAGAGATATTAAGTAATACGGTTAAAACTAGTATTGGAAATTGGATAAATAATTTTATTAATTTTACAAATGGTGGGAGCGTTCATTTTGATGTTTATGGTATAGCTGAGTTTTTGTTTAAGAGTGACGAAGTAAAAAAACTATCTTCAGATGAAAAAAATAATTTATCAGAAATATTAAAAATTTTTGTGTGGTTAAAGAATCCGCAAATTGATGAAGATCAAATTTTAGCCCTTAAGCAAACCATAATGGATCAGGAGGTTAGTAGTTTAACTGCAGAATTTAAGAAAGTTGGTCAAAATTTTAAAAATAACAATATTTCTATCTCTAATAACAATCAATACCCATTAAATATCGACGCTAAGCTTAAGGCATTAAGAAGCAGAGTAAGTAATCAAAAAATAAAAAGTTAATTTAATAAGAGTTATTTATTTAGTTCGTAGATTTTTTAAAACTATATGGAAGAAATAGCCATCCAAGAAATAAAAAGTATAGTTCAAGCGTCCACGCTCTTATCTGCTTCAGAAAAGCAGGAGTGGTTAGATTTGTGTGAGGTTATGAACGATGAACAATTAATTGAGTTAAAAACAATTTTACTTTCGGTTATTCCTGCAGTCAAGGTATCTACCCCAGCACCGGCACTAAAGCCCAACATTGAATCTAAACTGCCCCCGTTAAAACACATTTTAAATTTACCGAAAAGCGAAGAAGCTCGGCCGGTGGCTTCTAATCAGCCAGTTGAAAAATTAAACCAACCTTCTAAATTCTGGCAAAAAGTAAAAAATTTATTAGCCGAAAAAGAATTACCGCCCGGACACCAAGAGCCCACTAAAGAATTGGAATTACCCGAGCATGCTAATTTACCTCCCACCAGTCTAATTAAGACCCCCAGTAAACTACCAGAGCTTAAAACTTTTCCCAAACCTGTGGCTAAGCCACCTTTAACTCCCAAACCTCCGGTAAAGCCTCCAACAGTTAATCAAGATTTATCTACTACGGTTAAAACTGCGGTCAAAGAAGCTTTGGTAGAAATACAAAAATCAGAACACCCGCCTGTTCAGAAATCCAAAATTTCCCTTCCTGTTCAGCTTAAAGATCAACCTTCTCAGCATCCCAACGTTCCAATAAAGCTAAAACAATCTGTTCAGGTTCCGCAGTCAATAAAATCTGTAGAACCCAAAGTAGAAAATCAAGAATCGAGCAAACTTACAGCATTAGCTCCTAATTTGTCTCAGTCAAAAAAAGTTCAACCAGTTCCCGTTGAGGTTCCAGTTTCAAACCCAACGATTTTAAAAATTCCTAAACTGGAGAGCTTAAAGGTAGATAAAATTGTTGTGAATGAAGATGCTTATAACGAGAAGTCAAGTTATAAGGTTTTGAATCCGGAAGAAATTAAAAAAACTATTTTACAAAATACTCCAACGGATTTATCGGAAGTTAAAGATAAAATTGTTGCTGAACCCAAATTAGAAAGTAATTTGGAAGAAGTGATTGAAAGTGTGGAGGTAAATAGCAAAGAAGTTGAATCTAATTTTGTGCCGGGTTTAGCTAATCCAAACATTTTGGCAGAGGTAAAATTAACTCAGCCTGAAAAAATGGCAAAAGTTAAACCCATCGCAAGTAGTTTACCCATAGCGCCGGATTTTAATAATTTGGATCAAGTTTCAACTTTAACAAAAGAGGCTTTATCTAAAGATTTGGTTCCAGCTCTTAAACATTTAATTGTTAAATCCGGTTTTTTTGATGTTTATTCGGCTTTGGAGAAAAGTTCTTTATTTGCCAGTTATATTAACACCGGTTTGAATGTTTTAGCTGGTAAAGCAGATTTTAATTCCAATCAGAAGCCAGCGTTAAACAAAGAGCAGTTTGAAAGGTTTGTAGATGTGCTTAGAGGGATAAAACACTAATTTATTAATTTACAATTTTCAATTTATAATCATCAATTCATAGATGGATAAATTTGATTTGGAAGAGCGAACGGCTAAGTTTGTTGAAAATATTATTGAATTTTGTATGACCCTAAAACAAGATGCAATTTCAAAGCCTTTAATTAGTCAAATCGTTAGATCTGGTACCAGCATTGGAGCAAATTATATGGAGGCTAATGGGGCAAGTTCACTTAAAGATTTTAAAAATAAAATTTTTATTTGTAAGAAGGAGGCAGGTGAAACAAAATTTTGGTTAAGGATGTTAACCAAGTATTTTCCCAATAAACGTGAAGAAATCAGAAAACTATGGTTGGAATGTCAAGAGTTGACAAAGATTTTTCAAAAAATTATTTCAACTATAAAAAGTAAAGAAAATATTGTTAATTGAAAATTATGTTATAATATAACAATGCAATATCCAGTCCCACAATTTACTGAAGTAGAAGATAAATTAATTGGTGCTT
>CAZFXC010000001.1:21714-33816 GCA_964522815.1 uncultured Candidatus Saccharibacteria bacterium
ATGCAATATCCAGTCCCACAATTTACTGAAGTAGAAGATAAATTAATTGGTGCTTTATCTTTAAAGCAATTTGGAATTATCGCCGTAGCCGGAGTGTTAATTTTTGCCGGTTATAGCGCCACCAAGAGTGTTTTGGTATTAGTATTTTTATTGATGGTATTTGGATTGCCGGCCATAGGTTTGGCTTTTGTAAAAATTAACGGTCGGCCCATTTATTTACAATTTGGACATATTTTTAATTTTTTATTTGGCCCCAAACAATTGGTTTTTCACAAGCAAGTGTTAGATTTTTCGAATTCAGTGAAGTTGAAAGATATAGAATTACCCAAAACGGTAACAGACGAACTGAGTCCGCAAGATACTCAAAGTCGCATTAAAGAAGTGCAAGCTATTTTACAAAGACAGCAAGAAGAAGAAGCACAACTGGCTGGGAAGATAAAGTAATTTTCATTTTTCAAGTTTCAATTTTCAATAAATTGATAAATCATTTGGTTTAGTAATTGAAATTTGATGGTTAAATGAAAATTGATAAATAAAAATTGAAAATTTTACCATGGACATGCAAAAGAAAAACAAAACAATAGGTAAGTCCACTCAAAGCTTTTTACGTATTGCGGAAATTAAGAGCGATACCGTAGTGTTGGACGACGGCACCCTGAGAGCGATTTTAGCCGTGCCATCAACTAATTTTGATTTAAAAAGCCAAGAAGAACAAGAAGCCATAATTTTTAATTATCAAAGATTTTTAAATTCTTTGGATTTTTCTGTGCAGATTTTAATGCAAAGCCGGAAGATGGAAGTCGGCGCTTACATTAGTAAATTAAAAAAAATTGCCGAAAAACAAACGAACGAACTGCTTAGAGTGCAAACAGTGGAGTACGCCGAGTTTATTTCCCGTTTGGTGGAGAATGCGAGTATTATGAATAAAAATTTTTATGTCATTGTGCCTTTGGGTGTGAGTGTTAATCCTAGTCCGGCCGGCTTTTTTTCCCGCCTGTTAGGCGGAGGTAAGGCCAAAGAAGCTGCGGAACGAATTACTAATTTTGAAAAAGCTAAGGAAGAATTGGATAATCGAGTACTGTCAGTTGCTTCGGGTTTGTCTCAGGTGGGGCTTAAGGCGGTACGACTTAAAACTGAAGAAGTCATTCAATTATATTATAACTCATATAATTTTGAATCCGGTCCGGTCATTGACCCTAAAAGTTTAGGCGATATGAAGCTTTCAGAAGTGCAAGTATAAATTAAGTATCAATTATGAATTACAAATTAATTTTCATTTAACAATTTTCAATTCATAATGGATAAATTTAATTTAGAAGAAAGGATAGTAAGAAGGAAGCAGGTGAAACAACATTTTGGTTAAGAATGCTAACAAAATATTTTCCTAATAAAAAAAATTAGAAGATTATGGTTAGAATGTCAGGAATTGACAAAAATTTTTTAAAAAACTATTTCAACTCTTAAAAGCAATGAAAGTAAGTAATCAATGAAAATTGAAAATTGAATACTGAAAATTATCTATGTCACTATTTAAACCCAAAACCGCAGAAGAACTGGCAGAAAAAAAACAAAAGCTTCAGGAATTAGAAAATGAGGCTAATGCCGGCAAGCGTTTACAAGAAGTGGATAAAACTTACCGCGAAGGCTTAACCACTTTAAAGGATTTGTTGGCTCCTGCCGCTTTAAATTTTCAAAGTTCGTATTTTGAGTTAAATGGTAAATTTGCCAGAAGTTTTTTTGTGCTTACTTATCCGCGCTATTTGTCGTCCAATTGGCTGTCTTTTGTGATTAATGCCGAAGGGGCTTTAGATGTTTCTTTGTTTGTGTATCCCATAGATAGCGAGACGATTTTAAAAAAATTAAAATCCAAAGTTGGAGAGATTGGTTCACAAATGGCTATTAACCAAGAAAAGGGTCAGGTGAGAGACCCAATGCTTGAAACCGCGTATAAAGATGTGGAAAGTTTAAGAGATTCATTAATTCAAGGTACAGAGAGATATTTTCGAGTGGCCATCTATTTTACAGTCTATGCCGATAATTTAAAACAGCTAGATGAGTATTCGGCATCTTTAGAATCAAGTTTGGGCTCCAAATTGATTATTACTAAACGTGCTGTGATGCAGTCTGGAGCGGGTTTAAATTCTACTTTACCTTTAGGGTTAGATGAGCTGGATGTAGGCAACAATATGAATACCGGACCCTTATCTACCACCTTTCCTTTTGTCTCTTCGGACTTAACCGGGAACGATGGAATATTATATGGCATTAATCGGCACAATAACAGTTTAATTTTATTTGACAGATTCGCTATGGAGAATGCCAATAGCGTAGTATTTGCCAAATCCGGCGCCGGTAAATCTTATGCGATAAAATTGGAAATTTTAAGAAGTTTAATGATCGGCACAGAAGTTATTATTATTGATCCGGAAAATGAATATAAGCATTTAGCCGAAGCCGTAGGGGGCACTTATTTAAACGTTTCATTAAATAGCGATTCGCGGATTAACCCGTTTGATTTACCGAGTGGACTGGAAGGTGAAGACAATGCCGATATTTTAAGAACCGCGGTAGTGAATTTACTGGGCTTGGCGAATTTGATGGTGGGGAAATTAAATCCCACTGAAGAAGCATTTTTAGATAAAGCCATCTGGCAAACTTATGCCAAAAAAGATATTAGTGCCGAACTCTCAGATTTTAAAAGTGTAGAAATGCCCACCATGAATGATTTATTAGAAATTTTAAGTGGCACGGTGGGAGCCGAAAGTTTGGCTCAAAGGTTTATGAAATTTACCGAAGGCACTTTTGCCGGTTTATTCAATAAACCCACCAATGTGGTCTTAAATAATAATTTAATCGTTTTTTCCATTCGGGATTTGGAAGAAGAATTAAGGCCCATTGCGATGTATATTATTTTAAATTACATTTGGAATATTGTGAGAAGCGAGTTAAAAAGAAGGATTATGGTAATTGATGAAGCGTGGATCCTGATGCAACACGAAGATAGCGCTAGGTTTTTATTTGGGATTGCCAAACGGGCGAGAAAATATTATTTAGGTCTTACTACCATTACCCAAGACGTGGTGGATTTTATGAATAGTCCCTATGGTAAACCCATTGTGACCAACTCTTCTTTGCAATTACTCTTAAAACAATCACCCGCTGCCATCAATGTAATTGCAGAAACTTTCTTTTTAACCGAAGGGGAAAAATATTTACTTTTGGAAAGCGAAGTTGGGGAAGGGATATTTTTTGCTGGCAATAAACACGCTGCCATAAAGATTTATGCGAGCTATGTTGAAGATCAAATTATTACCACTGACCCCAAGCAATTATTGGAAATTAAAGAAAGCCAAGAACAGGTTAATTAAATAGTAGGTAGTAAGTAGTAGGTAGTAAGTAGCCCGAAATGTTTTTTTTTAATTGCTGGCTATCCGCTACTAACTAACCGCTACCTACTTTATTTTATGGCCAAAACTGATCCACAATCAAATATTGGCTTGGCGGATGAAGTAGATGATTCTTCAAGTTCTGTTAGTAATTTGCCATCAAATGAGCCGGTAGAGCAAAAGTTTACTCCCACAGCGGGTAAGCCATTATTAATTCAATTTAACGCACCAATTAAAGGGATAGGTGCGATTATTAGTAATGTAACGGTCAACAATTTACCAATTTCTGGATTCAGTGCAGATATCAAGGCAGGAGATTTTATTACGGTGGTCGGCAGTGGTTTAAATGTATTAGACAAGGATGAATGGAAATTACAAAGACAAGGTAAACCTCCTGTCAATTTGCCAGTCATAAATTCGGCGGGAAATGGTAAATGGATTACTTTTAGAGTGCCCATTGGTGCCAGTTCGGGTTTGGAGATAAATGAAAGTTTAGGTTTAAGTTTTTTTAGTTCTAAGTTTGGTGGACGTGTCCGAATGTTGCCCTTAGTGTTAGTGTATGAATCACAAGACCAAGCTCCGACGGCTGAACAATCAGTTAGCCAAGTTCCTTTAAAAGTTGAATTGGCTAATCAGTCGGTTGCGAAACCCACTGAGTCAAAAACCGCCACAGCTCAGCAAGGGGCTTTAGGGGTCATAGCCGAGTTTATTAATCAAAATCCAGAAGTATTTAAAGACCTTAAGGTGAGAGAGCTACTTCTCAAGGCCGTAGGTATCGGTGATTGGCAAAAAATTTCACCAGGGGATCAAAAAAGCCTTTTAGAAGGTTTGGCTCAGGTTAATCTACTCAATAAATTACCCAAATCAGTTAAAACAGCCATTGAGGACATTGTTAAGATTCCGTTAGAGTCTATTCAGTTAAAATCAAAGTCGGCTGGTGCAGTTCAGTCACAGAAAAAACCAGATCAAACAGAAGTCAATGAAGCAGATAACGATGATGAAGTAGGCACAGAAGCTTTAGATAATCAGACTGCTGATGGAGAAACCCAAGCTGATTTACAGTCCAGTTTAGAATTAGTGAATAGATACATTGCGGAAAATCCTTTGGTTATTTCTGATATTAAGACTAAGCAGAATATTCAAACTGCTTTAAAAACCGGAGATTTGAGCAGTTTAAACGGGACTGAGCACATTGTTTTGCAAGCAGTGGCCAATAATATTGGTTTAAAATCAACCGGATCATTAAAAACTGCTTCACAAGTTGTTCGGAATGCCTCAGTCCAGCAAGTGGCCAATAAACAGCCAGCTTCGGCTTCGGTTAAAGTTTCTCAAACTGTTTCTGGCCAAACTGGGGGGGTTGATGTCAGTCAGGCTCAAAATACTGTAGATGTAAATGTTCAGTCCCAAACTGGAACGGTGGGTGATAGTAGTGAAGCAAAGGTATCTCAAACTTCCGAGGCGGCAATTGCAGTTAATCAAAAACATCGGGCCCAAGAAATTCCTACAGCCACAGGAGTCGGTGGTGGGGAAATTGAAGAATCAATTAAGGTTGATAGTCAAGTTACAAGTGGTCCTAGTAGTAATTTGTCTCAGTCAGAGTTAGAAATTTTAGTTGAGTATTTAAAAGATAATAATTTAATTCCTGAAACTTTAGGTTCAGAGTCCCAATTGTTAGCTACGTTAGCAAATCGTGAAGGTAAAAATTTACCCGGCACTGAGCAACAAAAACTTTTAGAAGTTTTAAAACAAGTTAGTTTGGAGTCCACAGCCCCCAAACGAGTTAAAGATTCGGCGAATCAGGTGCTTAAACAAATTATTGCTCAGAAAACTCAGTCGGGAGTTAACTCGATTCAGTCACAACCCAATCAGTCTCAAACCGGAGTTGGTAGTAAACCGAGTGGTAAAGTTAAGCCTAAAGCCGATGCAGAGGCTAAGTTGGCACAAATGCGCAAACGCGAGGCTCAATTATCAGCTAAAGGCTCTTTACCTTCTGTGTCGGGTAAAATTATTCAGCCAGCTAATAAAACCGAGAGTTTGGACGCAATCACACCCGCTGAGTCAAAAGTGAGTATAACTAAAAAGGGTACAAGCAAGGCGTTGGATTCTGAAACAGCATCGACGACAATTCCTAGTTCTGGGATAATGCCGGAAAGTATGGCTTTGGGTAAGAATACAACCGATGATTTACCCTCGGTTGATTCCAATTCATTGAACGAAAACTTGCCTACAGTTTCTGACAATCAGCCATCTGATTTACCCAAAGGTCAAACTAAATCAACTCCGCCAGTGCCTCAGCCATTGGTTTCATCAGCCGGAGCCACCCCCGAATCCGATGATGCAAACGAACAAGATAAATTAACTCCTTTGGAAAGACAGGAATTAGAAAGACAGAAACAATCAGAAGAAACTTTACAAAAAGCTCGGGAGATTTTAGCTAGTCGTCAGCAGGGAGCTAAGAGTTTAAGTGTAAGAGAAGCAGAAACGATTATTAATAAAGAAGTTGATGTAGTTTTAAACCGATTGGCTTGGTTAGTTTGGGGGAGTGCTATTCCAAGTTTTGGTTTAAGTATTTTAATTGGAGCCATTTTAGGCGATATAATTTGGCTTATGGGCCCTAGAATAATTATGAGTTCAGGTAAAATTGTTAATTGGCTGATGAGTAAAATGCCTGTTAAAAGTCCTTTAAATAAGGCTTCGGATTTAGTGGCTAAAATTCAGCCTAAACTTAGCACCAAAGTTAAATTCCAGATTTTATTAATGAATTTAATAATTTTTTTAGTAATCTTGATTTTCATTATTATTATTGTAGTGGTTTTATACGAGATATGTAGTTCAAAAACTAATTATTTATCTGCTGATGCGTATAATCTTAATGAGTATTGTGCCAGTATTCAAAATCTGGTTGAAGGGGCCAATAAGTAAAGAATTGTGAAATGGGTTTTTTTGTTGTATAATATGGATAGTTAAAAATGGCAATAAATTTTTGAAATAAATAAAAATATGAATAAAAAAGCGATTATTATTTTAGCCACGATTTTCTTGTTAATTGTGGGTACCTTGGGTTTTTTAATTTATTCCCGTTACTCCAAGAACCAGTCAAATAACACAAATCCTTCAAATAACAATGAGGTTGATGTTGATATCCCGCAACCAACTCAACCAGCAGACGAGAATGCTAATCCAACCACTACTCCAGTGAGTACGGAGAAGTTTATTAAATTAACTCAAGGTGACTCTGTGATTTCGCCGATTCTTTTTTATAATGGCAATGGTATTACTTATATGACCGAAGATGGTAAATTAATGAAAGCGGATTTTGAAAATTCCAGTAATGGAACTTTACAATTAACTCGGAACCGCAATATAGACATGCAAAGTAAGGCTAATATAGAAAAGATTTTATGGCCTAAAAGCGGAGATGATTTAATTGCCGTATTAAACAAAAATGCCGGCTTGGTGCGATATAGTTATTTTAATTTTTCCACTGGGAATTATATCGATTTGCCCGAACAGATTAGTTATTTGGAATGGTTGCCCTCGGGGGATAAAATTGTGTTTATTTGGAATGAAAAAAAATCTGATGGTACCATTAAATCCACTTTAAATATTGCTAAACCGGATACTACTGACTACAAGGAAATTGCTGAATTATGGGAAACTGACGATATTATTTATACCTCGCCTGACGGTTTAAATATGGCTTTTCACCGCACTCAAAATAATAATAGCGTTAATAAATTGACTGTTGTTTCCAACGATGGCAAAGTTTGGAAGGATTTAAGTAAGGAAGGTTATAGTTATGGAGTTTTATGGAGTCCAGATAGTCAAAAAGTCTTATTTGGAAAACGGGAAAGAAATGGTAGAAATTTTCAACTTTGGTTATACGATTTGTATGACGGGCAAGTAAAAAATTTAGGAGTGTATGGAGCTCCGCAGAAGGCGGTTTGGGGATCAGACAGCCGAACCATCTATTTTGCTACGCCTAAAAGCTTAACTGAAATTATTGACCCAGCTAATTTGGAAGGCGGTTTAAGTGTTTTTACGTCTGATACTTTCTTTAAATTAGATACTCAGACTATGGAAAAAACTGAGTACCTGCCTGAAAATGTAGCCATAGACGGCAGAGACTTATTTTTAAACCCGGCTGAAGATAAGGTATTCTTTAAAAATGCCCAAGATCAAGCGCTCTACTATTTGGATTTAACAAAATAGAGCCCAGATTTTTATTGTTCTGTATTTTGTAATAATTAATTTTCAATTTTCAAATATCAATTTTCATTTAGGCTATTTAGTTCATTGAAAATTGTTAAATGTAAATTGAAAATTTTTCATTTATGTCTAAATCTCAAACTATTTTTATTTGTTCAAACTGTCATTACCAATCTTTAAAATGGCAAGGTAAGTGCAGTAATTGTGGCGAATGGAATTCTCTAGAAGAAAAATTACAAGTGGCAAAAGCCAGACCACAAAACTTGGCGGTAGTTTCACCCGTTAATTTAGCCGATTTGGCTTTTGAGCCCAAAGTCAGATTTCCAGTGGGTATAAGTGAATTCGATGAAGTAATTGGGAATGGGATTGTGCCGGGCTCGTTAATTTTATTGGGCGGTGATCCGGGGATTGGCAAATCTACCTTAGCTTTGCAAATCGCAGTTAATTTACAAGCAAGTGTGTTATATGTTTCCGGGGAGGAGTCGGCCAATCAAATAAAAATGCGAGGTGAACGGATAAGTAAAAATCATGACTTTCCGGTTTTAGCCGAGACAGATTTAAATTCCGTAATAGCAACCATTGAAACTATGGTGCCAAAGCTTGTCATTATTGATTCTATTCAGACCATGTATTCGGAGACAGCCAGCGGAGTGGCTGGCGGGGTGTCGCAAGTAACTTTTGCAGTGCAAACTCTTATGCGCTTGGCTAAAACTTTGCACATCGCTATAGTTCTAATTGGGCATGTGACAAAAGAAGGAAATTTGGCAGGACCTAAAACTTTGGAACATATGGTAGATACGGTATTGTATTTGGAAGGTGAGAGGTTTGCTAACTTAAGAATATTAAGGTGCGTTAAAAACCGTTTTGGTACGACTAATGAAGTGGGTGTGTTTGAAATGTCAGGTAGTGGACTTATGGAAGTCAAAAATCCTTCGGAATTATTTTTAGGGGAAGAGAGTATAAAGGCATCCGGCAACGTAATTACCAGTGTAATGGAAGGGAGTCGCGCTTTGCTAATAGAGATTCAAAGTTTAACTTCCTTATCTAATTTTGGTTACCCCAAACGCACCACCACAGGTTACGACAGTAACCGCTTGCAATTAATTACAGCGATTTTATCTAAACGAGCCAATTTAAATTTATCTAACCAAGATATTTTTGTTAATGTGGTCGGGGGTATTAAAATCGATGAGCCAGCCGGAGATTTGGCAGTAGCTTTGTCTATAGTTTCTAGTGTAAAAGATATAGTTATTGCAGATACCGTGGTGGTGGGTGAATTGGGGCTGTCTGGAGAAGTGAGGTTTGTGTCTAATTTAGAAAAACGGGTGAAAGAAGCGGAAAAGTTGGGTTTTAAAAAAATTATTTGCCCCAAAAGCAAAATCGCATTAAAATCTTCAAAAATTGAAATTCATCAGGTCCGTATCTTGCAAGATGCAATTGTGAAATTAACCTAAAAATTTATAAATATTTGTTTGGGTTTATTCCAGGTGAATAATTTTATCTTGAATTTTATTTTTTAGTAAAGGATGCTTTTCTAAGTTTAAATCGGTTTTTAAAAGTTTTAACGCCTCAGTTTTGGCTTTAGGGATTAGGCTGGTATAAGATTCGTCAAAGTATTTATAGTTCCAGCCACTTTGGTTTTGGCCGTAGAGATCACCAAAACCTCTGTGTTTTAAGTCCAACTCTGCTAAGGCAAAACCGTCTTGGGTTTGAGTAAAAGCTTCTAAGCGGGTTTGGGTCTTATTATCACCCCCCTCCCTAACCCTTCCCACAAAGGAAGAGGGAACTCCAGATATTCCCCTCATTTGAGGGGAGGGGTTAGGGGAGGGTGAGTATCTATTTGTTGCAAATAAAAAGCAATAACTTTGGTGCTCGCTTCTACCTACTCGACCCCGGAATTGATGAAGCTGAGCTAGGCCAAATTTTTCTGCGCCTTCTATTACCATAACGGTTGCGTTAGGCACATCAACTCCCACTTCCACCACAGATGTGGAAACTAATATTTGAGTTTTATTTTCAGAAAAATCTTGCATTACCGCTTCTTTTTCTTTACCTTTTAGTTTGCCGTGTAAAAGACCCACCTTGAATTCGGGAAAAATTTTGTTTAAATTTTCTTGTTCCAATTTGGCTGATTTTATGCCGAGTTGGTCCGACTCCTCAATCAGCGGGGTGATGACAAATATTTGTCGGCCTTGCATAATTTGTTGCTTAATAAAAGCATAAGTTTTTATTCTATTAGTAGTATCCACTAATTTTGTAATTATGCTTTTTCTCCCTAGAGGTTTATGTTTGATTTGAGAAATGCTTAAATCACCATAGACGGCTAATTGTAAACTCCGGGGGATAGGTGTGGCAGATAAAGACAGTAAATGTGGAATTTTATTGTGATTTTTAACTAAGTAAGCCCGTTGATTTACTCCGAACCTATGTTGTTCATCTATTATGACTAAAGCCAAATTTTTAAATTTTATATTTTCCTGAAGTAAGGCGTGGGTGCCAATGTATAGACCCGGCATACCTAAGCTTAATTCTTCCAGTAAATCTTTTTTTACTGCATCTTTTTCATTTATTTTTATGAAATTTTGAGTAAACAAGATGACCCGAGTATTCAAGTTGGGTTTTGGATGAAAGAATTTTAACGCAGTTAGGTGGTGTTGTTTGGCTAAAATTTCAGTGGGTACTACAAGGACAACTTGTAAACCCTGAGACATACACTCTAAAGCACATATCAGCGCTACCAAAGTTTTTCCACTGCCAACATCGCCTTCCAGTAAACGATTCATGGGTGTGGATTTTTCTAAGTCTTGTAAGATTTCCCAGGTAGCCTTTTTTTGTTCTAAAGTTAGTTTAAAAGGCAAGCTATCGACAAAATTTTTAACCAAAGCTTGGTCAAAGCTGATTTTAATTGAGGATTTTTGAACTAATTCCAATTTGTGTTTTTGTACAGCTAATTGGTTTAGAAAGATCTCCTCAAAAGCCAGTCGAGTTTTGGCTCGTTCTACATCTGCTATACTTTCTGGAAAATGGGTTAATTGAATGGTGGTTTGAATATTGGGTAAATTTTGATTGGTTAATAGCTCATTAGGTAAAATATCCACTAATTGTTCTTTAGCCGGAAAGGCTTTAGCAATTAAATTTCTTAGGGTTTTATGATAAATGCCTGCTGTTAAGTGATAAAGGGGCAACAGGCGAGCAGTATGAATAGGGAAGTCAGTGGCTTTTTCGTAAATTGGATTGACCAATTGTAAGGTGTGGTTATAAATTTCTGGCGTGCCAGCTAAAAATATTTCTTCGTTGGGTTGTAATACTTTGGCTAAGTAAGGTTGGTTAAACCAAATCACTTTAATATTTCCCGTTTCATCGGCAATGATGGCTTCGCAAAGACTCATACGTCCCCGGAAGGAGAATCGGCTATTAATAGTTTTGATTTTGCCTTTTACACTTACCATTTCTTCGGCTGTAATCTTGGCAATGGGTTTTACTAAAGAAAAATCTAAATAGCGGTAAGGAAAATACAAAAGTAAGTCTTGAAGGGTGAAAATTTCAAGTTTTTTTAAAGCCGCAACTTGCGGCTTAAGGAGTTTGTGTATTTGTTCAATTGGCGTGTTTAATTTCAGTGGCATATTTAGGTTTTGCTTGTGGTTAAAATTTTATCCAATGGGAAAACCTTTGGGTTAAATGCGGTTCGGTTTGCTCGTGTTCTGGAATAAAGTTTAAAAGTAAATTTCTCACTTCATCGGCATTTTGGTCACCTAACTCAATAATCATTAGTGAGTTTAAAAAAGCCCCGGTTTCAATATTTAAGGTTTTATGCTGACCTTTGTTTACCACCCAAAAATGTTTAATTTGCTTGTAGGGAATGTGTAAATAGCCGTGCTCTAAGGCTTTATCGGTAAGTCGATTTTCGGTAACTTCTGGGTTTTGATTGGCAAAAAAGAGTACGAGTAGAGCAATAATTCCAATGGTTATGCTGGCAAAATAATCAGTCTGAACAATAGCAAAAAAACCTACTATTAAAATGGAAATAGCCAAATAAGTAACATACCAACCTAAGTTTTTACTGTAATTTTTATATTCCGGTGCTTGCCAACTAAGTAAAATTTTTTCAGACATAAATTGATTTTGTAATTAACAAATTGAAATTTATCAAAATAACTAAAATTTATTCGGGTTGGCACCATTTATAACTATTTATGCATTTTAACATACTTTGTTTCTGTCCGTTTTTGCAACCTTCGGCAGAAGTTAGTAGGTAGTTATTGGATTCCATAATTTTTACCGAGGATAAACAACAACTATCATGTTCGCATTTTTGTATAAGATCTTGATAGTAGATTTTAGGAGGATTATTAACGTTGTTTTGTTGATTAACGGTATTGATTGAAAAAAATAAATAGTATGTTAGCCCCATTAATAATATGACCAGGATTGCTAAAATTACTTTTTTCATTTTAAATTATATAATTTATCGCCAAAAATGGCGGAGAGGGAGGGATTCGAACCCTCG
>CAZFXC010000001.1:33916-37969 GCA_964522815.1 uncultured Candidatus Saccharibacteria bacterium
CAAGACTGTCCGATTAAACCGCTCTCGCACCTCTCCTAATTCCGGTTTTTCCGCCTTCGCAAAAATTAAAGTTAAATCATTTCTTATATTTTGAGGCGCTATGACAAAATAAAACAAATATTGCTTCGGCGGATCCGCCATAATTATTTTATGGAGGCGGACAAGACCGCCGCACTAGACCGCTATGCGACCTCTCCGTTAATACATTTATTTGATTTATCTTATAAATTATAACATAAATGTAGGTTTAAAAGCAAAAACAGCGTTTCTCTAGAAATACGCTGTTTTTGAATTTTTTATTTCAGGACTAATAGGTTTGCTGTCCTGAATATTGCAAAGAAATTTTTCTTTGCAATATCAGTCAACAATTAGGGTGCAAATTGAGGTTTGGGATCTTCAAAAATAAAGTTTACCGAAGCTGAGTTAGGGTCAACTAATGGAGACTCGTAAGTAGTTTCTGACTCTAACTTTAAGATTGTCTTGGGAGTAGTGGTGTTGTCGATTGCCGTAGATCCTGTATTTTCGCCCTTCACTTCACCGGTTTCCAAAGTTGAATTTGCCAAGATTATTTTGGTAGCAATAATTTCATCTTTGTCTTTTTTTCCGGAAATGGCTATTTGGTTTTTCAGGTTTAATTGAGAAAATAATACGGGTTTGCCTTGGTTGTCGGAAATTTCCGTTGCCTCGGTGATAATAAATTCAGTTTTCTCAACATTCAGTTTATTTTTTTGGAGTTTGGTAATTTCTCCAGAAATGGCAATCAGTCCGTTAGCTTTAGATAAGGAAGCAATGGCTTCTTCGGCCGTGGCAATGGCTACGGATTGTTTAATTTCAGAAACTCTAGTTTGATTGATTAAACTTTGTGCTATTACATCTTCTATATCTTTGCTGGCAGGAGTCAAACTAGAAATTAAAGTCTGTTCTTTTTGACTAACATCAGACAAAGAGTCTATAATGGGTTTTTTTTCTGAGTTTAAAGATGTAGCTGAAAGATTTTCGATTTCATTAACTGCCGAGTTAGTAGCCAAAGAGATTTCTTTCATTACTGCCAGCTCCAGTTGAGGATTATTATTGCCCATTTGTGCCAATTTTTCAGCTTCGGCTACTCTTTTTTTTGCGATTTGAACTTTTAAATAAGCTTTTTGAATATCGGTGGTGGCAAATTTTATTCTAAATTGTTCGGCTGATTTTTTAAGAGTAAAGAGTTTTTCTCCAGGCAGGGCAGTGGTGGTTTTATAAAATAATCCTCCCAAAGACAAAAACATTAGCATACTGAAGGCTGTGAGGCTGAGTTTATTCACTACAAACCAACTGGACCAAGAATGTTTATGGGCGGACAGTGTGAGTGAGGCAAATTTTTGTTTTTTATTGGCCAAAGGAACTGTCGCAATAGGGATGGATTTTAATTCAGCGGTTAATTGCAAAATATGTTTATCAGTTTCCGATAAACCTAAAAGCATTTCCGCTTCTAAAGGAGATTTGTGGATTTTTGCCAGTAAATTTTCTAAATTGTCAGCTGGGTTATTCATCTTCTTCGTTTTCTGATTGTTTTCTTAAGTCAATTAATTTATTTAAAGCCCGGTGTTGGATCACTCTAATATTGCCCGTTGTTTCATTTAAGATTACTGCAATTTCTTCTGTGTTTAAATCTTCCAAAAATTTCATTTTAATTACTGCTTGTTCTGTGGAGTTGAGTTGTTTTAACAGTTTTAAAAGAATAGCTTGTTGATAATTCAAATGGAGAATGTCTACTACGTTGGTTTCGTATTCTAAGGTATTTTCCACATCGGCTAAATTAACAGTTAGTTTTTTAGCTCGGTAGTAGTCAATTACTGAGTTTCTAGCAATTTGGAATAGCCAGCCGGTAAAAGTTCTCGTGTTACTTAAAAGTTCAAGCTTGTTAAATGCTTTTATAAAAACTTCTTCGGTTAAGTCTTCAGCAATCTCCTTATGATTTACCCGAAAAAAGATAAACTGGAAAATTTTTTGAAATAATATGGTATAAATTCGGTCAAAGGCGGTTTTGTCACCCTGTTTA
This sequence comes from uncultured Candidatus Saccharibacteria bacterium, assembly GCA_964522815.1. Taxonomy (GTDB): domain Bacteria; phylum Patescibacteriota; class Doudnabacteria; order UBA920; family UBA920; genus JBBTRN01. The sequence goes on from CAZFXC010000001.1 coordinate 35,955, forward strand.
GCTTTTTCGGCTAAATTAATTAACTCTTCAGCCTTTTCTGAATAATCCATATTGGTATTTGTATAGACGTGGGAGTGTTGCATTTGTTACAAACCGAAAACTAATTTTGCCATTATAAGGGTAGTTTGTCAAAATTTTGGAAATTTTTCAAGGAACAAAACCCCGACTCTCACAAGAGGCGGGGTTTTAGGTTTTGTATGAAATTAGTTTATTTTAAGGCTGAAATGATGAAATAAGCGACCAGACTGGTAAGTCCGGTAACGGTTACACCCCAAAATATATCTACCAAGGTCATAGTAAGTGGCCAGTTGGCAATGGTGGCATGGTTGGTAAGGTCATAAGCGCCATAAGCCATAAGACCCAATAAGACACCTCGCCATAAAGCTTCCAATCCGGAGGCAGATTTGGTGGCAGGCAAAATTACTAATAACAGAATGCCTAAAGTATATATGGGATAAAAACACAAAATGGGAATTAGGTTTACTGATTTGGTAAATAAAAAACCCATTTGGTTAGCGTAAAAATTTTTGGCCAAGACCAAAATCCACAGAGCGTCTAGAAGTGTTAAGGGTAAAAGAATGGCAAAATAACTCAGGAGATAGTTCATAAATTGGTTTTAATAAATTAACGGTTTAAGTAAGTTACAGTCAATTGTAAAATAGTGGCAAAAATTACCCATAAGAGGTAGGGAAGGTTAACATAGGTTACCCATTTGAGATATGGCCAAATTGCAATCAAGCTCCAAATTAAGGTAATTAAGACCAGGAAGATGTCAATGGAGGCAAGGAGATTATTTTTAAGACCAAATTGAATTGGGGTAAAAATAAAATTAAAAATTAAATTAAGTGCAAAAGGGAGGCCTACTAACCAAGGAATTTGTTTAGTAAAAGTTTTGTAAAAGACGGTGCCAAAAGAAACAGCGATAATCGCATAGAGCGCAGTCCACACTGGTCCAAAGAGCCAGCTGGGTGGCGCCCACGAGGGTTTTATTAGTTGAGAATACCAATTATAATTGTTCATAGTTGTTTATTTTTTATAAAATTAGGACTTACGCTTTTGAGTCAAGTTCGAGGCAAAATGCGAGTATATTTGGAGCCGTAGTCTTTACTACGGCGACAAATAACAGAGCATTTTAACGAAGAAATTGACCAAAGCCATTTGAGGACTTGGCTTTGCCAAGTCTTAAAGTGGCAAGAGCGTAGTCCTAAAAATATTTTTTTGCATTGGAATTTCTGTGAGGGCAACCGGGCCAACAGCATGGACGACGTTTGCCTTGTTTTAAGTCGTTTGTTAAACGACTTAAATGTTGCTGGCGAGTAAGCGGTTTTTTTACATAGGTTAACCAACAAATCCATTCATTTTTTGCCAAAGGGGTTAGCGATTGCCAAGTGGTTAAAAGAGTTTTTTTTGTATTTAGGACTGCCCTTAAATCTTTAGGTAGGGAATGTAAGTTGATATTTTTTGATTGCTTAACCATACTAGATGTTATTATTTAATTTAAGTACTCAGCAATCACAATTTTCTTTTGTTTCATCATAATTTGCCAACCTTGGGGTTGGCTTAATAATTCGTTTAAGTTTTTGGGAATAACTTGCCAACGCAGGCCGTATTTGTCTATACACCAACCGCACTGCACTTCTTTTCCGGCTTGGGTAAAATAGTGCCAATATTTGTCGATTTCGGCTTGGTCATCACATTCAATGGTTAAGGCAAAAGCATCGTTGAATTCCGCGTGAAATTTTTCTGTGTGCATAAGGGTGTATTTTTGACCAAAAATTTTTATTTGGCTTAATTCGGTTTTTCCGCTGGGGGTTTCGCCTAAATCCATAATTTTTCCCGCTTCTAAAGCTTCTTGGAAAATATTTTTATAGTAGTTTAAAATTGCGGTTAAGTTTTCAGTTTTGGTACTAAACCACAAGCTGGGTATAAGTTTATTTTGCATCGGCTAAAATTAATTTATTGATTAATTTTAGCGTATCAAAAATAAACTGTTTTGGCAAAATAAAAAAGCACTT
>CAZFXC010000002.1:0-9267 GCA_964522815.1 uncultured Candidatus Saccharibacteria bacterium
ATGCTTTGCATTAGACTCACACCTGTCATTTCTGCTGGTTTTTTCATACCCAATAAATCTAAAATGGTTGGAGCAATATCACAAATTGCCCCAGCCGGAGTTTCGGCAGATAAACTCATAAAATTTTTATCTTTGGTCTGTAAAAATTTCAATGGTGAACCAGCCATTAATAAAGGCACAGGATTAGTAGTGTGATCTTTATCTATATTGCCGGTTTTTAAATTAATCATTTGCTCAATGTTACCATGGTCAGCGGTAATGATTAAACAGGCCTCATTTTCTAGACATGCTTCTAAAATAGTCTTAATCTGTTTATCCAACGATTCTACAGCTTTAATCCCGGCTTTTAAAGAACCGGTATGGCCAACCATATCGGCATTGGCAAAATTCGCTACAAAAAATTTACACTGAGTACTGCTAATTTTGTTAATTAAGGTATCGGTAAGTTCCTCGGCAGACATTTCCGGGTGGTCCACATAATTTCTGCCATTATCTGGACTGGCAATAATTTTTCTCTCTTCGCGAGGCAAAGGTTCGGTAAAACCGCAATCAAAAAAGGAGGTAACATGAGCAAATTTTTCACTTTCAGAAATATGAAATTGACTAACATTATTGTTCGATAAAAATTCCGCAAGATTATTCTTTAAGTTGACATGCGGAAAAGCTACGGGCACTTTTAAATTTTGTGAGTATTCCGTCATCGTTGCAAAATACAAATTTTTGAGTCTGGGGTGCTTAAAGTTTTGAGCTAATTTCTCCGGCTCAACAAACGCTTGGGTTAATTGAAGAGCCCGATCCGGACGAAAATTAAAAAAAATTACAGCATCGTTATCGTCTATTTTAGCTACCGGATATTCCCCACCCGAGGGACCTAGTTCACAAATCACTGTAGGTTTTATCATTTCATCGTAAATACTGTTTTGATAATTCTTCCATACCGCATCTTCAGCCGAATGTGCCATTTCGCCTTTACCAAATACCAAAGCCTCGTAAGTGGCATTCGTTTGATTCCAATGCCCGCCTCTATCCATAGCGTAAAACCTGCCGGTAAGAGTGGCAATTTCGCCGACCCCAATTTTAGAAATTTTTTGTCTGAGTTTTTTTATATCCTCCAGTGCCACTTTTTCCTCCGTATCTCTCCCATCCGTAAACATATGAATGTAAACCTGATTAATACCTTTGTCTTCCGCTAAAGACAAGAGAGCATACAAGTGCTGATCTAAACTGTGCACGCCACCCGAAGACACCATACCCACTAAATGCAATTTTGAATTATTTTTATTCACGTGCAAGATAGCATCTAAAAATGCTTGATTTTTAAAAAACTCTCCATTCTGAATACTGGTAGTAATTCTAGGTAGATCTTGTCCCACTATTCTACCCGCACCAATATTTAAATGCCCTACCTCACTATTACCCATCTCTCCCCAAGGCAAACCCACCAAAGGACCGGAGGCGTGCAAAGTCAAACTGGGAAAATTTCCCACCAAATAATCCAAAGTCGGCCTGTGAGCATGATAAATAGCGTTACCATGACTGGGACTAGCCACCCCAAAACCGTCTAAAATTACCAAAACCACTTTTTTAAAAATATGCTTATTTAAGGACTGCTTTGGCTGGAGATTTGATTCATGTTTCTCAATGACTGTAGGATCACTATAAGGATTGTGGGGAATCGGTTTGTCTTCTGCCAAAGCTGTGACTAATTGTGGATTAGCATGCGAAACCTCCGCAAGGGGGGGATGCGGTATGGGCGGTAAAACCGTTGCTTTGGAAAGCAAATTTTGTTTCAGATCAGTGGGCATAATTAGCCCTTTAATAGGACTAATTTATTATACCACACTTCAACCTTTGATTTTTAAATACTTTCGGTTCAATAAAAACTTTAAAAACCCTCTAAATACCTGCGGTTTACTAAATAAATTAGAAGATAGTTTGGTAAAAATATCGGGAAACAGGTTATTGGCGTGATATTTTTCTCTTATAATTTTATACCATTTATGATCATAAATTTCCCAAAAATTTTTTTCTAAATAATAATTAGTGGCATAAAACCATTTTCTACCACCTAAACTCTGAAGTTTTTGACTTAGTAAAACATTTTTTTTCAATTCCTGCTGATTAATTAAATCACTCGTACCATACACTCCAATACTCACTAAAGCTTCGCTGGGTAATTTGGCAAAGGATAACTGACACGGTTGACTTTCCGATTTTAAAGGAATCAACCACAACGGATAGACTTTATACTGCATATCTAAAAATTTACAAAACTCTAAAACCTTCGGTGCTGGTAAACATAAATCCTGAATAATATATTTTTGCGCTAGGTTGGCGGAATGCAAAGCGCGATACAGTGTCCGAGTATTCAACCAAGCATTAAAAATCCGCTTAGTTAGTCGATTGGAGGGTAAATGAAATAATTTAAAAAAATACTCCCCCATCCAAAATGCGCCACGATCATACCTAAATAAAAAATCCCTCAAAGGGAAATAATCGCTAAATTTTTGATTTTTTGCACTTACCCAAACATGTTTATAATACCACCTATCCCAAGCTTTAGATAGACTAACAATCTGCTTACTATAATTAACATCGGTTATTTTTCCTAAAATCACAACCCCAAATTTGGGGGTAAACATAATTCCTTCAATGAAATCATATTCAAGTTTTTTTGCATAACCAATAAGTTTGTTTTTCATCTCAGCAAAACCTTTAACAGTCTTATATTCAACTTTTACAAATTTACCAGCCCTTTTTAATTGTAATTTTATTTTGGTAATAATCCCTAAAGTGCCCAGCGCCCCAGCCACCCCCCAAAATAAATCGGAATTTACTTTGCGTGATGCGGTTACCACACTTCCATTCCCCACCACAATTTCCATTTCCAAAACCGTATTATGAAAAAGTCCATACTTAAAAGAACTGCTTTCTCCAGCTCCCCCCGAAATACCCCCACCCACGGTTATACCCGGAAACTCCATCACCACCGGCGGAATTAAATTATATTTCAAAGTTGCATCAACGAGCCTATCCATTGGCACATTTGGCTCAACAGTAATGGTTTGATCCTGCTCGTCAATTTCCAAAATCTCCCCAAAATCGCTTAAATCCACAATATTACTTTGCTTAAAATTCAACGCCCGAGTGGTATTAGTGGACCCATGGTAAATATAAGCTTTCTCATTATTCAAAGATAAAGCTTTAATTCGATTTACAACTTTATCCAACTTTTGTTGATGATCCATACTAAAACTTATACTCTTTTTAAAGCTTCAATGCCGGCGAGCTTTACACCGGATAAATACTCCAGCATAGCGCCTCCGCCGGTGGACACGTGATCTATGTGCTCAAATTGGTGCGACTTACGCACTGCATCCACAGTATCCCCTCCTCCCACTACCACAAACGCCTTGCCCTTCCCCCGCCCACCAATCAAGCGAGACAAAGCAAAAGTCGCATGATGAAAAGGCGATTTTTCATACAAACCCAGAGGTCCGCTCCAAACTAAAGTTTTTACGGTTTTAATAATTTTAGAAAATTGCATTATTGTCTTTGGACCGGCATCTAAAATTTGCTCTTCAGACGAAACTTCGTGGGGACTACAAACCCTAATGGAACTTTTATCCATATTGGCATTAGCCACGACTACATCTACTGGCAAGACGAGCTTGTCTTTAAAATTTTGTAAAATATGCCACGCGGTTTTACTTTCAGCTTCTTCTATTTTAGACAAACCCACTTCAAAACCTTTAACTTTAAACAATAAATTTGCCACTCCCCCTCCCACTAAAATTTTATCTGCGGTTTTGCCTAAATTCTCTAAAGCTCCCACTTTTTCCGAAAGTTTTATACCACCAGTCATTACCACAAAAGGGTGCTGTTGGTGTCTTAAAACCATATCTAATGATTTTATTTCTTTTTCTAGCAACACACCCGCATAAGCCGGTAAAAACTCAGCTAAACCGGTTACCGAAACCGCTGGGTGATGAGCCACACCAAATCCATCTAATACAAACACATTGGCCAAAGTAGATAAACTTTGAGCAAAATTAGTGTCGTTGTTTTCTTCTTCCGCATAAAACCGCATATTTTCTAAAAATACAATGTCTTTAGAAGAAATCTTATTTATCTGCTCAAGAGTTTCTTTTTTCCGCAAATCGCCGGTGAAAAAAATTAAATGTGCGATGTTGTAATTGGGTATTTTATAATCTGTCTCAACAAATTTTATATTTAATAAATTGGCTAAAATCTTAGCAACCGGTCTAAAAGAAAATTCCTCTTTCCATTCCCCTTTTGGCCTGCCTAAATGACCACAAATAATTAACTTATTATTATCTTCCATTAATCTTTTTAGAGTCGGTAAACTTTGTTGGATTCTAAAATCATCGGTCACCTGCCCGTCTTTAATTGGACAATTTAAATCCGGCCGTAAAATTACGGTTTTATGCTTTATGGCTGATGTTCTTAAGTATTTAATTGCCATTTATTGTAAGATACTAATATACAAATTGCTACCAATGATACCAATAATACTAATTTGGTTTTTTCCAGTTTTTAATTCTGACAATACGCTTAGGCTTAATTAACTTGTCTCTAAAATTCACTAAAAGAGCAAGTTTTAAACCAGTTTCTTGCAAATACCTCTGCGTTTGGTAATAGTCTTCTTTGGTGAGGATTCTTTTGGCTTTAAGCTCTAAACCGATTTTACCGTCAATAATAAAATCTAAAATATTTCCTGAATCTCCTATCTTTTTTTCTCTTTCATAAGCTATATGTTTTTCTTTAAAGATCCTTTCCGATACATCACCATATTGTTTTTCTCTGGCATAAGGACCTAATTCATTATGGGTACTAAATAAGAATCCCGTAACCGCATAGGACAAATCCTTGTAAAGAATTTCATTCAATGCGCGATTAGTATTATTTGTATCATTCGCATGCATACGTATATTCGCATCACATTATTTTTTTCCTATTAAAATCGCTTCCTCCACCAACCGATTAGAATACCCAAACTCATTATCATACCATGCCACCACTTTCACAAAATTTCCATCTACCACTTGGGTTAAAGATAAATCTACAATTGACGAGGCCGGGTCACCCACAATATCACTTAACACCAAAGGCTCACTGGAAACTTCCAAATAGCCTTTATAATGAGAATGTTTAGAGGCCTCTATAAAGGCTTGATTAACTGCTTCTTTTGTAACATTAGTTTTAAGTAATACTGTAAAATCCGATAATGATCCAACAGGCGTTGGGACTCTAAATGCCACACCATCAAATTTGCCTTTGAGCGATGGAATGGCTTCTGTGGCGGAAATGGCCGCACCCGTGGTGGTGGGAATAATGTTGATTGCGGCCGCCCGAGCTCGTCTTAAATCGGTTGATTTTCCGCCCGGTGGCGGACCATCTACCAAATTCTGTTCCGCAGTATAACTATGAATAGTGGACATAAAAGCTTTTTCCACACCAAACTGTTTATTTAATACATCTAATACCGGAGCAATACAATTAGTCGTGCAAGATGCATTACTAATTATACTTTCACCCTTGTATTGGTCGTGATTCACCCCTAAAACAATCGTGGGAGTTATACCTTCGTCTTTAGCCGGAGCGGAGATAATAACTTTTTTTGCCCCTGCTTTAAGATGAGCGCTGGCTTTTTCGCTATCCGTAAACCGGCCAGTACATTCTAAAACCACGTCCACCCCCAGCTTACCCCACGGTAATTTTTCCGGTTCTTTTTCTGCCAAAACAGGATACTTTTGACCATTCACAATCAAATGCTGTTCATCATAACTTACTTCCAACCCAAACCGACCATAATTACTATCATATTTAAGTAAATGCGCAAGCACCGATGTAGGCGAAAGATCGTTAATGGCTACAATTTTAACTTCAGCTTTACCTAAAGCAATTTTAAAAGCCTGCCTCCCTATTCTCCCAAAACCATTTATAGAAATTTTTACATTTGGCATAATTAATTTGGATTAATTAAATGTTGTCTGTTTAAATTATTATTTTTTATTTTGACCATCCGAGCTGATTGAGGCATTTCTTGGTACTCGGAAGCTAGAAAACTGGTAGCCCTCCAACTTAACACCAAACCCAAACCCACACTGCCTAAAAAAGCGATTAAACAAAACCGAAGAATTGGATTTTGAGAATTTACACTCCTACCCGCTATTGCACTCATAAAAATTAGTCTTTCTTTTTAGAGACTATCGACATTACCAATTTTTTGCTTTGACTATCAGTAATGCTTAAAGTTTTAAAGCTTTTTAATTTTTTTAATTTAAATTCAATTTCATTTTTATTTAAGAGCCCTGCCTGAGGTCCGATTTTCTGCACCACACTGCCGGCGTTTACCGGCCCCCATTTTAAAGCTTCTTTATGAGGCAACCCATAAAATAATCCGGCTATATAGGCGGTCGTAAAACCATCTCCCGCGCCAGTAGCTTCAATTCTAGGGCCGGGATATTCTGGTACGTAAAAAAAACCTTCTTGACTATACGAATAAGCACCTTTGCGACCATCGGTTAGAGCAATTATTTTCGGACCGAGGTTAAACAATTTTTTACATAAACTCTCAGGATCTCTCTGATTATCCCCCACCCAACTTTGAGCCTCTTCCACATTCACTGACAGAAGCATAGTGCGTTTTAAAATATCTTTATTAGCTTTCACGCCTGCCCGAAGCATAAACGTACCCGGATTAAACCCTAAATTAACTTCATATCTATCCACATATTTACACAAATCTGAATAAATGGACTCAAAACCCTCTCCCATACTGGTTAAATACACCCACTTAGATGGGACTAAAGCGGGTAATTTATATGTTCTGTGCTGATGATAAACCAAAATCGTTCTCTCGCCTTTGTGAGAAATCGCAAAAGAAGCATTAGTGCTATGTTTTTCATCTATTACAATGTATCTTTCCGACACTCCCTCCTTTTTCATTTTGTGAATAATTTCCCTACCTCCCACATCATGCGCCAAGACAGTATAATATGCAGTTTTTAAACCCAAACGAGCACTACCCACAGCATTGTTGGCAGCATTCCCTGCCACAGTTTTATATAGTTCTTTTACTGGCAATTTATCACCCCAATTAAATAAAGCTTTAACTTGGCCGTTAATTTTTTTTATCTCCAAATCATCGACAAATAAAAAAGTATCGATGGTAGCGTCTCCAATAGAAATTACGTCTAGCATAAAAAAGGGGAGAAATTAAAATACTTTAATTGCTTACTTTTTTCTTTTTAAAACTAACTTCACCTTATTGATTATTGCGTTTTTACCCATACCATATTTTTCAATTAATTCATTTGGCTTACCGCTTTCACCAAAGGTATCATTCATACCCACCATTTCCACGGGCACCGGATAGTTTTGAGCTAACACTTCACATACTGCACTTCCACATCCACCCATAATTTGATGCTCTTCCACAGTCACTACAGCCCCACAATGTTTGGCGGATTCAATAATGGTTTGGCTATCTATGGGTTTAATGGTGTGGTTATTAACCACCATACAACTTATCCCTTCTTTTTCCAACTCCTCTGATGCTAAAATTGCATTATATAAAACCGGACCCGACGCAATAATGGCCACATCGTTTCCTTTTTTGAAAATTTCCGCCTTACCCACAGTAAAAGGCGTTTCCACCGTAGTAATTAAAGGAGTTTTATCCCTCGTCAAACGGATATAAGCCGGACCTTCTTTAATTCCCAAAGCCATTGTGGCTTTTTTGGCTTCGAGAGTATCACAAGGCACAACTACCATAATGTCTGGCAAAACTCTAACCATCGCAATGTCTTCTAAAGCTTGGTGTGTGGCACCATCTGGACCTACGGAAACACCGGTATGAGCCCCTGCGATCTTAACATTCGCCTTAGAATAACACACACTTACTCTTAACTGATCCCAATTCCTCCCCGGAGAAAAAACCGCATAAGATGCCACAAACGGGATCTTACCATACAGTGCCAAACCAGCTGCCACGCCCATCATATTTTGTTCAGCCACCCCACATTCAACAAACCGCTCAGGAAATTTTTTAGCAAAACCTTCTACCCGAGTGCTTTCGGCTAAATCTGCGGTTAATACCACTACCCGATTATCTAACATACCCAATTCTAACAACGCCTCGCCATATCCGTTCCGGGTAGGAATTTGTTCAATATCACTCTGTCCAATTTTAGGATTTAAATACATAAAATAATTATCTGTTTATACCTAATTGACTTAAGGCTTTTTCTGCTTGTTCTTTATTCGGTGGCATACCGTGCCATTTGTAATCCCCCTCCATAAAATCTACACCTTTGCCGGGGATGGTATGCGCAATTAATACCGTGGGCTTTTCATAAATAGCCTTAGCTTCATAACATGCATCAATAATTTTTTGTGGGTTATGCCCATCTACTTCTATAACATGCCAATTAAACGCTTCGTATTTTTCTTTCAATTGACCTAAAGGCATAACATCTTCCGTATTACCATCGATCTGAATATTGTTTCTATCTATAAACGCAGTTAAATTATGTAACCGATATTTGCCCGCAAACATGACTGCTTCCCAAACTTGCCCTTCTTGTTGTTCGCCATCAGACATAATTAAATAAACTCTCTGGCTTTTCCTTCCATCCATCATTAGTCCATAAGCCATACCTACAGCTTGACTCACCCCTTGAGCTAACGGACCGCTGGAAGTTTCTATGCCCGGCAAAGCTAAATTATGAGGATGACCTTGGAGGCGAGAATTCAATTTACGTAAAGTTTTCAGCTCCTCTTTAGGGAAATAGCCACTTTCCGCCAAACTAGCATATAGCACCGGACAAATATGCCCGCAAGACAAGACTACTCTATCCCGATTTTCATCTTTCGGACTTTGAGGGTTATGTTTTAACACTTCAAAATACAAAGAGGCAAATACCTCTGCCATACCCAAAGGTCCGGCACTGTGTCCACTCCCGGCTTCCAAGAGCATTTCAATAATATCTTGCCGAATCAGATTGGCTTTGTATTTTATTTCGTTGATGGATAGTTTAGGCATTTGTTTTAGCCCTCTCCCCAAAAAGAGAGGGAGTTGGAGGGGGTCATAGTAAATTTAATTTACGGCATAAGTCTTCAAATACCCCGTCAATATTATTTAATACATCTCTATTTTGATATCGAACCACACTATAATTACCTCCCCTAACCCCTCCTCATCAGGAGGGGGAAATACTGCATCTTGCTAACTTACATTTA
>CAZFXC010000002.1:9367-10454 GCA_964522815.1 uncultured Candidatus Saccharibacteria bacterium
TAAATTATTTTATCTTCCAAATGTGCGTAAGCTAAACCCACATCCTGTGCTTTTACTAAAGCCGAACCCACACAAATTAAATCAGCTCCAGCTTGTTTTATTTGAAAAATATTGGTTTTATTCACTCCCCCATCTACTTCTATTATAGCATGAGGTTTTAAAACCCTTAATTCTTTAATTTTATCTAAGGTAGTTGGAAGAAATGCTTGCCCTTGCTTGCCAGGGACTACGCTCATAATTAAATACTGATCTGCCGTAATATCTTGTAAAACCTTAACTGATGTTGAAGGTTTTATAGCCACTCCGGTTTTTAAACCCATTTTTTTAATTTCATCCAAAATTCTTTTCAAACTATCAACCGATGGAAATGCTTCAAAATGCACAATGATGGTTTGAAATCCACAAATTTGATAATCCAGAAAATCACTGGGCTCCTGTACCATTAAATGAGCTTCCCATTCAAAAGCCGGATTCAAAGTATCCATGTCCGATACAACCACTAAACGATTATCTATAAACTCACCATCACCAAAATCTACTTGAATCCGATTTAACGCCGGTAACTTACATACCAAACTTAAGCTTCTTTCAAAAGCTTCTTTAGTAGTCTCTAAAATTGCCGGAACAATTTGTGCCATAAATAATCTGTCATTCCGATAAATTAAAAATGCTGTTCAATTTATTTGGAATTAGTTTCTTATTACAAATCCTGCTGGAATTTACCAATTTTTAACGAATGAAAATAACACTAGATTGAATTCTCTATTTCTCTAATTTTGTCTATCCTGCGCTGATGTCTTCCCCCTTCAAACTCGGTGTTTAACCACAAATCTACCGCTTCCTTGGCAACTTCCAAAGTTAAATACCTTGCCCCCAAAGAAAGAATTTGGGAATTATTATGCGTTCGGCTTCGTTTAATAATTTCCATATCCCCACCATAAAACACCACTGCTCTAATGCCTTTGACTTTATTAGCCACAATTGCTTCTCCCTGCCCTGAGGAACCTAAAATAATGCCTCTCGAACCAACATTCTCTGCCACTTTTTGTGCGCAAGGAAAAATCAAGTCCGGATAATCATCTTCTTT
>CAZFXC010000002.1:10554-17291 GCA_964522815.1 uncultured Candidatus Saccharibacteria bacterium
TAGCGTTTAGCGTTTAGCGTTTAGCGTTTAGGACTTTGACTAAATCCTACTCACTACCAACTAAATGCTAATAATTAATTATCTGATTAAATTGACTGGCTACTAAACTCGCTCCTCCCACTAACAGTCCATCTATATTTGGTTCTTTAAGCATACTAGGTGCGGTTACTATATTTGCACTGCCACCATATAAAACTTTAGTCACCATATATCTGGATTTAATAAATAATGCGACTCGTTCTGCGTGCTCAGGCGTGGGTGTCTTGCCTGCGCCAATTGCCCATACCGGTTCATAAGCCACAACAACTTTAGTCGCATCCACAGCTTTTAAACCAATCTCTAGTTGTGTTTTTAAAACATCTATTACTTCCAAATCGTCCTGTTCAACCGTGGTGTTATAACCCACACACAAAACCGGAATAATTTTATTCGCCAAACAACTTTTAATTTTAGCATTTATTATTTCGTTTGTATCCCCGCCAAATTCCCGTTTTTCACTATGTCCAACCAAACAATATTTGACTTTTAAATCTTTAAGTTGAGCCGTACTCACTTGGCCAGTATAAGCACCTTTTTCGGTCCAAAAACAATCTTGCGCTCCCAAATTGGGAAAATCAATTTGGGATAAATAAATTGTTGGCGGACACAAAACCACTGTGTGCTTTTTCACACGCTGAATAGACTCTGCAAGTTTATGTGCCTCTTTTAAAGTAGTAGGATTAAGTTTCCAATTTGCTATAATAAGTTTTTTCATATTATCTACAAAATTACTAAATTATACTAAAATACGAAACATTATAAATTTACTATTCTTTTATATTTTACACCCCGAGGAGTAAAATTTGCCAAGACCCCTAGTTTAAGTCCTGTTGATTTTAAATATCCTACAACTTGATCTATATGCCGTTTGGAAAAATACTCGTCTTTTTTTATTTCCAGAACAATCTTTATCCCATTAATCATTACAACAAAATCAATAAAATAATTACCTACTTTTTCCTCTTTATAATATAATGGGGTAAACACCTGCTCCTCAAAATCCCATTTCCTAATTACAAATTCTCTAGCTAATCCACGTTGATAATATTTTTCCTGATAACCACTACCTAGTTGTTTATATACTTCAAATAAAGCATTTACTAACTCGTAGCATTCTTTAGCATACACTAAATCATCACGTTTCAACTTTTCTTTTTGACTCATTTCGTACTTTCGTTTATTTTCGTACTTTGGTAGATACTCTGCTCTCCTCTCAAAAACTCAGCTCCCACCTCTGGCAAAATGGGGTTCACTGGAATGCCCGTAGCGTATTCAAACCCTGCCCAAATGGTCAAACGGGGAAAAATCGTCAAATGCCAACGGAAAGCTCTTTCGTTATAAGTCTTACTCTCTCGGTAATTGGGCATGGTATGCACATAAAAATTTAACGGCGGATCGCTCAATTTTACATATAATTGCCCTAACACTGCTTTTAGTAAAAAAGATAAATGATAAACTTCTGCTTCGGTTTGTTCTTCAAACCTAGAACATTGTCGTTTAGGTAATACCCACATCTCAAACGGTTTTCTGGAGGCATAAGGACAAAGTACTACAAAATATTCATCTTCATGAATAATCCTATTTTTAATTTTAAGTTCTTCTTGAATGATATCACCATAGATATCAGTTTTGTGTAAATTAAAATAATGTTGACAACCCATTATTTCACTATGAATGTGGGGCGGAACGATAGGAATAGATAAAAGTTGATAATGTGGATGGAGTAAAGAAGCCCCCGCATCTCGCCCATGATTGTGAAAAACTTGGACATAAGCCGTTTCCGGATGTTGGGACAAAACGTTAATTCTCTGGATTAAAGCTCTTAAACTTAATTCAACAGCGCTAATGGACTGCAATGCCACCGGTTCATTATGTTTTTTTAAAATAATCACTTCGTGATCACCCGCACCAGTAGTAGAAAAATAAAACTCCTTATGCGCATAACTTACCGTATGCTCTAAAGAAGGAAATTTATTTTTTATAACCCTTAACTCCCAATCTTGGCTGGTTTTTAAAGCCTCACGCAAAGGCGGAATGAATGCAACTGCACTTTTTTGACTATCTAAATTTTTATGCATTACGGCATAATCTTCATAAACATACCGACCGATTTCTAAATTCTGGCTTTCCTGACCCGGACAAAACACACAAGTTTTATCTTTTTCTAATACCCCATTCATTACAGAATAAGTTTTATACTCAGCCGGTCTTTTACCCCGCAAAGGCGCCATTAAGACCCAAGCTTTGGAAATTGGATTTTGTCTAAACTCACTCATAAAATAAACTGGTAAAAATCGGCTAAAATTTAAAAACTTTGCAAACTAAAGTCCAAAAATTAGTAAATTTAATTACCCACAATATAATTTTTACCGTAAGAAGTATCTACACTAACACCGCAACCAGTACTAACCGCTGCTGCTTCCGCTGCAGTGGGATTTTCCAATGTGGCATACAAGCTAAACCTTTGACCATTATCATTTCCCCCACAAGTATAAATCATATAACTGGGGTTAGGTCCTTTAGGATCATCAACTAAACTTCGACTTAAAAAACCTTCATTTTTAAGCACAGCAGTTACTGCTAAGGGATAATTACCCGTATCCTGAAAACCTAACCAACCACACCCACACGCAGTCTGTGAATCTGAAGGGGTCCCTCTCCAACCACCTCCCTGAACCTTGTAAGTGCCATATTTTTCGTAATATAATTCCAAAGCCTTACTAATTTGAGCTAAATCTGCCTTTCTTCTAGTATCTCTAGCCTTTGCTCTGGAAGAATTTAAACTTACTATGACCACACTGGATAACAAACCAATAATCGCAATAACTACAAGAAGTTCAATAAGGGTGAACCCCCTCTTGTTTGGCATACTTACACCAAAATTTTGGCGCTGAATAAATTCCATTAGCTGTCTCTTAAACTGAAAAAATAAAATAACCAATTTATTATTTCTTTTCATTTTTTTGTTTATTTAAATAATTTTGTAATAAAATTTGTGCGGAAAGACTGTCTAAATTTCTGCCACTGTTTTTAATCCGTCCGGCCATGTGTGAGGATAATCTTTCATCTATAATTTCTACCAGTAATCCGGTACTGTTTTCTAACCTTAGCTTAAATTGCTCCACTTCTTTAGTTTTTTTAGTCATTTGCCCACTCATATTAAGTGGCCAACCCAAAACTATTTTACTAATTTGCTGAGTATTTATTAATTGATTAATTTCTTGCCAAAATTTTTTTGGCGAAACAATCATCAATTCTCTAGCTATAGTTTGAGACTCATCACTTATGGCTAACCCTATCCTTTTTTCCCCGTAATCAATACCAAGCACCCGACCCGAATTGAAATCAACATTAATTTGCATTTATTTATTTGAATCAATCGTTATTTACTTTCTACTAAAGTTACCTTCACGACTTTTTCTGCCCCTTGACTATAAACTTTTAGGGTTAAAGTGTCATTCACAGCATATTTTTTTAACTCGCCGGCCAAAGTTTTGTCTTTTTTTAATTCTACCCCATTAATCTCCAAAATAATATCATTCTCCTTAAGACCGGCTTTGTCAGCCGGACTACCCGGCACCACCGCAAAATCCGTTGTGGTATCACCACGAATTAACAATGCTCCATAATCTTTGGATAATTGTTCTTTCTCAGCCAAAGTTTTAGATAACATAATATACCTCACCCCAATAAACGGACGGGAAATTTTGCCAAATTTTTTATAACTCTCCAAAGCTTTCTTGGCATCTTGCCCTGGAATTGCAAAACCCACGAGCTGGCCTTGATTATCAACCGCGGTATTTATACCTACCACTTGACCAAGCGAATTTAACAAGGGACCGCCACTATTGCCCGGATTAATTGCGGCATCGGTTTGAACAACCCCTTCTAATTGTTCTGTGCCTTCACTGGAACCAGCAATAATACTTCTTCCTATCCCAGAAACTACACCAGTCGTTACGGTGTTTTGGTACTGACCTAAAGAATTGCCAATGGCAATTACTCTTTGTCCAACCGTTAAATCATCATTGGGAGCAAACTCCAAATACTCACTCTTGGGAATTTCTATTTTTATAATTGCCAAATCATTTCTAGAATCTGTTGTCAAAATTTTAGCTTCGTACTCTTTACCATCATTGGTAATTACCGTGTAAGATGCCTGAGCATCAGATACCACATGTTTATTGGTTAAAATCAAACCATCCGCGCTGACAAAAAACCCGCTACCTGCCCCTACCTGTCTAATATCTGGGGCATTACTCTTAGGCTTGGAAGTTACACCAAAAAAATCAAAAAACTCATCTTCAAACGGATTAAAACCAAATTGCCTTAACTTACTAATATCTTTGGTTACGACAATCGAAACCACTGCCGGACTAGCCTTTTTTACCACATCTATGACCGAAGACTCTTCGGCGAGTACCACCGTTCGGTTTTGTGGTTCGTTTGCCAAACCTACATTAGCGACCAAAAAATATTTTTGTAAACTACTACTGTGTTTTAAAACAGACAAACTAACCAAAATTCCCAAAACACCACACACAAAACTAATAATAACCATTGGCCAAAAATTTTTATTCCAAGCTTGATGGTAATCCACCCAACTACGTTTTAGCATATCTTGAGTCAATGATTCTTGAATATCTTTATTTTCCTGCATATTATGGAAGGTATAATTTTAGTTAAATGTAGATAGATTATAACAAAAAATTGGCATTTTGCCAATTTTTTTATTTTCAGTATAGATTATTCAACCAACTCTCCACCAAAAACTTTTAAAGCATTACTCAAATCTTCCACTCGAGGTAAATCACTGGCTTGATTTTCTTTTACTTCAGAGATTAAGGTTAAAGGACACTTAAAAACCTCATGTAAAATTTTCGTAATTAAATCACTATTCTTAGCTTGTTCTAAATTTTGTTTATGAAATTGATATTTAACCGAAATAAAAATCTTTTGATGACTAACTCGCAAAATTTCGGAGGTGCGTAATAAATTTGCCAAAGGTCCATTTAGTGCCTTAACTTTTTTTACAAACTCATCCCATTTTTCATTTATATTCTCCACAGAAAGCTGACTATCTATATCGGTAGATAAATTCTTATCCGTTGAAATTTGTAAATTTGAGATATTGGAAGCGGTAATTATGGGATTAAGCTTTTTTTTTACGTTATGAGAGACCCTATTGGGGTCCATTGAGGCCTCAATCCCTGCCAATAATACGGGCAAATCTAAACTGGGAGAAGAATTCTGCTCTTTCAAAGAACGTAAAAATAATCTAATAATGGTAATAATTTTAGTTTCGGTTTGAGTTTGGCTTAAATTTTCTAAAAAAGCTATTTGGTTACTGGTGAGTCCCCAATCGCTATTACTTTGGAAAACTTTAACGATTAAAATTTTTCTTAAATATTCCAAAAAATCTTTATTAAACGTAATAAAATCTACACCTTCCTCATATAACTCCTTGATAAACTCAGGGATTAAAGTGGTCTGCTGATTAAAAATCAATTCAGCAAACTTTTCTAATTTACTGATATTGGCAATACCTAAAATTCTTAAAATATAAGCTAACTCAGCATTTGAACCTAAACTTAAAACTTTATCCAATAAAGATAAAGCGTCTCTCATACCACCCTCAGCGTTTACAGCAATTAACTTAAGAATTTGCTCCTCAACTTTTACTTGCTCTAAAGCTAAAACTTTTTGCAAATAATTCTCAATCAGATTGGGTGAAACTCGTTTAAAATCGAGTCTTTGAGTTCTGGAAATAATTGTTGGAGGAATTTTACCAACTTCCGTAGTGGCTAAAATAAATATCGCATGTGCCGGTGGCTCTTCTAGAGTTTTCAGCAGGGCGTTAAAGGCTCCTTTAGAGAGCATATGTGCTTCATCGATAATAAACACTTTATACTTAGCCCTCGCCGGAGAAAATTTAGTTTGTTCAATTAATTCACGAATGTTATCCACGCCGGTATTAGAAGCTGCGTCAATTTCCACCAAATCAATAAAATTGCCTACCTCCACAGCTTTGCACACCTCACATTCCCCACACGCCTCACCTAAGGCATCAGACAAAGGCTGTACCATATTTTTCTCCCCCCCTAGCTTATTTGCTGACTTGTCCTCCATAGCATTAGCGACGGAGGATTGGCTGATTGGCTGATTTACTGATTGGCAGTTGACCGCCTTGGCTAAGATTCTGGCTACCGAAGTTTTCCCAATCCCTCTACTGCCTACAAATAAAAAAGCATGGGCAATTTGCCCAGATTTAATTTGATTTTGCAAAGTGGTAACAACCGGCTCTTGCCCCACGACTTCTGCAAAAATTTGAGGTCTATATTTTCTATATAAAACAGGCATGGATGTTTAAAATTAGCCAAAATATTATAACACAAACCCTCGGGGACCAAAAGTCACCTAAGGCTTACCTTCCGACTTTTTAAACACCAAAATCCTATACCCCACAAAATTCCAAATTAAAGAAATCGCATTGGCAAAGACCTTAGCTAAATTTTTATTTAAATCTAAATTATCGGTAAGTGGGTAATATTTGGTAACCGCCCCCACTAAACCACTGTTAATACTGGCGCCAATCACACTCACTAAAATAAAAGTTAAAATCGTTTTAGGAAACATTTTAGTTTTATCTGCAAACCAAACTAAAGCAAAACTTCTCCATAATACCACCTCCATACAAA
>CAZFXC010000002.1:17391-22381 GCA_964522815.1 uncultured Candidatus Saccharibacteria bacterium
AGGCATGCCCGCATTAACCTGCAAAACCTTAGACAGAATATTAAACAATAAAAAATCAAATGCGGTAGTCAAAAAACCAATCCCAGCAAACTTAAAAAATTGCAAAATCACCGGCTGGCTCTGCAAAATTCCGGTGATTTTTTGCGTTAGTGATATATTAATTCCTGATGGAGTTTGATCCATATTATAGAGATCAAATATTAATCGGTGCGATCCGTACTATCTGTGCATCTGTGAACTAAAGTTCTTCATCATCATCGATTTTAAGCTTTTTTTTGGGTGAGATATCTGACATTTCTTGGTCCACTACGCCTCCCGAGGAACCTTTTTTAATAACATTTTCCACCGCTGCCCACTCTACCTCACCTGTGGCAGGCAAAACAATCGTGACTTCATCACCTGGTTCAGATTTAAAATAAGTCAAAGAAGCAGTTAGCACTCGGTAAGATTTACCTTCAGCCAAAACCCGAAAATCACCTCGTTCATCTACCATTAAAATTCCTAAGGCCTTTCTGCGTTCTACTGGTCCAATTTGTTTATAAATAAAGGAACCGTCTTCAGCAATTGTTAACTTTAAAATATCTCCCACTACCAATTTAGATTTGG
Source organism: uncultured Candidatus Saccharibacteria bacterium (assembly GCA_964522815.1). Classification (GTDB taxonomy): domain Bacteria; phylum Patescibacteriota; class Doudnabacteria; order UBA920; family UBA920; genus JBBTRN01. The sequence continues at coordinate 17,998 of CAZFXC010000002.1, forward strand.
ACGCATAGTTCGCTGGCACTGGATACTGTTTGCCGTCAGGTCCTGACATATTCTGACCATCAAAACTCCCTTCAATAATTTTTCCACCTTCAGAAACAGCAAAAGTTTGCATCTTTTCCACTGCCATGGCGCTCCCTCTAGGTGGCATTCCACCCAGCATTTCCTTAAGTAATTGCTTGGCGGTTTGAATATTTTTTTCGGCTGAATCTATCATTTGGGCGATTAACGCCAAATTTGAGTGATTATCCATATTTTTATTTTGATTAAATTTTTATGCTATATTTTTTGTTTCTAAGACTAATTAAAAGCTTAAGTATTATAAACTTTTTCTAGAAAAAAAGCAAATTAATGATGTCCACCATGCCCACCCCCACCTCCGTGCCCCCCACCCCCACCAGCTCCCTTGGTAAAAGGAGCACTAAAAAATTCAACAGCCGGATTAGAAAAATGATTAATAAAATCCGTAACCCCTTTTTGGTCAAACATATTAAACAACATAGTGCCGGCTAAAAATAAGGGTGAAAATTCTTTTAAAAACCGCTTAAAATAACCTTTACCCCCGCCTCCACCCCCTCCGCCGTGCGACTCGTGTCCTCCACCATGTGATTCGTGCCCATGTCCTGACATATTTATTCAAATTTATGATTACTGTCTAAAAGTTGATGTTTTAATTCTTTAAGTTCCCAATAATAACCCACATACTTGTCCAAAAACTGAATTAAATCCTGCCGAGTTTTTATACTCGTACACACCGGCTCAAAAGCCTTCATAATAATTACAGAATCTTTGATGCTAATTTTTCCAGCTTCAAGTAAGTGACTTAAAAACTTACCTAGAATGCTAATATAATTTTCTTCCGCCATTAGAAATTAGAAATTAGAAATTAGAAATTTTCGCCAAAGGCGGGTCCGCCTTTGGCGGGAAAAATTATAGTCCTCTTTCAATGGCCGGCAGAGCTTCAGCCATACTCTCTGCGACTTGCCCGGCTTCTAACAGTTCAGCTTCCACCTCGGCTCTGGCCCTACCGTATTTTAAACGAGACAGTTGACGAATGGCATTCGCGATTTCTTCTGTGCCTTCCTTCCGAGGGGGCATAGTCGCCATATTAAACGGTTTACTGGCTGTGCCATTCACCATGAGCTTGACATAAGCATTATACCTATCTATATTGACCAAATCAAACTGGTTAAACGTCGGACTAAATTCCTTGCCTAACACTTCACTATCTTCCGCTCCGGTCCTAAACACTACCATGGTGCCCACATTACCAAACACCGCATCCCGCAAGTCTTTACTTGCCGCGCCTTGAGCCCCGGCCTGAGTTTCTAATTGTCCCAAATACTGGTGAGCAATAATTAAATTTAACTTATACTTTCTCGCTTCCGATAAAATTGAGGAAAACGCGTCAGTAATAAAATTCTGGAACTCATCCACATACAAATAAAAATCCCTGCGTTTTTCTTCCGGTATATCCGCGCGAGATAAAGCTGCCATTTGAATTTTTGACACCAAAATTAAACCTAACAGCTTAGCATTAATTTCCCCAGTTCTCCCTTTAGATAAATTTACTAATAATACTTTCCCCTCATCCATCACTTTTCTGAAATTAAACCCGCTCTTAGATTGGCCAACAATGTTGCGCATCATGGTATTTTCCACAAATCTACCCACTTTGGAAATCAAGTAACCCAGCATTTCCGATTTATGAAAATCCGACGTTTTGGCCATTTCTTTTTCCCAAAATAATCTGACCACATGATCTTTCACTTTAGATAATTTATAACGTTGAAACTCGGTATCGGTAAAAATCCTTGGCACATCGGTAATGGTGCCCGGGTGTTCTTCGTCCGCCATTAAAGTTAACATAGCGTTTCGCATATTATGTTCAAACATGGGCCCCAGCATGGCGGGATCGGTTACAAGTTTATAAAAAATCGAAATCATTTCCTGCACGGCAAAATCTTTTTGCTCTTCGCTATCCACTTCCAGCATATTTAACCCAATGGGGCGCTCCATATCGAACGGCTCCAGCACAATAATATCTTCGGCTCGCTCTTTGGGACAATTCAGCAAAATATCTTGAATTAAATCACCGTGCGGATCAATCACGCAAAGTCCTTCGCCATTTTTTATATCCTGAATCGCCATATTAGACAATAACACGGACTTACCACTCCCAGTTCGACCGAGGATATAAGTGTGTCTGCGCCTGTCTTCCCTCCCCATATAAATGGGGGTTTCCACATTCCGATAGACATTTTTACCAATTAACAAACCTTCTGTATGAACGTTAATTGGCGGAGGAGCCTTTTTGGAAATTAACCATTTAATATTAGGTGTCTCAATAAACGGAGTAGGCAAATGCCACAAAGAACACATTTCTTCCGTGTTGATAATATTGGTTTTACCATAATCCCGAAACACTCGAAAAATATAATCAACTAAAATATCGTTTTGATTCCTGTTTTTTTCCCTTAAGCCATTAAAGGGCGGAAAATTATATTGCAAAAAACTCGACATTAAATTATGCATATGTGTCTTCGCATTGCCAGGAATAACCGACGAAGCCACCAAACGAATATTTATTTTATACCCCGGACGACTCGCCTTTTCTTCCAGCCGTTTAACAATTTCCTGTTGCATGGGGGTGAGTTGAATGGGAGCGCCATAACCGCTTAGATCTTTATGCGCATGAGAACCCTGACTTTGCTGACCTGCTGTGCCGGTTAAAACCCCGGCTAAAAATCTTCTAAAACCCACAAAAAATTTATACACATGTCCTCGTTCAATCAATTCAGGATTTTTTCCTTGCTGAACTTCCAAAGCCATATGCCGAGGCGTAGCTTGCCAAGCCGTGCCCGCCGGACTAATTACATACTGAATCGCCAAACCTTCGCCTTCTTGAAGTTTGCTCATGGCGTTCGTAAGCGCGTTAAGTGGATCGGTTTCGGTATTCTTATACGTCCTAAATGGATAAACATATTTTTTATTCAACTGCAATTCTTTAGCTTCCACTGTAGCGCCTTTTTGAAACGGATTATACCCCTTCACCTGCTCCACAAACGCATGAGGATACTGGGCTTGCAGTTGCTTTTCCACCAATTGTTGTAAATGTTTCGGACAATTAATGTAAAAAGAAATCTTTTTATCGGTGCAGGCAATTTCAAAGCTATAATAATCCTTACCCTTCAGCCAACCCTTACTATGCCCACTTTCAGATAGTGTTGTAAATAATTGTTCGCCAACGGCAATGAGGGCTTTTTTCTCTTCTTCACTTTTGGTTCTTTGCTGATCTTTGTCTTCACTATTTTCTTTTGGCATTTGAATTTCCAAAAATACCCAGTCTAACGTCCTAGGCACCACATGCCCTTTATGATAAACATGTCTTTTAAAATAATAAAAAAACACCCAGCCAAAAACAATAACTAGGGCAACTAAAATTAAAAAAGCAATTTGTACTGCGTCTAAACCCAATAACATTTTATTTTTGTTTTTTACTTATCAAAAAAATTTTAAAATTTTATTTCTAATTCAGTTCGGATTTACCTCCTAAAACTCGTTCTGTTAAGTCTGTTGGATCGAATGGCTCACCATTATTTAACGCTTTTAAAAGTTCTTGTAAATTATCTAAGTGTGCGTTTGGATTTGGTGCTTCCATTTCTGCTCCGTTCAAAATATTTGGGTCAACTGCCGGTGCCTCACCCGCCTCGATTTGAGCCACCTTATTAGAAATAGCTTGGGCAACCTTAGTTCTATCTGCATCTGCTAATTCTTCCCCTGTCAAAGTTTCCACTTTTTTGGGATTATTTCTAAAATCTCTGTTTCCATCCCCACCCACTTCTAAAGGACGAGGGATTTCAGTTCTTTTTGTATGATTTGCTGTAGCTACCATATAAGTATTATACCATAAATTAACAATTAACTCCAAATTTTACACCTAATTGATTAACTTGTCAATGCTGAGCTAATCAGTGTATCTGTGGATCTATACCTTACCCTCGGCTTCCCACTTCTTTTCCAATTTTCTAATTTCAGCTTCATTAAATCCAAAATGATGGCCAATTTCATGCCACACCACGCGCCTCACTAAACTTGGAATTTTGGATGTCTCACCTGCAAACTTTTCAATTGTTCCCTGCCACAAGGTAATTTTATCGGGTAAGGTCGGGCTACTCCCATATGCCGAACCTCGGGCAATTTGCGATACTCCGTGATACAAACCAAATAAACTGTTATTGGGGGACTCCCCCTCTTCTAAAACTATTTCTACGTTATTCAACTTGTCTTGAATAGTTTTAGGAAGTGCCTTAACCGCATCGGTAATTAAATTTTCAAATTCGTCTTTGGTCATAATATAAAAACCTGCCAATATTATGGCAGGTTT
>CAZFXC010000002.1:22481-29125 GCA_964522815.1 uncultured Candidatus Saccharibacteria bacterium
CTAAAAGCCTTCGTAGTCATGCATAGTTAACTGAGCGTCAATCTTTTTAATAATTTCTATGACTACGGAAACAGCAATTAAGAGCGAAGTTCCGCCAAAGCTTAAAGCCCGAGCGCCACTTAAATTTTGCATAATCAACGGCAAAACCGCAATTAGCGCTAAGAAAAATGCTCCAGCTAAAGTTATTCTGTTTAAAACTTTGTCTAGAAATTCCGCAGTTTGGGTACCAGGCCGTAGTCCCGGAATAAATCCACCGTTTCTTTGTACGTTTTCTGCAATCTCCGTGGGGTTAAAAATTACCGCAGTATAAAAATAAGTAAAAGCCATTACTAAAACAAAATACACAATCCCATAAAACCAACCCTGGGAATTAAATAAATCAATTACTCTTTGGGCATTATTGGCTAAAAACGGTGATTTGGCATTAATAAAAAATTGTGCCACCATAGCGGGAAAAAGCATAATAGAAATAGCAAAAATAATGGGGATAACACCGGCCTGATTTAATCTTAAAGGCAAATGCGTATCTACTCCGCCAAATAATTTATTTCCTCTCACTCTTTTAGCATAAGCAATTGGCACATTTCTTTGCGCTTCGGTAGCCAACACCACACCCGCAATTACCACCAACACCACAGCCACAAAACCCAAGACCACTGGGAGTTTGCTGGGGTCATACCAATCTTTTAAGAAAATTAAACTGGAAGGAAGCTGAGCCACTATTCCAGCAAAAATAATTAAAGACACACCATTACCCACATCGTACTCGGACATAATTTCCCCCAGCCACATTAAAAACAAAGTCCCGGCCGTAATAGATAATAGAGTTATAAACCATTGAAAAGCATTAAAATTACCCAAAACCGCAGCTCCTCCTTGGCTTTGCAATAACCGAATGGTGCCAAAACCCTGTAAAATTGCCAAAGGAATGGTTAAATAGCGAGTATACATATTAATCTGTGCCCGACCAGCTTCTCCACCCTCTTTTTGGAGCTCAGATAAAGACGGCACAATAATCGTAAGTAATTGCATAATTATGGAAGCGGTAATATATGGACCAACTCCCATCATGGCAATAGAAAAATTAGTCAAGCCACCACCGGAAAAAATATTTAATAAACCTAAAAATTGACTCTGTTGAAATAAAGCTTTTAAGTTAGAAGCATCAATACCCGGGATGGGTACGCTAGCCAAAACTCTCGTAACCAATAACAAACCAAAAACAATTAGAATTTTGGTTCTAAGATCTTTAGTTTTCCAAATTAACAATAATTTGTTCATTTTTAGGGTTTAGCTTTTAGCGTTTAGCGTTTAGGTTTTCTATACCCTATCCGCCAAGCCCTACTCGCTCTTATAAAATTTTTCCGCCAAGCTGTTCTACTGCCAATTTGGCTGAAGCGGAAATGGGTAATTTGATGTTTAATTTCTTTTTGATTTCACCTTGTAAAATTTTAACTTTAACTACGTTAGTATCAACTAACTTTTTTTGCTTTAAAGCAGATAAATCTATTATATCATTGTCCTGAAAAATATTTAACTGATCCAAGGATACAACAGCGTGTTTGTGAGCTAAAGAAGAGAATCCTCTTAATTTTGGCATTTGCCTAACCAGAGGCTGACGACCACCTTCAAAATTTACCGGCATTTTACTGTGTCCGGTTCTGGCAGTTTGACCTTTACCGCCTCGAGTAGAATAAGTGCCGTGTCCGCTACCCAAACCTCGGCCCACAACTTTTCTTCGGTGAGTAGATTTTGGATGTTTTTTTAATTGATGTAATTTTATCATAAAATTAGCATTTAGCATTTAGCATTTAGCATTTAGCTGTCATTTTGACTAAGCGCTAAATGCTAATCGCTAACTGCTTATTATTGTCTCATTTTTCCAATATCCGCCTTGCTTTTCATTTGCTTAAAGGCTTCAAATACGGCTTTCACGTTATTGACTTTGTTATTAGACCCCAACATTTTACTGACTACATTCTTCACGCCGGCTAATTCCATAACGCTTCGAATCGCACCTCCGGCAATCACACCACTTCCTGGCTTGGCTGGCATTAAGGACAACTTACTGGATTTATACTTAATATTTACCATATGAGGAATAGTTCCATTCACCAAAGGCAGACTAATCAATTCCTTTTTAGCAGCTGTTGCAGCTTTGGCTACGCTATCCGAAAAATCCATACCTTTTCTTAAACCGGCTCCGACTCGGCCCTTATGGTCACCAACCACAACTAAAGCCCGAAAACGCATTCTCTTTCCGCCAGCCATAACCCGAGTCACGCGCTTGACTTCTACAACCTTTTGGTCAAACTCACTTCGTTCTTGAGCTTGTTCGCCGTCTTTATTTTGTTGTCTTCTTCTTTTTTCCATAAAATATATCAAATCTACAAATTAAACAAATCTACAAATGGTTACCAATTTATGAATCCTTCAAATTCGTTGATATTCGTGGATTCGTTCCATTCGTTGATTCAATTGATTAAAAGACTAATCCACCTTCCCTAGCACCTTCAGCTAAGGCTTTAACTCTCCCATGATATTTATATCCACCTCTATCATAAACTACTTTAGCAAGATTTTGCTTTAAAGCCAAATTAGCTACCAATTTACCTACCGCTTTAGCTATTTCACTCTTTTTTAACTTTAAGCCCAATTTTTGACTATTCGCTGAAACTAAAGTTTTCCCCGCCACATCATCTATAATTTGAGCATAAATATGACCCTGACTTCTAAAAACCGACAACCTAGGTAAAACTGCAGTACCAAAAACTTTGGCTCTCACTCGGTTATGTCTAATATTTCTCTTGATAATTTTTTGCTTATTCTTGTTCATATAATTAGTTGTAAGTACTAAGTTGTAAAGTTGTAAGTACTTACTACTTACTAACTTACAACTTACTACTGTTTACTTCCCGCCTCCCACCACTTTTACCACTTTACCAGCTTTTCTTTGAATAGTTTCATCAATATATTTAATACCTTTACCTTTATAAGGTTCCGGTTTCTTTAACTCACGAATTTCAGCAGCAAACTGACCAACTTTTTGCTTATCGGCTCCCGAAATAGTTATTAAATTCTTTTCCACGGCCACAGTAATACCATTCGGTGCGGTCATTTCTATCGGATGAGAAAAACCTAAAGCTAAAGTTAGCTTGGGCCCGACTGCTGAAACCTTAAAACCAACTCCGTTAACTTCCAACTTCTTTTCAAAACCTTTATTAACTCCCTCAACTAAATTTTGAACCAAAGCCCGAGTAAGTCCCCACAAAGCCTTCTGTTTCTTATTGGTCTTTTCTTGTATATCGACTACAACTTCCTTATCGGTAGTAGTGACTAAAACTTGCGGATGAATTTCCATCTTTAAACTGCCTTTTGGCCCAGACACATTTAATTCACGGTCCTTAAGTTCTACCTTAACTCCACTTGGAATAATTACTGGTTTTTTTCCTATTCTACTCATAAATTTAATGTTTAGCCTTTAGCGTTTAGCGTTTAGGAGCCAATAATTTGGCTAAGTCCTAAATGCTACCCACTATAAATGCTAATTAATTACCAAACCTGACAAATTACTTCTCCACCCATTTTTAATTTTCTGGCTTCTTTATCGGTAAATAATCCTTTTGAAGTTGAAACTACAGTGATTCCAAATCCACTATTAGTTCTGGGAATCTTAATGGAGGGCAAATAAATTCTTTGTCCGGGTTTGCTGATTCTTTTAATACCGGAAATCACTGGTTCACCTTCACTAGTATATTTTAATTCAATCGACAACATTTTATGTTCACCGGATAATTCTTTAACCGATTTTATAAATCCTTCCTTAACCAAAACTTCAGCTAAAGCTTTTTTAAATTTTGAGAACGGCAAAATTACTTCGCTCTTTTTAGCGACTACAGAAGTTCTTATTCTGGTTAACATGTCTGAGATTGGATCGGTGAACATAATTTATTGCTTAGTTATTAGTGCTTAGTGCTTAGTGATTAGGCGAAACCAAATGCTTTTCCTATTCTCTATTCACTATTCTCTTATCTCTTATATTTAATTACCAACTTGCCTTAACTATTCCCGGGATTTCACCTCGGCTGGCCATTTCCCTAAAACAAATCCTACACAAATCAAAGTCTCGAATATAGCCTGCTTTTCTACCACACCTAAAACAACGTCTGACGACTCGGGTAGAAAACTTGGGGTTTTTTCTACTTCTTAAAGATTTTGCGATTTGTGCTTGTGTAGCCATAACTTAGTTGTAAGTTCTAAGTTGTAAAGTTGTAAGTACTTACTACTTACCCACTTACAACTTACTACTTCTTAAAAGGGAAGCCCATTAATTTTAATAACTCTCTTGCGGGTTCATCTTTATGTGCATTGGTGACAATAGAAATTTCGAATCCAAAAATATTTTCTAAGGAATCTGCCGGCACTTCTGGAAAAACAATTTGTTCTTTCATGCCTAAATGATAATTACCTCGGCCATCAAACCCATCTTTTGATACGCCCTGAAAATCTCTAACCCTAGGCAAAGCCACATTAATTAATTTATCTAAAAAGCTATACATTCGATAACCGCGCAAAGTACACATTAAACCCACTACCTGATTTTCTCTAACCTTAAAACCGGAAATTGACTTTCTAGCCTTAGTTTTGACTGGGGCTTGACCAGCAATTTTTTTGAAGTCTTCAAAAGTTTGATCGATTTTTTTCTTGTCTTCCTTAATCTTTCCCAAACCGACATTTAAGACAACTTTAAGAATCTTCGGCACTTCCATGACATTACTAAAACCGAACTTAGTTTTTAAAACTGGAACAATTTCCTTATTATATTTTTCTTGCAATCTTTCCATATGTGATAGTTGTAAGTTGGTAAGTTGTAGGTTGTAAGTACTTACTACTTACTAACTTACAACTTACTACTTTTATATTGCTTTATTACTTACCTTAGAAATACGCTCTTTGGTCTTATTCTCCAATAGGTGATAACCAATTCGAGTTGGTTTACCGGAATCTGGATCTAATAATTGAACTTTACTTACAGATAAAGGGGCAAAAAAATCAACTTTCTTCCCAGGCTGTCCGGCCTTTTTACTCTTTTCAAACCGAGTATGAGCATTTACACCTTCCACAACAACTTTAAAAATTTTTGGCATCACTTCTAAAATTTTGCCGGTCTTGCCTTTATCTTTGCCAGACAAAACTTTCACCTTATCACCTTTTTTTAATCTTAATTTATTCATAAATTAGCTTTTAGTGATTAGCGTTTAGTGAGTAGCCGGAAGCTAAATGCTACCTACTACTTACTAAATGCTAAAATTATATTACTTCCGGAGCTAAGGATAAAATCTTTTTAAGTCCATCTTCATATTCACCCAATGCAAATTCTTTGACTTCTCTGGGGATGGGACCAAAAATACGTGTACCTTTTGGCTCACCCGATTCTTTGCTAACTAATACTCCGGCATTTTCATCAAACCTGATATAAGAACCATCTTTACGTCTCATTTCTTTTCGAGTCCTCACGATTAAGGCGTAAACTTTATCCCCTTTCTTATATCCGCTGTTGGGATCGGCAACCTTTACACTGCCGGCTACAATACTCCCCACTCGAGCATAACGATTCTTATTTTTTCCATTCACGCTGAAAACATTAACGACTCTGGCGCCAGTATTATCTGCTATTTTTATCCATGACCTTACTTGTAACATAGAATTAGCGGTTAGTGAGTAGCGGTTAGTGAGTAGCCGGTAGCTAAATGCTACCCACTACTTACTAAAGGCTATATTTTACTTAATACTTTAAATTTCTTCTCTTTACTTATAGGCCTAGTCGCTTCAATTAATACTTTATCACCGACTTTAAATTCATTATTTTCATCATGAGCCTTAAAGCGTCTAGAAACTGTATAAGATTTTTTATACTTAGGATGTCGTTTCTTAATATCGACTTTAACCACCACGGTTTTATCCATCTTATCGGAAATAACCTGTCCCTTCATTTGTTGTTTTTGAGAAATAGTATCCATATATTCAAAAAATTAATGCTGTAAAATTGTCATAACTCTGGCAATATCTTTTTTCAACACTTTTAATTTATGATTCTGCTTTTCCTGATTCATCTTTAATTTAACTGACAATTCAGTCATTTGCTTTTTTAAATCTAACAACAAAGTGCGTAATTCTTCTTGGGATTTAGCTGTTAATTCATTAAATTTCATAAAATTTACTGTACTAAACTGAATTATTTAACCAAAAATTTAGTCTTAACCGGTAGTTTATAACTGGCGAGTCTCATGGCTTCTTCGGCTTGTTCGCGAGTTACCCCATCCATTTCAAATAAAATTTTTCCCTTCTTAACCACAGAAACAAAATGGTCTACGGCACCTTTTCCCCCACCCATTGGGCTTTCATTACCATGAACAGTCACGGGCTTATCGGCAAAAAGTCTAATCCAAATTTTACCGCCTCTCTGCACGTAACGAGTCATCGCTCGTCTCGCTGACTCAATTTGCCTGGCAGTCACCCAAGAGCTCTCAATAGCTTTTAAAGCAAATTGACCAAAAGCAATAGTCGCCCCTGCGTTGGCCTGACCCTTAGTATGACCGCGATGGTGTTTGCGGTGTTTAAGTTTTTTTGGAATAAACATAAAA
>CAZFXC010000002.1:29225-32021 GCA_964522815.1 uncultured Candidatus Saccharibacteria bacterium
ATAATTTAAAATGTAAATATCAAACTGTAAAATTTAGGTGTTTTGCCTTCGGCAAAACTCTTTAATTTTGAATTTTGATTTTTGAATTTTGATTTTTTTCCTCAAACACATCACCTTTGTAAATCCACACTTTAATGCCCACTGTGCCGTAAGTCGTGAAGGCTGTGCTTCGAGCAAAATCTATATTGGCTCTTAAAGTGTGCAAAGGAATTTTACCTTGAGACAAATGTTCGGTTCTGGCAATTTCCGCTCCGTTTAATCTCCCACCAATCGCCACCTTAGCCCCTCTTGCCCCAGCATTCATAATTTGCTCCAAAGATTGCTTCATTAACTTTCTAAAGGCAACTCGTTTCTCAATTTGTTCGGCAATGGAATTAGCAATTGCCATGGCTTGTAAATTAATATCGCGGACTTCTTCTATATTTACTTTGAGCTCGGTTTGAATTCTTAATTTTTGCTTAATCTTTTTCTTCAATTCTTCTATCCCAGCTCCGCCTTTTCCAATAATTAGCCCGGGTTTAGTCGTCTTTACTGTAATTGTCACTGTGCCCTTATTGGTTCGTTCAATATCTAATCTTACCAAACCAGCTTTCTTTAAATGTTTTTCTAAATACTCTCGAATCTTCGCATCTTCAGCCAAAACTTTAGAAAATTGAGCGGGCTTAGCAAACCAGCGGGACTTCCAGTCCTCGGTGATTTTCATTCTTATTGATGTTGGATTGATCTTATGACCCATAAATTTAATTTGGCAAAAATGACATAATTGACAAAAATTAATAAAAATAAACTGCAACCTTAACTTTTGTCATTTATTTAATTTTTTAACTTTTGTCCTTAATAATTACTCTCCGCTCTTTCTATTAAATAATCTTCGCTTGTTTTGGGCTTGATTGAGTTTAACTTGTTGTTCGGTCTTAAATACTTCACTCTTTTTACCTAAGACTTTGGGCACTGGAGTATTTACCGCTTCCTCTTTATCTATATTATGTAAATCTTTATGCTCGGCTTTTTTCTTAAATAAATCCAATTTTACTTTATTGCCTTTTGCTGAACCTTTTTCCACCAAAACTACATTTAAATGAGACAACTTTCTGCGGATAACAAAAGCACTACCTCTCGCTCTGGGAAAATATCTCTTCATAGATTTACCCATGTCAGCTGTAATACTGTGGACGAACAATTTATCGGCATCTAATGAAAAATTATTTTTGGCATTAGCTATGGCGCTCTTAATTAACCTGGCTACCATTGGAGCGGCTTTTTGATGCATATGCTGAAGTTGCACCATGGCAGAATTCACATTCATACCTTTCACTAAATTAGCCACTAAACGGATTTTTCTGGGAGCAATTCTAAGATCTCGGGCAACTGCCTTAACAAGTTTTACTGATTCAGTTTTTAACTGTTGTTCTTTTGTCATATAACTCATTTAAACATTCTATCATTTTAACATTCTAACAACTGCTATTTCCTGATGATAAGATGTTAGGATGATTGCATGTTAACATGCATTTACTTCTTAACCGGTTCCTTACTGGCTTCTAACTTAGCTTTTTCTGCAGCTTGAGCAGCCATTTCTTGTTCTTTCGCCATCTTACCACCATGTCTGGTAAACTTACGAGTTAAAGCAAATTCACCTAACTTATGTCCTACCATATTTTCTGTCACGTAAACTTCCAGATGTTTTCTGCCGTTATGGACTAAAAAAGTAAACCCGACAAATTCCGGCGCAATCGTGCAAGCGCGCGACCAAGTTTTAATTTGGGCACCCCGTTTGGCATTTAAGACTTTCTTTAAAAGCCTCTGGTCTATATATGGTCCTTTTTTAGATGATCGTGACATATGTTCACTGATTCACGGATTTCACTGATATCACGGACACAAATTTATTCAATATAAATCTGCGTTATCCGTGTTATCTGCGTATCTGTGAACTATTTACTTCTTCTCTTTATAATAAACTTATTGGAATACTTCTTCTTATCTCTGGTCTTCACTCCCAAAGCATGTTTACCCCAAGGAGTTTTCGGATATTTAAGCCCAATTGGGTTAACACCTTCACCACCACCGTGTGGGTGGTCTACCGGGTTCATAACCTTTCCTCTTACCGTAGGTCTCCAGCCCATATGCCTGCTTCTACCGGCTTTGCCAATCCGGACATTCATCCAATCTATATTGGATAGCTGTCCAATACTGGCTAAACAATTTTCATTCACTTTTCTAATTTCACTGGAAGGCATTTTAAGTAAAGCATGACCAGCTTCTATCGTTTGCAGTATAGCATAAGCTCCGGCGGATTTTGCGACTTTACCTCCGGCTCCGGGTATGAGTTCAATGTCGTGAATAAAAGTCCCAACTGGAATATTTTTTATCGGCAAACGATTGCCCGGATGAATATCAGCTTTCGGACTATAAACTACCGTATCACCAACTTTTAATCCACTGGGAGATAAAATATATCGCTTCTCACCGTCTTTGTAAGCCACTAAAGAAATAAAAGCGGTGCGAGTTGGATCATATTCTACAGTTTGAACTTTAGCAGGAATATCTAACTTATCGTTTCTGGAAAAATCCACGGTCCTCATTATTCTTCTGTGTCCACCACCCTGATGACGAACAGTAATTTTTCCGGAATGATTTCTACCCGCCGGTCTGGCTTTGGAATTTAATAAAGACTTAGGTGTTTTAACTTTTTTCTTTAAAATCGAATAATCCGTAACACTGTGGATACGTCTACCGGGACTAGTTGGATTGTATAATTTTACGGCCATATGAATTAGCGGTTAGCGTTTAGTG
>CAZFXC010000002.1:32121-34047 GCA_964522815.1 uncultured Candidatus Saccharibacteria bacterium
TTTAAACCCCTTCAGTGATTCCTTTAATGCTATCACCTTGCTTTAAAGTTACAATTGCTTTCTTAAAATCTGAAGTTTTACCTAAAAATCTACCCAGTTGCTTTTGCTTACCTTTCGTATTAATCACATTCACCATAACCACCTTGACTTTGTACTCCGCTTCAATAGCTTTTTTAACTTCAATTTTATTCACCTGCTTCTTGACTAAGAATACATACTTATTATTTTTTACTCCATTGGCGGATTTTTCCGAAATTCTGGGAATTAATAAAGCGGGTTGCTTAGGTAAGACAACTTTAACCTGAGAAACCTGAGTTTCTGCTGTTTCTGACTTTTCATCTTTGGAGGAAAATAATCCCATAAATATTTTTAGCGCTTAACGTTTAGAAAGAATTACTGATTAAATGCTACCCACTACTTACTAGTCTTTAAATATGTTTTTTCAATTACCGGCAAACTATCTTTTAAAACTAAGAGCGAATCAGCTTTTATAACTTCTAGTAAATTTAAATTTCTGGCAAAAATGGTATGGGTAAAAGGCAGATTGCGAGAAGATTTAATTAACTTTTCGTCTTTACCCGATAACACCACTAATTGTTTTTTACCTACTCCTTTTATCCCTTGTTGTAAGGCTTCAATAATTTTTACAAATTCTTTAGTCTTTACGCCAGCTAACTCTATTTTATCTAACACAATTAACTTATTTTCTTTCACCTTGTCAGACAAAGACATAAACAAAGCTTGAGTCTTAGCTTTCTGGTTTAACTTTAATTCCCAATTACGGTTAGCTTTCGGACCAAAAGTTATACCTCCACCTCGCCAGATTGGACTTCTGATAGACCCGGCTCTCGCTCGGCCTGTCCCTTTTTGCTTCCAAGGTTTTTTACCACCACCCCTTACTTCACCTCTGGTTTTAGTATTGGCTCCGCCTTGTCTGGCATTGGATAACTGAATTCTCACCGCTTCTGCCAACAAATGCTGTTTTGGTTTAACTTCAAAAATCTTTGGATTCAAATCCATTTCTTCTACCACTTCGGCGTTTTGATTGTAAACTGGAATCTTCATAATATAGCGTTTAGTAGTTAGCGTTTAGTAGGTAGCTGTTTCGTAGCTAAATGCTACTAACTACTTACTAAATGCTAAGTTATTTCTTCTTTTTCTCTTCCTTAACCACTTCTACTTTTACTAAAGGTTTAACTTTACCGGTGCTGATAATTTTCACGATTGAGTTCATCGCACCCGGCAGAGCACCCTTCACCGCAATTAAATTATTTTTACTATCGACTTGTACCACCTGTAAATTTTTTACTGTGACTTGGGTATTGCCCATATGTCCGGCCATGCGCATACCTTTTCTAACGTGCTGTGGCCATCTTTGACCAATACTCCCCACACTTCTGGGCTTGTCATGACCGTGGCTAGCTGGAAAACCGGCAAAACCATGCCGTTTAATGGCACCTTGAAAACCTCTACCTTTGGAAATTCCAACAGCCTTGACTACTTCACCAATCTGAAATCCGCTTAAATCAATTTTTTTTCCGACTGTATAATCTTTAGTATCTAAAACTCTAAATTCAGACAGCTTAGCAAAATTACCCGCTTGTTTAACATGTCCGGCTACAGCTTTAGAATTTTTTTTCTTAAAGCCAATCCCGACTTGAACTGCATTATACTTATCTTTGCCCGTACTGATTTTTACCTGAGTCACCACCATTGGCGTTGCTTTAATAATTGTAACTGGCAAAACAACGCCACTTACAGCATCAAAGACTTGAGTCATATTTACTTTTTTGCCAATTGCAAAGTTCATAGTAATAAAAAAATGCTGATGTCAATTCATCCGCATTAATACATATAGATAACTCTATCCGTACTTATGTTGATGAATCGTTTTCTGTCGGCTTGAGTTACTTAAACTCGTTGCCA
>CAZFXC010000002.1:34147-36400 GCA_964522815.1 uncultured Candidatus Saccharibacteria bacterium
TAACTCATTTTAATTTCCACATCCACCCCAGCCGGTAAATTTAAATTGGTTAAGGAATCTATGGTTTTAGCTGTTGCATCTACAATATCGATTAGGCGTTTATGAACTCGCATTTCAAACTGTTCTCGGCTGTCTTTATGCACAAAAGTTGAACGCAGAACTGTATATTTAGTTTTATCAGTTGGAAGTGGAATGGGTCCACTAATTTTTGCTCCGCTTCTTTTAGCCGTATCTACAATTTGTTTGCAACTTTGATCAATAAGCTTATGATCATAAGCTCTAATTTTTATACGAATTTTTGGAGCGTTATTTTCTTCAACTTTCTGCATTTCAAAGTTCAAAATGTTTAATATTTAAATGCTTTTTTGGACACTTGCAATAGTTTATACGAAACCAAATTATTTGTCAAGAATATCAGTACTTATTGACAATATATCAAATTTATGCTATAATATTAGATAGCAAAACGCCCCGCTTTTAACTGCGGGGCGTTTTTATATCAATAACTATTTTATAATCTTAGTCACGACTCACCACTTCGCTAAAGCTTCAAGGTGCTTCGTTACTATTTGATAATTTTAGTGACGACGCCAGCGCCTACGGTTTTACCACCCTCGCGGATAGCAAATTTACCTTTTTCTTCCAAAGCTACCGGAGTAATTAATTTTACCGTTAACTTTACGGTATCACCAGGCATAACCATTTCTTGACCTTCCGGCAAAGTCACATCACCGGTCACGTCTGTGGTTCTTACATAGAATTGAGGTTTATAACCTTTAAAGAATGGGGTATGTCGACCGCCTTCTTCTTTGGTTAACACATAGACTTCGGTTTCAAATTCCGTGTGAGGGTTAATGGAACCCGGTTTGCAAAGGACTTGTCCGCGTTCTACTTCGTCTTTCTTGGTACCTCGAAGTAAAATTCCGGCGTTATCCCCAGCCATACCGCTGTCTAACTGCTTATTGAACATTTCAATACCCGTTACCACAGTTTTGGCAGTTGGGCGAATACCCACGATTTCAATTTCTTCGTTAATGTTAATTTGTCCGCGTTCAATTCTTCCGGTAACCACAGTGCCTCGACCTTCAATAGAGAAGATGTCTTCAATTGGCATTAAGAATGGTTTGTCGGTTTCGCGAACCGGATCAGGAATATAAGAATCCAAAGTTTCCACTAATTGATGGATAGATTTTTCGTATTCCGCATCCCCTTCCAAAGCTTTTAAAGCACTGCCTCGGATAATGGGAGTGTCTTTACCTGGGAATTCATATTTGTTAAGCAAATCTCGAATTTCTTCTTCCACTAAATCCAAAAGCTCTTTGTCTTGCACCATATCGCACTTATTCATAAATACGACAATGTAAGGCACACCGACTTGTCTGGCAAGCAAAATGTGTTCCCTGGTTTGAGGCATTGGACCATCGGCAGCGGATACCACCAAAATGGCGCCATCCATTTGCGCAGCTCCGGTAATCATGTTCTTTACGTAGTCAGCGTGACCCGGACAATCCACGTGGGCGTAGTGTCTTTTGGCGCTTTCGTATTCTACGTGAGCGGTATTAATGGTAATTCCTCGAGCTTTTTCTTCCGGAGCATTGTCAATGGAATCATACGCTCTGGCTTTGGCTCCGCCGGTTTTGGCGAGCACAGTAGTAATGGCTGCTGTCAAAGTGGTTTTCCCGTGGTCAACGTGACCAATGGTTCCCACGTTCACGTGAGTCTTACTTCTATCAAATTTATCTGCCATCTTTACAATCCTTTCGTCGTTTCTGTCATCCTGAACTTGTTTCAGGATCCATAGATAGATAGATTCCGAAATAAATTCGGAATGACACAAACATTTTGCCCGAGAAACCCTAAGCGCTGCGCCGTATCGATAGAGGCGCAAAGCCAAGGGCTCTTCTCTTTTCTCCGCACTCCGATTATCATCGGAGCTTACAGAATCCAGGGCAAGATTAATTAATAATTTTGCTTATGCATTATAAAACCAACCT
Organism: uncultured Candidatus Saccharibacteria bacterium; assembly: GCA_964522815.1. GTDB lineage: Bacteria > Patescibacteriota > Doudnabacteria > UBA920 > UBA920 > JBBTRN01. The sequence continues at coordinate 36,142 of CAZFXC010000002.1, forward strand.
AAACTTTTGTCAAAACTTTTTATACGAAACTTACATATCCTCAAATTCCCCTTTGGGACCTTCAAAATCAAAAGAAGGGTCAATTACTTCTTCTCTTAAATCCACTCTGGGAATAGCCGGAGCTTTTTTAGCTTTAAGCTTAGGAATTAAAGTCTCAATTTCCGGTTCAACAATTTGCGCTTTAATAATTTCCTGATTGATTTCTTCAATATCTTTTAGTTGTTTTTGCAATTTACCCACAAGTAATTTTTCATATTCC
>CAZFXC010000003.1:0-2160 GCA_964522815.1 uncultured Candidatus Saccharibacteria bacterium
ATTGGTAAAAGCCAAAGACAAAAAAGTCAGTAAACTCAGAAGAGCGAGAAAGTAAATTTTTTATATGGACAAAAGTGAACGTATATCAATAGGAAGAAATTTAACACACTTTAGAAATAAGGAAAAAGAATGGGATATAGCATGGTTAAATAGAGGACATGAAGCTTATAATAAAACTTTCCAAGGATTAGAACTTTTTTTTAACGAAGTAAGAAAACTTCCTTCAAAAAGTATTTTAGATATAGGTGCTGGAACATTGAGGGCAGTTAGTGAATTTCAAAAGGAAAATCAGGATTTAAAGTTTTACGCAACTGTTTTATCTGGGCATACTTTAAAAAGGCAACCTAATTATTATAAAGATTTAGATAAATTTGGTAGGTTAAAAATTTCACCTTCAGAGACTTTAAGGGGTATTGAAACTCATAGCATTGGCGGTATTATTTCTGTTCACGGTATAGCTTATTCTAATAGTCCTGCTGAATCAGTAAGGAGTATTGATCGAGTTTTAATTCCAGGTGGTATTCTCGCCTCTACATTTATAGGTAGTAAGAGTAGAAAGGTAAATGACGCAGGATTTTTTATATATAATATCAATGATTTTTTGAAAGAATTCAACCAACTTGATTATGATACTTTTATGCCATCAGACAAAGGCCACCTTTTATTTGCAGTAAAGCCCGGGCCTGGTGCCTGTCGTGCAAGAGATTTATATCAAGGATTTAAATAAGCAATAAATAGTATTATTAACTATTCGGCCCGCCGAGGGCCTCTTTCTTTTGTTTAAGAAAATTGGTATACTTTACAAGCTTATAGGACAAATAGGACCGATAGGTCTTATAAGTCGTATAACATTTAACTTATAATTATCACCCCTCCCGAACCCTCCCCCTCAAGGGGAGGGAAACAAACTAAAATAATGTCATTTTTATCCAAACTATTCGGTGGGCAAAAATCTGCCATAGAAAAATACCAAAGCGAACTTGACTTAGTCAATGGTTTTAAAGCTGAAGTGGAGAAGATGTCTGAGGAAGAAATTAAAGCTGAAATGGTAAAAATAAAAAAGTCAATTGCAGATCACCCTCACCTAACCTCTCCCCTCAAGGGAGAGGAACAGGGGGAAGAAATCAAAAAACAGGTTTTAGGAATAGAAGACAAAGAAGAAATCAAAAAGAAACTAAAAACTGTCCGCCCAAAAGTTTTTGCGTTAGTGAGAGAAGCGAGTAAAAGAACCATAGGCAAAACTCATTACGATGTGCAAATCATTGGTGGTTTGGCCTTGGCAGACAATAACATCGCGGAAATGAAAACCGGAGAAGGTAAAACCCTTACCGCAACTTTGCCTTTGGTCCTTTACGCGCTTGCCGGTAAAGGCGCGCATTTAGTTACCGTGAACGATTATTTGGCTCGCTGGCAAGCCAGTTTAATGGGTCCCATTTTCCATTATTTGGGCTTAAGCGTGGCTTCTATTCAGCACGAAGCCAGTTTTTTGTATGATCCAACCTATCAACCGGAGGCCGAGGAATTAAAGCAAATTGAAAGCCAAACCGAAGGTTTGGTGATGGATGTCAAACATATGCGTCCCATTACCCGAAAATCAGCCTACCAGGCAGATATTACTTATGGCACCAACAATGAGTATGGGTTTGATTATTTAAGAGATAATATGGCAGTGAATGCTAATCAGCTTTCACAACGTGAGTTATTTTTTGCGATTGTCGATGAAGTGGATAGCATTTTAATTGACGAAGCCAGAACCCCGTTAATTATTAGCGCACCCGATACCGACCCCACAGACAAATATGTGCAATTCGCCAGAATTGTAAATCAGTTAACCGAACATGAGCACTATACGGTAGATGAAAAACACAAATCCGCTGGGCTCACCGATGTGGGCATTAATAAAATTGAAGAGATTTTAAAAGTGCCGAATATTTATGACACTACCAAAGGCGTGCAAACTGTGCATCATTTGGAACAAGCGTTACGGGCAAAAACTTTGTTTAAAATTGACCGCGACTATGTGGTAAAAAACGGCGAAATTATTATTGTTGATGAATTTACCGGCCGAATGATGTATGGCCGAAGGTATAGCGAAGGCCTGCACCAAGCCATAGAAGCCAAAGAAGGCGTAAAAATTCAACAAGAAAGTCGAACCTTGGC
>CAZFXC010000003.1:2260-29501 GCA_964522815.1 uncultured Candidatus Saccharibacteria bacterium
CATGAATCCAGACGGATAGATAATCAGCTCCGCGGACGTGCCGGCAGACAGGGTGATGCTGGGTCATCGCAATTTTATGTAAGCATGGAAGACGATTTAATGCGTTTGTTTGGTGGGGAAAGAATGAAGTCCCTAATGACCACGCTAGGTCTGCCCGATGACCAACCTATTGAAGCCAAATTGGTGTCTCGGTCAATTGAATCCGCTCAAAAACGCATTGAAGGCCTAAATTTTGATACTCGAAAACACGTTTTAGAGTTTGATGATGTGTTAAACCATCAACGTAATACCATTTATACCAAACGGAAAAATTTTGTTGCCGGTACCAAACAACAAACGGAATTCCATATCGCCGAAGAACTATTTCAATTAATTGAAAAAGAGTTAGACGATTTAATTCAGTCCCACTTTGCCACCAGTGAAGACAAAACTGACAAAAATCTAGACGAGCTAATTAAAGCCATTACCGGCTTTATGCCGGTGACTTTGGAGCTCCAGACTGAAATTAAAAAATATGCCGATAATCCGGAATTGATAATTCAGACAATTAACGCTGAATGCAAAAAAATTTGGGCAAGTAGAATCCAGGAAATGGGTGAAGAGGGTTTTTTGGGAGCTTTGAGATTTGTCGCACTTCAAGCCATTGACAGTCTGTGGATGGAACATTTAGACACAATGGATCATTTAAGAGACAGCGTAAGGTTAAGGGGTTATGGCCAAAGAGATCCGTTAGTGGAATACAAAAAAGAAGGCCATCTTCTGTTTAAAAATTTATTGGCGGAAATTGATAAACAGATTGTTTACACCATCTTTAGAGTCAGTATTAAAACCAACGAACAACTCAAACCACAGGAAAACTTAAGAGCTTTACAGACCGCAGATTCGACAGTTGGCAGAAATGATCCGTGCCCATGTGGGAGTGGAAAAAAATGGAAAAAGTGTGGCATGATTGGGGCAAAAGAACATGGGGTAAGTAGTAAGTTGTAAGCTGGTAAGTTGTAAGTAATTAAAAAAAAATTAATCAATAATTATAAACAATTATGGGAAAAGATTTTTTAAAAAAAGAACCAACCAAGTCGGAAAAAATGATTTATGAGTTAGCAATGAATCAACACCAAATGGAAAAAGCTATGTGGTCAACTTCCACCGTGGTAATGGCTTTGGCAATGCTAAGTAAAGTAAGTCCAGAAGATTTAGCCAAACAGATGTTTGAAGATGAAAAAATTAAAGCTTTTAGCCAACAAGTTAACGAAGTAATAAAAAAGTTAGAAGCAAGTAAAAATTCAGATGCGGATAAACAATCCACAGGGCAATAACAAGTATTGTGGTATAATATGAGCGTATGGAAAATACAAATTTTAAACCAATATTTGATTATATTGACCAAAAGGTTGATAATCTTGAAATTAAATTAAAGACTGAACTCGCGTCAAAACAAGATATCCAACGTATATTAAACGCAATTGATTCTTTTGCCGGACAATCTAAACTAAGAGAACAAGAACAAATAGTTCTTAAAGCAAAGACAGAAAGAATTGAGCATTGGGTTAATGATGCCTCAAAAAAAGTTAATGTGCCGTACTCAGTTTAAAACCATTGCTCAAAACTAAATAATCTTATAAAATACCTTATATCAAGGTATTTTATTATTTTATGAATAACCCAGCCGAACAACCCAGAAATCCAGAAGCTAGACCTAATCAGGAAATTGAAACTAAAATTAGAGATGTGGATTTGAAAATGCTCAAAGTAAATTTAAAATTGGCTCGTGCTAAGCTAACAACCGAGACAAGAAAGATTTCAGATAAAAGTTTTGAAAATAAAAAATCTCAATCTGGCGAGGGTGAGATTTTATCTGCAGAAGTGCTTAATCCGGAAAGTTTTAGGCAATTGTTTGAAAAGTTAGGCTATCAAGTAACTTCACAAAACGGGAAAATGCTTGTAAAAGGGGGAAATTTACATCCCAAAGTAAGAGTAAGAATCAGGAAAGACGGGGAAAGATATTTTATAACCGCCAAATTTAAAGAAGCTAACCATAAAGTAGCTGAAGAGAGGGGAATAAAACAGAGAACCGAGTTAGAGGCCGAAATTCGGGATAATTTAAATGCGGAAAAGTTGCTTAGAGCTTTGGGTTATGACTGTGCTTTTGAAAAAGAAAAGCATAGAACTTCCTACGAAATCGATTATAATGGCGTAAAGGTTAAGGTAGAAATTAATAAAAGTCCATTGGCTCAAGTTAAACCTTGGGTAGAAATAGAAGTCCCCAGTAATGAGTATTTGGTTAAAACCGCCCAACTTTTAGGGTTTAATAAACAAGATTTCTTTTCCGGCAGTGATAATGATTTATACCGGCGAGCCGGGGTTAGTGATGAGGAATTAAAAGTAATTAAATTTCCCAGTGGAAAAACTTAGACCAAAAATCGGGATTGGCGTATATATTTTAAATGCTCAAAAGCAAGTTTTATTAATGCTTAGAAAAGGTAAAAATGCGCCTGGAACTTGGGCTCCACCCGGTGGGCATTTGGAAATGGGCGAAGAATTACTTGACTGTGTAAAGCGAGAAACTTTAGAAGAAACGAATTTAAAGGTTAACGAGGCTGTGCTATGGGCGGTAAATAATAACACCAACGGTCAAGACTGGCACTATGTGAATTTGGATTATCTGGCAACAAGTTGGCACGGTGAAGCAAAAAATATGGAATTGGAAAAGTGCGAAAAAATAGAATGGTTTAGTTTAAATAACTTACCTTCACCCCTAATGCTTCCAACCAAAAACTTTTTTGAGAGAAACCCCTTATGTTTATGTCAAAGCAATAAACGTTTTTACGATTGTCATGGAAAATAAACCTTTAAACTTCATTACCTCTAACCCCAAAAAAGTTTTTGAATTTCAAAAACGACTTTTTCCTCTTATAGTAAAACAAATAAATATTGAACTGGAAGAAATCCAATCAATTGACCCAAAAGTAATAATCAAACATAAATTAAAATCCGCTTTTAAACACCACAAAGGACCGTTTTTAATAGAAGATGTATCGTTATACTTAGAATGCATGGGAGGAAAATTGCCAGGTCCGTTTATAAAGTTTTTTAATCAGCATTTGGGTTCTAAGGGGATAGCTCATTTAGCCAAATCAACAAAAAAATTTAAAGCAAAAGCTGTGGTAATTATCGCTTACGCTAAAAATTTAAAACAGATAAAGTTTTTTACCGGCGTGGTAAAAGGAAAAGTTGTTTCACCCCGGGGGGCTTATAAATTTGGTTTTGATGAGTTTTTAGTCCCCAGCGGTCATTCTCAAACCCTGTCAGAAATGAAAGCACAAGGGAACTTTGCACTAAGTCCCAGATCAAAAGCTATAGATAAATTAAAAAAACATTTGCAACATGAAAAATATTAGATTAGCAAACCATATTATCCCTTCGCGATATAAACTAATTTTAAAGCCAGATTTAAACAAGCATGTTTTTGAAGGTGAAGAAACTATTTATCTGAAATTGGATAAATCGGTAAATGAGATTGTTTTGCATTCCAAGGAGTTAAAAATATTTAATGTGAAATTTTTAATTTCCAATTTTCAATTTCCATTTAAATCAGTCAAATATAATAAAACCAACGAAACAGTAATTTTATGTTTTGCAAAAAAACTTCCCAAAGGCAAAGGAGAATTGAGATTAAAGTTTAAAGGCGTCTTAAATGATAAAATGCGAGGGTTTTACCGCAGTCAATACACCCACCAAGGTCAAACTAAACATTTAGCTACCACACAATTTGAGGCGACGGATGCCAGAAGGGCCTTCCCGTGTTTTGACGAGCCGGACAAAAAAGCTATTTTTGATATTAGCGTTATTCTGCCCAAAAAACTTACGGCAATTTCTAACACAGTGGAAAGTGAAATTCGTGAACATAATTCCGAATACAAGCTGGTTAAATTTGCCCCCAGTCCGAAAATGTCAACTTACTTAGTGGCTTTTATTGTTGGCGAATTTGAGTTTATTGAAGCAAAAACTCAAAGGGGAGTGGTAGTGAGGGTGTTTGTGACTCCCGGTAAACAGCATCAGGCAAAATTTGCTTTAAATACCGCAATTAAAGTTCTGGATTTTTATGAAAAATATTTTCAAATTAATTACCCCTTACCCATTTTGGACATGATTGCCATCCCAGATTTTTCTCATGGCGCCATGGAAAATTGGGGAGCTATTACTTATCGAGAAAGCGCGTTATTATTTGATGAAGAAAAATCTTCCGCTTCCAACAAACAGTGGGTAGCTCTAGTGATTGCCCATGAGATTGCTCACCAATGGTTTGGAAATTTAGTTACCATGAAATGGTGGACAGATTTATGGCTCAACGAAGGCTTTGCTTCTTACATTGAGTATCTGGCCGTTGATCAGATTTTTCCCAAGTGGGATATTTGGACTCAGTTTGCGTTTAATGATTTAGGGGTGGCTTTAAAATTAGATGCGTTAAATAATACTCATCCCATTGAAGTTAAGGTTAATCATCCCAATGAAATTGGTGAAATTTTTGATGAAATTTCTTACAGTAAAGGCGCGAGTATTATTCGTATGCTGGCAGGCTACATTGGTGACGATAAATTTCGTCAGGGACTGAGATTATATTTAAAAAAGTATGCTTACGCCAATGCCGAAACTGTTAATCTCTGGCGCGCCTTTGAGCAGGTCTCTGGTAAACCTGTTCAAAAAATTATGAAGCTTTGGACTAGTCAAAGTGGTTATCCACTCGTTAAAATTACCCAAAAACCCACCGGTTTAGAATTTACCCAAGCTCGTTTTTATTCATCCCCAATTTCCAAAAGAAAGTCAACAGACAAAACTCAATGGTCAATCCCCATCACTTTACAAAATTTAAACACTCATCAACGAGTCAGTTTTTTACTCCAAGGTAAATACTTTTTAAAGCTGGCTAAGCCTGAATTAACTCCAATTAAAATCAATTATTCAGAAACCGGATTTTACAGAACCGATTATCCGGCCGGGATGTTACTTAATTTAAGCAAAGCGATTCAAAACAAAAAATTGCCCCCCATTGACCGACTGGGATTAATTAGAGACGCCTTTGCCATGTCGGAAAGTGCACAGTTACCAACCACGCAAGCTTTAAATTTAGCCAAAAGTTATCAGCACGAAACTGATTATACTGTCTGGGTGGAATTAAGTTCTGGCTTGCAAACTCTGGATAATTTACTTTTTGGAACCAAATGTTACTTAGCTTATAAAGCTTTTTGTCAAGAACTTTATAAAAATATTGTGAAGCATGTGGGCTTTGTGGCGGTAAAAAATGAATCTCATACTCAACAATTACTGAGAAGTTTAGTTTTGCAAATGGCTGGCAATGCGGGTAATAAAGCAGTCATTAGTCATGCAAAAAACCTCTTTTTAAAATGGCAACGTAACCATATCCCCGTTCCGGCCAATTTAAAGAGTGTGGTTTATAATTTGGTGGCGGAAACTGGCAATTTAAGCGACTACAACTTTTTGGTAAAAAAATATATTTCCGAGGATTTGCACGAGGAAAAAAATCGGATTGGCAGGGCTTTGGGTTTATTTAAAGATCCCAATATTATTTTAAAGACTTTAAACTTTGCGCTCTCCAAACATGTTAGAATTCAAGATACGCCTAGTATATTTTTAAGCGCTTGGTCAAATCCTTATGCTCGAAAAACGGTTTTTCATTTCACTCAAAAACATTGGCCAAGCCTGTTAAACCGCTATCCAGCTTCCGGACACATGCTAAGCAGGTTCATCAAACCCATGTCGGTCTATAAAACCGCACAGGAATTAGCTCAAGTCAAAAACTTTTTCAAAAACCATCAAGCCCCGGGTGCTTTAAGAGCCGTTAAACAGACTCTAGAAAAAATCCATTCCAATCTGTTGTGGTTGAATCGAGATATTCGGACAATTGAAAAATATTTATCCAAACCGAGTAATTAACAGTGTACTCTTGCAAAAAAAATTAAACTTACCTATAATCTGTTGTATATATGACAATAAAAGCTAAACAATATTTTGGGCTTTTGGGAGTAATACTGCTGGCGGTATCCGCTTTATGGATAGTTTATCCTAAAGGTTCAAAAATTAATTTAAAACCCCTTAAAATTCCTTTTGAAAAAACCTTTAAAGTTAACCTAGGCTTAGATTTACAAGGTGGTTCGCATTTGGTTTACTTGGCTGATTTTAAATCCATTCCAGAAGGGGATAGGCCTGAGTCTTTAAATGGGATTAGAGATGTAATTGAAAGAAGAGTCAATAGTTTCGGCGTTAGCGAGCCTTTGGTGGCAATTTCGGGTAATGACAAAATTATTGTGGAATTGCCCGGTATTAAAGACGTAAATGAAGCCATTAAGTTAATTGGCGAAACCCCACTTTTGGAATTTCGCACACAGAATCCCGAACAAAAACCCATTACACCGGATGAAAATGGCAACGTTGTTCTTAACCCGTTAGAAGCTTGGTTACCGACTAAATTATCGGGTAAGCAATTAAAGCGCGCCACGGTTGATTTTCAACAAAGCTCCGGTTTGGTGAACGAAGTGGTCGTAAGTTTGGAATTTAACGATGAAGGCAAGGAACTGTTTGCCAAGATTACCTCTGAAAATTTACAAAAACCGGTTGCCATAGTTTTAGATGGCGAAATAATTAGTGCCCCTGTTGTGCAAAGCGCCATTACCGATGGCAAAGCCATCATTAGTGGCAATTTTACCACTGAGCAAGCCAAAATTTTAGTTAGAAGATTAAACAGTGGCGCGTTGCCTGTGCCAATTGAATTAATTTCTCAGCAAAGTGTTGGAGCCAGCTTGGGTAAGGTTTCTGTGCATAAATCCTTAATTGCTGGCTTTATTGGTCTGTTAACCGTAATTATATTCATGATTGGTTACTATCGTTTCCCAGGTTTTCTAGCTTCCATAAGTTTATTAATTTACACATTGTTAGCTTTTGCGGTGTTTAAAATTGGCATTTCTTTTTCCGCGGTGGTCTTAGTCGGACTGTTCTTTTTCTTAGCATTAACTGTAAATTCCAAATTTGGAATTTTGGCCTTATTAAGTTATTTAATATTGGTTTTAAGTGGTGGTGTCTCTCCGGTTACCTTAACTTTAGCCGGTATTGCCGGTTTCATCTTATCGGTGGGTATGGCCGTTGACGCCAATATCTTAATATTTGAAAGATTAAGAGAAGAAATCAGAAGTGGTAAAACCATTGAAAAAGCTTTGGATGATGGTTTTAGCCGAGCTTGGTTATCTATCCGTGACTCAAATGTTTCCAGTTTAATTACTTGCTTAATATTATATTTATACGGAACGCCAGCCATCAAAGGTTTTGCTGTAACTCTCTCAATCGGAATTTTATTTTCCATGTTTACCGCCATAACCATAACCAAATTATTTTTGAAACTTTTTATTACCAATAAGCTATTTGCCAGACCTTGGTTGTTTGGAGTTAAAATGAAATAAATGAATCTATGCTAAACGTTTTAAAAAATTATAAAATTTGGTTTGCAATTTCCGGAACCTTTTTAGTAATTGGTTTGTTTTCGGTATTTTCTTACGGTATGAAGTTGGGAATTGATTTTACCGGAGGCAGTATTATTGAACTCAGTTTTAAGGCTAATCCCAATTTAGACCAGATTAAACTCAGTTTAAAAAATTTAAAACTGGAAAATTCTCAACTCCAAACCACCCAAGCTAACGGAGTAATCATAAAAACCCATCCTCTCCAAAAAGCTGAATTTGATAATTTGATTTCTGAACTAAACCAGCAAGTGGAAGTTAAAGAAGTTTTGAAATTTGAAACCATCGGACCAATTATTGGCAAAGAGTTAAAAACCAAAGCAATTTACCAACTATTTTTAGTGTGCATGGGTATTTTAATCTATATTGGCTATGCCTTTAGGAAAGTTACCAAACCCGTCAGTTCTTGGAAATTTGGTATTAGTGCTGTAATCGCGCTGTTTCATGATTTGCTAATTATGATCGGGGCTTTTTCCTTATTGGGAAAGTTTTATAACATTGAAATCGACAGCATGTTTATAACGGCCTTGTTAACCGTAATGGGTTTTTCCGTTCATGATACCATTGTAGTTTTTGACCGCATTAGGGAAAATCTTAAATTTTTAGGAGCGAAAACCCTAAAGGAAATCATTAATGCAAGCATTTCTCAAACCATTGTCAGGTCCTTAAACACCAGTTTAACCGTATTATTTGTTTTAGCTTCTTTGCTCTTATTCGGGGGTGAATCAATTCGTTATTTCGTGTTGGCTTTATTTATTGGGATTTTTGCCGGCACGTATTCTTCAATCTTTATAGCCAGTCCAATATTAATGTTAATTAATAAAAAATAGTAATTCTTGACTTTAAAACCGCTAAATTAAGCGGTTTTTTTATTATTTAAGCATAGATTTGACTAAAAAAATAATTTATGCTATAGTATAGTTAAATTTAAACTTATCTTTATGGGAATCTTGGATGCCATCATTCAAAATAAACACACTCAAGCCTTAAGAGTGTTTGAACCTGACAAAATAGTCGAGGAGATTTTAATGTCAGTAAAAGAAAGAGAAAAACAGATTTTAATGAAACGTTACGGACTGAAAGGAAGCGAAATTAAAACTCTGGCTGCCATTGGACTTGAGCATAATTTGACTCGGGAAAGAGTAAGACAAATTGAAAAAGATTTGCTTAAAACCCTTAAAAAATCTGCCAAAACTAGTTCGGCTTTAGTTTTAGCTAAAGAAGTCGTCATTGGCACAATTAATGAACATGGTAAGATTATGGCAGAAGATACTTTGCTTAAAGCCATGGGCATTAAATCTGAACTGGATAGAAATTCTATAATTTTTATTTTGCATTTGATTGAAGAAATTGATGCTTTCACCCACGAAAGTTATAAAAAGTGTTGGTCTAGCGTTACTCTTAACAAACAATTACTTTTTGATTTTACCAACCACGCCCACACTTTGTTAAAAAGTTCCGATATTCCGATGCCCGAAAAGGATTTTTTAGACAATTTTTTCCAACACGAATTTTATTTAAAAAATCAATCGGAATTTTCCGAAAAAATTGCTTTAAATTATTTAGGTTTAGCCAATAAAATCGAAAAAAATGTTTTTGGTCATTGGGGTTTAATTAATTCCAAGCAAATTATTCCCAAAGATGTGGGCGACAAGGCGTATTTGGTATTAAAACAACATAACAAGCCCGAACATTATTCCGAAATCACCAATCTAATTAACAAGGCCAAATTTGATGCCAGAGTAGCATATAAAGAAACTGTGCATAACGAACTCATTAAAGATAAAAGGTTTATTTTAGTAGGTAGAGGTATTTATGCTTTATCAGAATGGGGTTTTAAACCCGGTGTGGTGGCAGATGTGATTAAAGAAATTCTTGTGGAAGCGCAAAAACCCTTGCCTAAAGATAAAATTATTGAAGAAGTCCTAAAAAGACGACATGTGAAAAAAAATACGATTTTAGTGGGACTTTCCAACAAACAGTATTTTAAAAAAGTAGATAAAAATCTTTATACTTTGGTAGAAAATAACTAACTTTCAAAAAAGAAACAAAAATGGCTATTATCTCCCAAGTTTTCCCTGACTTGGCTCCAATTCTAAACATCTCAACTCAGTTTTTTTTGCATGGTCTACCCTTTAAATTTGGGTGGGTTTTTAGTGGTTGGATATATTTTATTTTGGGAATGGTTTATTTGCTCTGGAAAAGTTATTTACTGGAAATTCAGCATCAGTTTGTCCATAATAATAAGTTTATTTTTTTAAATATAAGAGTGCCAAAGGAAAATATGGTAAGTACTTTAGCAGTAGAAACAATTTTTTCCCAATTACATGCTTTACACGTGGCTAAGACATTTGCTGAGAAGTATGTAGAAGGTCAATTTCAATTATGGTATAGCTTAGAAATCGTTTCCTTTGGTGGAAAAATTTCCTTTATTATGCGAATTCCGGAAAAAATGAAATATACAGTTGAAGCTGCCTTTTATGCGCACTACCCTCAAGCGGAAATTACTGAAGTGGATGATTATATTGCCAATTACAACTATAATGTAGATGACCCTAATGAGCCAACTGAGATGTTTGGTACAGAATGGAAATTAACGGCCGATGAAGTTATTCCAATCAAAACCTACAAGGATTTTGAGCATTCCACTGCTGAAGAATCCATTATTGATCCCTTAGCCAATTTGTTTGAAGCGCTATCAAAAATTGAGCCTCATGAAGTATTTGCCATTCAGATAATTATACAACCCTTAGGTGACGAAGAATGGAAACCGAAAGCAGAAGCTAAAATTCAAGAACTAATTGGGGCAGAAGCAAAACATGATTTAAAATTTTCAGATTCCTTACTTTCACCCATAAACAAATTTGCCAAGTTTAGTTATAAAGAAGCTCTGTTAGCCCATTCGCACGGACACGGCGAGGAAGGAACTAAGCCCAAGACCAATTGGCTTAGTATGACAGAAGGAGAAAAAGAAAGAGTGAGTTTAATTGAGCAAAAAATTGGCAAACCGGGTTATAAAACTAAAATTCGGTTCTTGTATATTGCGCCTAAAGATAAATATGATCCTTCTCGTCGTTCCTTAATTATTGGAGCTTACAGACCACTCGGCTCTGTGATGACAAATAAACTAAAGCCTGACACCTCTACTACGTGGACAGGCACGGATTATGTTTTTTCAAAAGGTTTAGAAGCTCCGTATTTAGATTGGGTTTTAAAGTATAAAAAAAAGCATTTTATTCGGGGTTATAAACAAAGAGATGTTCACATTGGCATTCCTATGTTTATTTTAAACACGGATGAAATTGCCACGCTTTACCATTTTCCCATTACAACTAAAACCACCACTGTGCAAAGCTCTATAGAAAGAACTGCTAGTAAAAAAGGTCAGCCACCTAGCGATTTACCGGTGTTAGAATAAACGACCGCAGATTATTAAAACACAGATTGCACAAAAAAATATCTAATTGACAGAGTCATGTGAGTTTATCAGTGTTTATCTTAAATATACATTTATGGAAAAAGAATATATAACCTTATTTGCCAAAACTAACTTCCGAAATAAAGAAGTGCCTTTTGGTATTAAAACAGATGACAGAAGAAGGCATATGTATTTAATCGGTAAAACCGGTATGGGGAAGACCACTTTAATGGAAAATATGGTTATCCAAGACATTCAAAATGGCCACGGAGTTTGTTTTATTGATCCCCACGGTGATAGTGTGCAGAAAATTTTAAATTCCGTTCCTTCCAACCGAATTAATGACGTAATTTATTTTAATCCGGCTGACTTAGAATATCCTATTGCTTTCAATATTTTAGAAGCTGTGGATGTGGGTTATAAACATTTAGTCGCCTCCGGCTTAATGGGCGTATTTACTAAAATTTGGGCTAATGTTTGGTCAGCCAGAATGGAATATATTTTAAATAACACGATTCTGGCTTTATTGGAAAGTCCCGGTAACACTTTGTTGGGTATAACTAGAATGTATGTGGACAAAAAGTATAGAAAAAAAATTATTGATAATATTAAAGATCCGGTAGTCAAGACTTTTTGGACCGATGAATATGCTAATTATAATGAAAAGTATCGAACCGAAGCTATTGCCCCTATTCAAAACAAGGTGGGACAATTTTTATCGTCTGCGATTGTAAGAAATATTGTGGGTCAGCCTAAATCTACCATTGAATTAAGACAGATTATGGATGAAAAGAAAATTTTAATCGTTGATATTTCCAAAGGCAAGGTGGGTGAAGATAATGCTGCGCTTTTAGGTGCCATGCTCATCACCAAACTGCAGTTAGCTGCTCTCTCTAGAGCCAATATTCCCGAAGAACAAAGAAATGACTTTTATTTATACGTAGATGAATTCCAAAATTTTGCCACGGATAGTTTTGCAACTATTCTGAGCGAAGCTCGAAAATATCGGTTAAATTTAATCGTTGGACATCAATATATTGCTCAGCTGGAGCATGATAAAAATACTCGGGTAAGAGATGCTATTTTTGGTAACGTAGGCACCATGGTCATGTTTAGAATTGGAGCTGCGGATGCCGAATTTTTGGAAACCGAATTTGACCCAATTTTTACGCCTAATGACTTGGTTAATTTACCCAAATACAATATTATTCTAAAGCTCATGATTAACGGGGTGGCGTCCGATCCGTTTTCAGCAATCACTCTTGCCCCAAACCCCAAGCTAGTTACTGGTAATATGGAAAAAATTGTTAAAGTCTCCAGGGAAAGGTTTGGTAATCCGGTTTCCGAGGTTGAAGAAAAAATCCATAGATGGATGGGCTCTGACTACCATAAAGAAACAGCTATTTTAATTGGACAACATTCAGAAGAGGAATTAGAAAATAATGCCCAATCGGCTTTGGAACCTGTTTTTGAACAGCTCAAAGAAAAACCAGAGGTTGAACCAAAAATTTCCACTCACAATCCCGAAGTATTAACCAAACCCATTTTAAATCAACCCAAACCCGTTCAGGCTAATAAAGAAGCGCTTAAAAAGCCGAATCATCAAAAAACCAACGATACTAGTAAACACTGGGAGGAACGAAAAAAACATAAAAATGAGCAAAATCGAAATAAAGATAAAGGTAATCAAAAAAAAGAAAACCCAATTTGGCAAGTGGCTTTTGGTTTAAATCAAGCCAATCAAAAACCGCCTAGCCATACCAGTCCAGTCATTCCTGTAGTCAGAGAAGATAAGGAAGATCAGACGCCTAAACAGTCAAGTAAAATAGTACTAAGTCCGGGCGATAAACATAACTTTTAAATAAAAGGGGATACTGTTAATAGCTTGAATAATACAAAAAAAGCCTTTAATAAAGGCTTTTTTTGTATGAGTTTAGCAACAGTTATATTAAAGGTATTTCTTTATTTCATTGACCAAAGTATTTTTAGGCGCTGCGCCAATCATTTCACCCACCTGTTTACCATTTTTGAAAAATTTGAGTGTAGGCATACTCATTACTCCGTATTTCATGGTTAAAGCGTTATTTTTATCTACATCCACTTTAACTACTTTTAGCTGTTCTTTGAATTCTGTAGCTATTTCATCGATAATTGGCGATAAAACCTTACACGGACCGCACCATTCTGCCCAAAAATCAACCATAACCGGAATGGGAGAATTTAAAACTTCCTTTTCAAATTCAGCTTCGCTATTTAAATTCAATGGCATAAATTTTTATTTAATTTAATAATTTTAATCTTAACTAAACCAGTTTATCCACAAAACATATTTTTGTCAATAACCTATAATGAAGGTATGAATTAATGGTCTATTTTAGGCTAACAAAGAAGCAATTTTGTGAAAAACAAAAAAATTTTAACCTTCCTTTTTACTCATCTCATTTTTTTAAATCTATATTTTCCTAGTGCTTTTAGCATACAAAATCGCACAGCATTAACTCAATTAAATCAACCCAAAGTTTTAGGAGCGTTTACAGAAAACCCCAGAAACGCTGTTTTGGAGCAATTACCGCCTATAAAAAAGTCGCCTTACAACCAAGCCTTAGAAGACGAAGTTTTAGGAAAAGCATATTTAGTCATTGATTTAAAAACCCATGAGATTTTGCTAGACAAATCACCAAATTTAAAATTACCGATTGCCAGTATTACCAAGCTGTTAACGGCAGTTACCGCCTATGACTATTTGGACCCTATGCAAAATTATGCTGTGCCCAAGATTAATGAAAAGTATCGGGTAAAGCCAGCTTTAAATTTACTGGAAGATCAAAAAGTTAAAATGGTTGATTTATTAAAGAGTGCATTAGTATGTTCGGCTAATGACGCGGCGGAAGCTTTATCTCAAATTACTGAATTAGTCACTCAACAAGAGTTTATTTTTTTAATGAATGAGAAAGCCAAATCAATAGGAATGCTAAACAGTAATTTTTCCAACCCTACCGGTTTTGATAGCGAAAATAACTTTTCTACAGCCAGGGATTTACTCAAATTAGCCGAGTACAGTTTGAATATGTCTATCATTAAACAGTTAGGCAAACTCAGACGGGTAGATTTTAGCAGTTTAGAAGGTAATCAATATGTATGTAAAACCAGCAATAAGTTAATATGGGAAAATTCTGAATTTGAGAATCTAAAAACCGGTTGGACAGAAAAATCTAACGGTTCCATGATTGTTAAAGCCAAAAATCATGTAAATGAAATATTGGTAATTTTACTGAATAGTCCTGACAGGGAAGCAGATGTAAAGCGGTTAGCGGATCTGGCTTTTCAACAATTTCAGTGGAATTTGGAAAAATAATCAAATTATGGTAAAATTATTACCATATGCGAAACATTTACCTAATAAAAATATTATTTCTAGGAAGTTTATCTTTCATTATCTCTTACATTCTTACCCCAATACTCACAAATTTTCTCTACAAGAATCATTTGGGTAAAAATATCAGATCAGCCAATTTAGCCCCCATCTTTCATAAATTACATTCCAACAAATCGGGAACTCCAACAATGGGTGGAATGTTGATTTGGGGCACCACTACCTTACTCTTAGTATTTTTTTGGATATGTGATCGTTTCTTTCACATAGAATCAGTAGCATTTTTAAATTTTTTAAGCCGAAAAGAAACACTGTTACCTTTTGGAGCATTTATTGGGTCAGCGATTGTGGGTTTAATTGACGACTGGCTGGATGTCAAAAAATTAGGTCATGAAGGAAAAGGTTTAAGGTTTAGATTTAAAATTTGGTTATATTTGCTTGTGTCTGTTATTGGAGCTTATTGGTTTTATTTTAAACTAGATTTTACTTATGTTAACCTACCTTTTTTAGGAAATTTTGATTTAGGCATTTGGTTTATTCCATTTTTTATTTTAATGACAACCGGAATTAGTTTTGCTGTTAATCAATCCGATGGGCTTGATGGACTTGCTGGAGGTCTTTTGCTTATTGCTTTCGTTAGCTATGGTGTAATTGCTTATACGCAAGCTGATTATAATTTAGCCAGTTTAATCGCCGTTGTTTGTGGCGCATTACTGTCATTTTTATGGTTTAATGTTTATCCAGCCAGGTTTTTTATGGGCGATACCGGATCTATGGGTATGGGTGTTTTATTATCTATCATTGCATTTTTGACTAATTCGGTAATTTTATTGATATTTTTTGGTTTTATTTTTGCTCTGGAAGGTTTTTCGACTTTAATTCAACTGTTTTGGAAAAAATACTTTGGAAAAAAACTTTTTATTTCTTCGCCTTTGCATCACCATTTTGAAGCGCTTGGCTGGCCTGAAACCAAAGTTACCATGCGATTTTGGATAATTGCGGCCGTTATGTCTTCCTTAGGATTAATTATTTATTTCATCAATCTCTAAACTAATATGTATTCATTGCTTATAAAAAACGCAACGGTAATTGATGGAACAGGCACACCGGGAAAAATTTTAGACATTGCCATTGAGGGCGACAAAATTGTAAACCTTGATAAAAATATTCCTTCTAAGGCCATAAGAACCATTGATGCAAGTAATTTAGTAGTCAGTCCCGGCTTTATAGACTTACAAAACCATAGCGATACCTATTGGCAAATTTTTGAAAATCCCACTTTAGACAGTCTTCTGTTTCAAGGTTTTACTTCTATTATTATAGGCAATTGTGGAGCTAGTTTAGCTCCTTTATTATCCCATAATAGTTTGTTATCCAGCCAAAAATGGCATAACTTGCAAGGTATTAATACTGATTGGCAAACTTTCAATGAATTTTTGACTAGAATGGAGCAACATAAAATTGCTTTGAACGTGGGGAGTTTAGTTGGGTACAGCACCCTCAGAAGGGGAATAGTTGGTGATCAAATTCGTTCGCTGGATAAACCGGAGTTTAAAGCAATTACCAAAACTCTAATTGAGTGTTTGGAAAACGGAGCCTTTGGACTCTCCAGCGGATTGTCTTATTCCCACGAAATAATAGTTTCCGAATTAGAATTATTTGAGTTGGCCAAAATAATAAAAAATTACCACTCGCTCTTGTCTATCCATTTACGCAATGAAGGCGATGAAATTTTAGAAAGCATAGAAGAAGTAATTGATATTGCCAAAAATGCTGAAGTAAATTTAAAAATTTCTCATTTAAAAGTTAAGGGGAAAAATAATTGGAAAAAATTTAACGATGTTATCTCTGATTTAGAAACTGCTTTCCATAGGGGAGCTAATATTCATTTCGATGTGTATCCCTACGATACAGTTTGGCAACCGCTTTACTCTTATTTACCTAAATGGTCCATTGAAGGTGGAAGAAAAAATTTGATTCAAAATTTAAATGATCCCATTCAAAAAAAGAAGATATTAATCTACTTAAACGGCTTAGGTATTAAATTACCCGAACTAATTGTAGCTTCCACAGGCAATCCTTTATCGGCAACGGGTAAGAAGGTGGGTCAAATTGCTAAAAATATGGAATGTTCTTCTGAACAAGCCATAATTTATTTGATTCAGCACGGAGGAAGTGAAGTCCTAGTTTTTGAAAATAATCTTAATATGGAGCAGGTAAGACAACTATTATTCCATCCTTTAAGTTTAATTGGAACCGATGGTGCAGGATTTGGTTTAAATAACCACGAGAAGCTAGTCCATCCGCGTTGTTTTGGCACCACAATAAAATTTTTAGAGTTGATGAAAGAAGCTAAACTTCCTTTGGAAGTTGGCATTAAAAAGTTAACCTCACTCCCGGCCAAAAAAGCGGGCATTAAGCACCGGGGGGAAATTCAAGTAAATAATTATGCGGATTTGGTTATATTTGATTCGGAAAGTTTTAAGGCCAAAGCCAATTATGTTAATCCTTTTCAATCCAATGAGGGAATTAAATACGTAATTGTTAATGGCCATATTGCCATGGAAGACAACAAAATTTCTCCGGTGCTTAAAGGAAAAGTTTTAAGAAAATGACTTTATCAGATTTAAACAATAAACAAATTGCGGTTGTAGGCTACGGCATGGAAGGCAAAGCAATTGTTAAATACTTACTCAAGCATAAGTTAACACCGGTTTTAGTCGACGAGTTACCTTGGGAGAAATGGTCAGCAGAAGAACAATTGGCAATCAAAAGCCTAAAAATAAATTTTATTTTCGGTC
This sequence comes from uncultured Candidatus Saccharibacteria bacterium, assembly GCA_964522815.1. GTDB lineage: Bacteria > Patescibacteriota > Doudnabacteria > UBA920 > UBA920 > JBBTRN01. Next base: position 19,379 of record CAZFXC010000003.1, read on the forward strand.
CGGATGCTTTTTTAGAACTGGGCACTTTTGACATTATCTTTAGAAGCCCAGGAATTCCAATTTTAAAACTCAAACAACACGTTCCTAAAACTTGCATTATCACCAGTCAAACTAAATGGTTTTTTGACCATTGTCCCAGTAAAATTATCGGCATTACAGGCACCAAAGGTAAAGGGACAACCACCTCACTGATTTACCACATTCTAAAAACCCAAACAACGCATACTGTTTATTTAACTGGCAATATTGGGCAAACTCAACCTTTGGAAATTTTAGACGAATTAACCCCATCAGCTTATGTTGTATATGAATTGTCTAGTTTTCAACTCCAAGATTTAGACAAAAGTCCACATATTGCTGTAGTTTTAATGGTTACCAGCGAACATCTGGATTATCATAAAGATTTAAACGAATACCAGACTGCCAAAGCGAATCTTACTCGTTTTCAAACCGAGCAAGATTTTGCAGTTATAAACGCAGATTATGAAAACTCAGTAAAAATTGGAAAGTTGAGTTCAGGCAAACACAAATTTTTTAGCAGACAAAAACCAGTTGTTGATGGTTGCTATTTAGAAACAGATGCAATTATTACCACGGAATCAAATTTTAGATTTGCTATCAAACATTTTCCACTGAGAGGTAAGCATAATTTGGAGAATATTTGCGCATCCATTTTAGTTGCAAGGATTTTGAAGGTTGAATTTGAGGCAATAAATCATGCACTAACCAATTTTAAAGGATTGGAACATAGACTAGAGTTTGTGGCAAATCAAGGCGGAATTCAATACTTTAATGATTCATTTTCTACAACACCCGAAACCGCTATTGGTGCCATCAGCTCCTTTTTTGAACCTTTAATTGTCATTTTAGGTGGTTCCTCTAAAAATTCCAACTTTACAGAGCTGGGCAAAACCATAAACACTACTCCAAATTTAAAAGCGGTAATTTTAATTGGCGAAGAAGCAAAAAAAATTCAACAAGTTATTTCCAGAACCGATATTCCGATTTACACTTCAGCAACTAATATGAAACAAATTTTCGAACAAATCCATTTAGTGGCCCAACCCGGAGATGTGGTTTTACTCTCACCGGCCTGCGCCAGTTTTGGAATGTTTAAAAATTATAAAGATCGGGGTGAACAATTTAAGTATTTTGTAGCTCATGCATAAAAAAAGTCAAAAAATAGATTTGGTGTTTGTCTTTGCCTTAATTAGCCTTATGGTTTTAGGTTTAATTTCTTTATATTCCGCCTCAACTGTAAAAGCTTTTGAAAATTTTGGCTACACCACTTACTACATTATTCACCAAATCTTGTATGGGCTTTTAGCCGGAATAATCGGTTTTATTATTTTCTCCAAACTTGATTATCATAAATGGCAAAAATTTTTGCCCCTAATATTATTGTCTTCATTACTTTTATTAATCGCGGTCAAAATCCCCGGGATAGGTTTTTCTGCCAATGGCGCCGATAGATGGATCCATTTTGGTCCGATTTTTTTTCAACCTTCGGAATACGCAAAATTGGCAATTATTATTTATTTAGCTAGCTATGCCCATAAATTTTCTTTAAAAAATTTACCGTTTTTAAGCGGAATTTTACCACCAATAATTTTGGTTCTAATTTATGCCTGGTTAATACTAATTCAGCCGGATTTTGGCACAATGAGTATTTTAGTTTTAACCTCAATAATTATGTTGTTTGCCTCTGGCTTAAAGCTCAAGCACTTTATAATTTTAGGTCTATGCGGTTTATTGTTATCAATAGCTCTAATTAAATTGGAGCCGTATCGATATAATCGACTATTAAGCTTTTTAGACTCCAATCACGATAAATTAGGCGCCAGTTATCAGATTAATCAATCATTACTGGGGATAGGTGCCGGTGGGGCTTGGGGCTATGGTTATGGACTCTCCAGACAAAAATATAATTATTTACCCGAACCAATGAATGATTCAATTTTTGCGATTACCGCGGAAGAATTGGGTTTTTTTAGAACTCTGGTTATACTCTTAGCTTTTATCTTTTTTATTTTTCGGGGTTTAACCATTGCTAAACTGGCCAAAGACAAATTTGGCCAGTTATTGACACTGGGAATAATTTCTTGGATTGGTCTCCAAGCCATTATTAACATTTCTGCCCTAACCGGTTTAATTCCTTTAACCGGAGTGCCATTACCTTTTTTTAGCTATGGGAGCTCAGCTCTGGTAGTTTTATTAACGGCTTGTGGTATTATTGCCAATATTAGCAAACAAAGTTCATAATCAGTATGTGGATAAAGTTTAGAAAAAAAACAACTACTTTAATTTCAATAAAACAGCCAATTGTAAAAAATGTCAATTGGCTTAATAGTTTCTTTCGGCATAAACTAAATTTAAACTCATTAAAGCGAATTAATTTGCTGAATTTTTTTTTACTGGTGATAGTTTGCTGGGCAATCTTTCAAGTGGTTAGGATTTCAGCCATTGCCAATAATTTAAAGGAGCAAATTCTTAAGAAGGTGGCTGTGGTTACCACCCAATTTTCCCAAAAAGACAAGGCTTTAAATTTCAATCAACTCTCAACCGATCTCCAAACCATTGAGGAAACTTTAAATGAGATCGATCAAATTAATAACTCCATTGCCAATACGACCCTAAACTTGTCCAGATTGACTGCTGATTCAAAAAATCTAAAAAAACTATCCAAACTCGGTTTACTGCTAACCGATAGTGGTAAAAAAATAATTAATCTTAAAGAATTATTCAGTAAACTTACTTTTAAAAGTTATGGCGTTTCAGGCATAGAAAATATTAAATTTCTACAATCAGAACTACTGGCTTTAGAAGATAATTTGGTGCAAATTAATCAAATCATTAATCATAATAAGTGGAGCGGTCTGGAACCTGGCTATGTAGCAAAGCTACAATCCTTAGCTAAAATTTTAGATCAATCAATAATTAAAATAGGACCAATCAATCAATTTGCCCAATTAGGTGACCAATTATTGGAAGGCAGAAACAATTACTTAATCCTCTTACAAAACCAAAATGAACTCAGACCAACCGGAGGCTTTATCGGCTCATTCGCAAATTTCCATATAAATCGAGGAAGTATTGAAAAGATTCAGCTTACGAGTATATATGACTTAGATGGTCAATTAATTGAAAAAATTACCCCGCCGGAGCCACTATTGGCAGTAAATGATCGCTGGTATTTAAGGGATGCTAACTGGTTTGTTGACTTTGAGCAGAGCGCTAAAAAAATCACGGAATTTTTTGAAAAGGAGGGTGGAGAAACACCCGATTTTATTATTGCGATAACCCCCAAAATTATTTCCGATTTAATTGCTTTGGTGGGACCAATTAAATTAGAAACCGGCTTAGAACTCAATTCGGAAAATTTAGTTGAGCAATTACAATTTCTGACTCAACAAAATTTATTGGCTGTCAAAAATGAACCGAAGCAAATACTTTCCACATTAATGGACAAATTATTTTATGAAATCGAACAGTTACCCGGCGACCAAAAAACTCAACTTCCCAAAATTTTGTTTGAAAATTTGCAAGCTAAACAAATTTTAGCCTTTGCAAAAAATCCCAAAACCCAAAAAATATTCAATGATTTTAATTGGTCAGGCAAAATTCATAACAATAGTAAGGACTTTCTTTTTGTAAATATTAGCAACCTAAATGGTTCAAAAACCGATTTATTTATTAATCAAGGCTTGGATTTGGTGAGTAACTTTTCTCCCCAAGGCAAAATTACCAATACGCTTACCATTAAGCGAATCAATACCTTACCCGAAGGCAAAGATACGACTAGCTTAGTGTATGCCAGAATTTTGGTTCCAAAAGGTAGTAAATTTATTGAGGCGGTGGGTTTTAAAAATCTTGACCTACCAAAGTTAAGTTTAAATGAATATAAACCTGACGAAGACGTCAAAACTTGGGAAAAAAAATTATTGCGTGATGTAACGACCGGCACTACCATTGGAGAGGAAGCGGATAAAACTTTTTTTGCTAACTGGATAGAAGTCAAACCGGGGAGCGAGAGCAGTGTTAAATTGACCTACGAATTACCCTTTAAATTAAGTGCATTGAATGCCTATAGTATAATTTTTCAAAAACAACCCGGCACCACTAACCAAACCGTAACGCATAAACTTGTTTATGAGAATAAACAAGTTCTCTGGCATAATTTAACAAACCCGCTCATAGAAGATAACATACTTAGCTATAATACTGTATTGAATAAGGATTTAATTTTTGGTATCCTCTTAAAGGACAATGATAAATAAATTCAAAGCATTAGAAAAAAATTTTTCAATTAACAAAGCTGCCATTATTATTGGCGTTTTCACAATACTGTCCAGACTTACCGGACTGATTCGCGACCGAATGTTTGCCAGTGGTTTTGGAGCAGGGGATACACTCGATGCTTACTATGCTGCCTTTAGAATCCCTGATTTCATTTATAATTTATTAATTTTAGGCACGCTTTCTATTGCCTTTATTCCAATATTTAGCGAACTAATTGTTAAAGACAAAATTCAAGCCAATAAAACCGCTAACACGGTTTTAAACGCCAGTATAATTTTGGTAAGTGTCACCTGTTTGCTGGCTTTTCTTTTTTCAAAATTTATTACCAAAGCTTTAGTCCCTGGTTTTACAGAAGAAAAATTACATGTAACCATAAATTTAACCAGGTTATTTTTATTATCACCAATAATTTTTACCATCTCCAATGTATTTTCCAGTATTTTAAATGCGCAAAAAAAATTTATTGCAGTTGGATTGGCTCCCATTTTGTATAACTTGGGCATAATTGTGGGTCTGTTCATTTTCTATCCTAAATTTGGGATATATGGTGTGGGTCTGGGTGTCATATTGGGCGCTGTAATGCACTTACTAATTCAAATTCCGGCAGTCGTTAAATCCGGTTTTACTTGGTTACCCATTATAAATTTTAACGATAAAGCTTTTTTAAAAATTACCAAATTATTTATTCCAAAAATATTAGGTTTGGATAATTCACAAATCAGCCTACTGATTGGATCAATGGTTGGCTCACTGTTAGCTTCTGGTTCCATTGCAGTTTTGAACTTGGCTAACAATTTACAAGCAGTGCCAGTGGGAATTTTTGGCATTTCCATTGCTCTGGCTAGTTTTCCATTACTCAGCGAAGCATACGCCAAACATGACGAAAATCAATTTTTAAAGGCGTTGGGGGACAGTATTGTGCAAATCCTGTTTTTCATTTTACCCGTTACTGTTTTATTTCTTTTATTAAGAGCCCATATTGTGAGACTGGTATATGGCACAGGCAATTTTACTTGGGAAAATACAATTTTAACTTTTCAAACACTAGGTGTTTTTAGCCTTTCGTTATTCAGCCAAGCGATTTCTCCACTTCTTAGCAGATGTTTTTATGCAAGACAAAACACAATCATTCCGGTTATGATCAATTCACTGGTTATGGTCTTAAACGCGTTAGGCGCCTATTTTTTTGGCAAACTCTATGGAGTTTGGGGAATTGCTTTAGGGTTTAGTATATCAAGCATGGTTAGTGTTATACTGTTGTATATAACCCTCAATGCTTTTTTGCAAAAAAAGATTGACATGCCTAGCTTAAAACAGTTTAATTTTAACGTATTAATGAGTACTCTTAAAATTTTATTAGCTACGTTTATATCAGGCTTGGCTATTTATTTTTGTTTGTACTTTATTGAACCTTTTGTCAATACGAGAACAGGTATTGGTTTATTGGTCCAAGCGGGGTTTGCTAGTTTCATGGGAATAGTTATATATTTACTGTTTGGATACCAAATTAAAATTAAGCAAGTCGACTATTACATCAGACTGTTAACTTTATGGCGCAAGACTTAATTAGAAATTTTTGTATCATTGCTCATATTGATCATGGTAAATCAACTTTAGCTGATCGGCTTTTGGAGATTACCCATACAGTATCAAAACGAGAAATGAAAGACCAATTACTCGACCAAATGGATTTGGAAAGAGAAAGAGGTATTACCATAAAACTCCAACCGGTTCGCATGGAATATCAGATTAGCAATTCAGCGACTCCTAAATCCTACATCCTGAATTTAATCGACACGCCTGGGCATGTGGACTTTTCTTATGAAGTCTCTAGGTCATTGGCCTGTTGTGAAGGCGCAATTTTAGTTGTTGATTCCACCCAAGGCATTGAAGCTCAAACTTTAGCTAATGTCAATTTAGCCCTAGAGCATAATTTAAAAATCATTCCAGTTATTAATAAAATTGACTTACCTAATTCCGACAGAAAAAAAACAGCAGAGGAAATTAAAGCAGCTTTTGGTTTTTCAGATGAAGAATTACTCTATGCTTCAGGCAAGACCGGAGAAGGAGTAGAAAATATTATTAAAGCAATTATTGAGAAAGTGCCTGCCCCCAGAGGGGATGCCACTAAACCCTTAAGGGCTTTAATTTTTGATTCGATTTACGATAAGCATAAAGGCGTAGTAGCTTATGTTAGAATTTTTGATGGACAACTTTTGCCCAAAGAAAAAATTTTTACTCTTGGAAGCACCACTGAAGCAGAGAGTTTAGAATTAGGTTATTTTCGTCCCAAAATGGAAAAACATTTTGAACTTAAAACCGGAGAAGTTGGTTATGTACTTACCGGACTCAGAGACGTTTCTAAAGCCAGAGTGGGCGATACCGTCACGCTCTTTGAAGGCAGGCAAACTGTTGTGCCACTAGCTGGTTATAAACAAGTAAAACCCATGGTGTATGCCACTATCTTTCCAACCAGTGGCGACGATTACCCTTTACTCAGAGAGGCTATGGGAAAATTAAAACTTTCTGACGCGGCTGTGGAATATGAACCTATCAACATCCCTTCTATTGGTTTTGGTTTTCGTACTGGCTTTTTGGGACTACTGCATATGGATATTGTGCAAGAACGTCTATCGAGAGAATACGATTTAGATTTGGTTTTAACTGCTCCCAGTGTAGCGTATCGAATTTTAAAATCCGATCAAACGCAAATGGTTATCCATAATCCAGCTGAATTTCCCGATCCATCCACTATTGAAAGTATTTTTGAGCCATGGATGAACGTAGCGATTGTTACCCCTCCTGAATATATTGGACCTATCATGGAAATCGCCACTCAAAGGCGAGCGATTTCCAAAGATATTAATTATATTGGCCAAACTCGTGTGGAAATGTTTTTTGAAATGCCCTTAGCTTCAATTATTATTGATTTTTACGATAAATTAAAATCTGTATCAAGTGGCTACGCGAGCCTTAATTACGACTTTTTAGCCGAAAAAATAGGGGATTTAGTTAAAGTGGATATTTTGGTAGCCGGAGAAAAAGTTGATGCTCTTTCTACAATTATGCACAAAGATAACGCCACCAGTGAAGGCAAAGATTTAGTTGAAAGATTAAAACAATTAATTCCCAAACACCAATTTGAAATCGCAATTCAAGCAACCATTGGAGCCAAAGTAATTGCCCGAGAAACAATTTCAGCCTTAAGAAAGGACGTAACCGGCTATTTATATGGGGGTGATGTTACCAGAAAAATGAAATTATTAAATAAACAAAAAAAAGGCAAAAAACGAATGAAACAGATTGGACGAGTAGAAATCCCCCAAGATGCTTTTCTGGCTGTTTTAAAACAATAATATGTTTACCAACAGAAAATTTATTAATAAAGCGATGTATTTTTTGGCGATTTTTATTATTATTTCAATGGTTCTATTGACTTTGGGTCAGTCATTCTTTTAATGCTAAAATTTACTTTACACGAAGGAGAAAATTTATTGAAAGTTTTTAGACAAGCTAATGCGGTTTTAATTTTACCCACTTTTTCTGCTCTACTTTTAATTTTTTTGCCCTGGCAATTTTTAATCAAATATGAGCTAAACCATAAATTTTTGGATTTATTAATAATTTGGACAAGTTTAGTTTTGCTTTGGTTGTTAAACAAATATCTTTTGTGGTTAATAAATATTTACATCATCACCAATAAACGCTTAATTGTTTTAAACTATAAAACTTTACTGCATAAAGTTGTTCTCGAAACGCCAATTAGTCGGATTCATAATATTAGTTCGGAAACTAAAGGATTGCTGAGGTCAATATTAAAAATCGGCAGTGTAGTGGTTCAAATTGCTTCTTTAAGCCAACCATTAATTCTTCATAACCTCAAACAACCGGAAAAATTTAAAGATTTTCTATGGCAGTCTCATGGGGAGTAATTTATGCAAAAAATTTCTTGGTATTCAAGATCCACAATTTTTTTATTAGGACTTTTGGCTCTTTTTTTAGGTTATCAAAAATTAGTTCAGTACCGATTACAAAAATCAGTGGAAAAAGAAAAATTACTTTTACAAAAGCAAATTTCCGATTTAGAAAAGACCAATACTGACTTAGAACAAACTCTTAATTTTTTAAACTCCGATTCATATAAAGAGATAGTTGCCAGACAACAATTAAATATGCAGAAAGCCGGCGAACAAACTTACAATTTTTCCCAGGTCGACGAAACAGTAATTAACCCAGAATCTCAAACAAAATCCGGTCAATCCAATTTTAAAAAATGGTTAAGTTATTTTTTGAATAATTCAAAATAATACTATGACAATAAAACTTGCAAAATTTTTCAAGACAGTTAGTTTTTTTATCGCTGTCGTAATTTTATTAATCTTATTTACTTTGTTTGGACTAACGAGTAGTGAAAAATTTAGAAACTTTTCTTTAAGAAATTTTCCAATTCCAATTGCATTAGTCAATAATCAGCCAATTTACAGCTCCGAACTATTTAGCAGATTATCCCTTCTTCCGAGCAAAAGCCAAACCCCGGATATCAAAAACCAAGTATTGAAACAGTTAATTTTTGAAGCCAAGCAAACTATTGTTTTGAAAAATTATAAAGCTAAATTGGGTAATTATAATGACTTTTTAGACAATTCAACCGCATCCGAAATAGGTATTATAAAATCGGCGAGTCTGGCTAAAGCCAAAGCAGATACGTATAAATTTTGGTTTAATTCCCAAGAACATTTAAATTCAAATGCCTATAATCAAGCCAAACAGATCTTATTGGATTTTAAAAACCAAGGGGACTTTAACACTTTAGTTAAACAATATAGTCAGGACAATTCTTCCAAAGAAATATATGGGGATTTAGGTTATCTCCAAATTAAAGATTTGTTATTTGAACTACAAAATCCTCTATCCAATGCGGAAATTAATCAAGTTTTAATACTACCTAGCCGAAAAGGCATTCATGTTTTTAATATCCAAAATAAGAAAATTTCTGAAAAAGGAGAAAATATGTTATACTTAAAACAAATTTTTATCCAGCCAAATAACTACTCTGATTGGATAAATCAACAATCAAAAACTATTAAAACAATTTATTTTTTCAACAGTCTATGAATAACGAAGTCGTAAAATATATAAGCGATGCCATTAATGTTAATTTGGGTGAATTAGAAATCAAACGAAATTTACTCGAAGCCGGTTGGGATCCCAATATTGTTGAAGACTCATTTGCACATTTTAGAGCCAGTCAACACAAACCAACATTAAATAAAGACGAAGATGTGCAAATTAAACAGAAGACGACACCTACTGAAACTTCAGTAAGTATAGTAAGTAAAACCAATGTACCAACCACTGCTTTAAAAGAATTAAACACAGCTACCGGTATTCCTTGGTATAAAAAAATAATCCTTTTACCAATAATCCTCTTAATTTTAGCTGGCGGATTTTTTGCTTTTTATACTTTTATATACGCAAGTCCAAATAAAGTTTGGCAAAAATTTACCAATCAAGTAATTCCTAAAACCCTAACTAGCAAAATTCAATTTTCTTACACAGACAATAAAACCCCAGTGGGCGAAACTGAAACCAATATACCCGTAAAAAATTTGGTGTTTGGGATTGAAGGTAATCTCTACGCCAATACGGAAAACTCACAAGCACCCCAAAGTAGCTCCGATATTAAGTATACTTTTACCTCCGGCAATACCAATTTCACCACAAGTTTGTCTTATAAATTAATTAATAAGAAATTTTATTTAAATGTAGGTGAAAATCCATACTTAGATGCGATTCTATCTGAAATTAGTAAAGACAAAAAAAT
>CAZFXC010000004.1:0-11538 GCA_964522815.1 uncultured Candidatus Saccharibacteria bacterium
ACAGTGGTGATGGACAATGTGGTTCCGGCGCCGGGCGGAGGCTTGGACACGAACTCGCTTTACCCAAAACAACATCAATTTTTAGCTCAGGAAATTTTAGCAAACCAAGGTTGTTTAATTTCCGAATACCCACCCTTCACGCCTAATTTTAAACAACACTTTATTGCGCGCAACCGAATTATTGCCGGTTTGTCAGTTGGCACTTTGGTAATTGAGTGCGGTCTAGACTCCGGTTCCTTAATTACCACAAATCATGCCTTAGAACAAAACCGGCAAATTTATGCTGTGCCCGGACCCATTTACGCCAGCCAAAGCCAAGGGCCCAATAATTTAATTAAAATGGGCGCCAAGCTGGTCACCTCAGCCGAAGATATTTTAGAAGATCTCAACTTAAAATCCTTACCCGAAGAACTCCAAACTCAAGAGCTCTTCTCCCCAAACCCAACCGAACAAACCATCTTAACTTGTTTAAGCAAAACCCCCACCTTTATTAATGATATAATCAAATTATCCAAACTAAGCCCCAGCGAAGTGGCTTCCACCTTAACCTTTTTAGAAATGAAAGGTAAAATCCGCAACTTGGGTGGGCAACAGTATGTTATAAGCAGGTAATTTCAAATTTTTAATTTTATAATTTTAAATAATTTTCCATTTTAAATTCAAACTGAAATTTATGCCCTCTAAATATTTAAAATTTATTCTTCCTCTCCTCTTTGCTTTGGCGATCGCTTTAGGCTTAATGCAACGTCAAGAACAAACTTACACTATTAATCGTTCCAACGCTAAAAAAATAGAACTATCCCAAGTAGCAGAAAGTGAACTTTGGGCTTTTTATAATAAAGGCCAAACACTTGCCCAAGACAAACCCATAGAAAAAACGCAAACCACCTTTCTGGCCGTGGGCGACATTATGCTCTCACGCAAAGTCGCGCTAAAAATTAAACAAGCCAACAATCCGCTTTTGCCTTTTTCCAGGCTCTCCCCACTGTTAAACTCCACGGATTTTAATTTTGGCAATTTAGAAACCCCTTTGGCGGAAACACCCATTATTGGGGGCAGTTCATTAATTTTTGCCTCGCCCACTTCCAGCCTCACTGGTTTAATGGAAAATCAATTTAAAATTCTGAACTTAGCCAATAACCATGCCTTAGATAAAGGCTTAGCTGGATTACTGTTCACCAAACAACTTCTCACGCAAAATAATATTTTAACTGTGGGAGCCGGCCTGGACTTACCACAAGCTTGGCAACCGGCAGTGGTGGAAACCAATGGCATAAAAGTCTGTTTTGTGGGCGCGTCTTACGCTTCGGTTAATGACAATGGCAAAACCTCTAATGATTACGTAGCCAGAATAGAAGATACCCAAAATTTGAAATTATCTATAAATACATCAAAAACTATTTGTGATTATATTGTGGCTACCATGCATGCCGGAACCGAATACACCCGAAAACCGAACCAAGCCCAAATTGACTTTGCCCATACGGCTATTGATTTTGGAGCGGACATGGTAATTGGCGCTCACCCGCACTGGGTGCAAACCATAGAGCGCTATGCACCCAATTGCCCCTCTCCAATTCCTAAAGAGAGTGCCCCGAGTGCATCTGAGGGGCAAGAGAGATTAAAATGTGGCGAACCCAAATACATTTTTTACTCTTTAGGTAATTTTATTTTTGACCAAGACTGGAGCCAGGAAACCAAAGAGGGCTTGACTTTGAAAATTCAAATCTCAAAAATCAAAAATCAAAATGAACTGCAAGGCACTAAAACCCCTGCTCACCTTGATAGCATAGAACTCTTACCTGTGGTAATTGAAAACTTTTCCACGCCCCGTTTAGCCAATGAAGCCGAAACCCAAAAGATTTTAGAGAAAATTGAAGTATCAAAACAAATCTTAAAATAGGATGCATAATCCCTAATTCATACTTCTCTATTCTTTCCCTACTGTTTGACAATTATTTTTTTTATGGTTAAACTCACTTTTGTATTTACTTATTCCAATTTACAAATAAGAACAAATCTACAAATTACTACAAATAAATCACTTTTAATTTGTAGACATTCGCAAATTTGTTTATATCGGTTGATTTGAAATTATGTCCAAACCTTTAATTGTAGTTGAGTCCCCCACCAAAGCGAAAACCATTTCGCGTTTTTTAGGCGGGGCATACACAGTTAAAGCCAGTATGGGTCATGTACGCGATTTACCCAAAAGCAAAATCTCTATTGATGTCAAAAATGATTTTGAACCCACTTATATTATTCCGCCCAAAGCCAAAGAAATTATTGCGGAATTAAAAAAGGACGCCAAAACCGCTCCCTCTATTATATTAGCGACTGATGAAGACCGCGAAGGCGAGGCTATTTCTTGGCATTTAGTGCAGGCTTTGGGACTCGGAGATGAGGCAGAAATTGCCAAAGGTAAGGAAGACAAACGCATTAAACGCATTGTTTTTCACGAAATTACGAAAACTGCCATTGACGAAGCGCTAAAAAACCCTAGAGATCTAGATTTAAATTGAGTAGAGGCCCAGCAAGCCCGAAGAGTGTTAGACCGGTTAGTGGGCTATGAACTTTCCCCGTTTTTGTGGAGAAAAATCCGTTATGGACTTTCTGCCGGCCGAGTACAATCGGTGGCAGTGAGGTTAGTAGTAGAAAGAGAACGAGAAATCCAAAAATTTGTTAAAGAAGAATACTGGAGTATAGAAGCGAAATTATCACCAGACGATGATAAGAAAATCTTTACTGCAAAACTTCACAAAATTGATGAAAAATCTGTGGGCAAAATGGATATTAATAAAGCAGTTGACGCTAAAAAAATCGTTCAAGACCTAGAAGGTGCCACATACCAGGTGGTGGATATTTCCCAAAAAGAAGTAAAGCGAAATCCATCGGCTCCCTTTACCACTTCCACCCTCCAGCAAGAAGCAGCCCGCAAATTTGGCATGTCAGCTAAGCAAACCATGGTCATTGCCCAGCAATTGTATGAAGGCATAAATTTAGGCCAAGAAGGTCATACCGGACTTATTACTTACATGAGAACTGATAGTTTAAACTTGGCCAAGTCCGCCCAAGATGCCATAAAACAAGTGATAGTGAACCATTTTGGGAAAGAATATGCGTTAGCTGAACCCAGACACTTTACGAACAAAAGCAAAGGCGCGCAGGAAGCGCACGAAGCCATTCGGCCGACTGACGTTTTAAGAAAACCCGAAGACCTGGCCGAATATCTAGACGCCGGACAGAAAAAACTTTACGGACTCATTTGGAAACGGACCATTGCTTGCCAAATGGCACCAGCCACCTTGGAACAAACCGCAGTAGATATAAGGGCAACTCCCCCTCCCCCCTCTTTGGCCAAAGAGGGGGTGGCGAAGCCGGGGGCGTTTCTCTTCCGCGCCAATGGTCAAGTCATAAAATTTGACGGCTTCATTCGCGCCTATACCGAAGATACAGACGAAAAAGCGGAGGACGAAATCGAAGGGGTGTTGCCTGAATTATCTGTCGATGAAAAATTAAAACTCCATGAGCTCTTGCCCCTCCAGCATTTTACTGAACCCCCGGCTCGCTATAGCGACGCCACATTAATTAAAGCCTTAGAAGCCCATGGGGTAGGCAGGCCTTCCACCTATGCTCCGACCCTTTCCACGATTCAAGACCGAGGTTATGTAAATAAATTAGACAAACGCTACTTGCCCACCGAAGAAGGTTTTCTGGTTAACGATATGCTCGTAGAAAATTTTCCGGAAATTGTAGACATAAATTTTACTTCCCACATTGAAGAAGAGTTGGATTTAATTGCCGAAGGCAAAATTAAGTGGGTGGAAGTTATGAACGAATTTTACGGACCCTTTAAACAACACTTAATTGAAAAAGAAAAAACCGTAGAAAAACAAATTGAAGTTTCCACCACTCCTTGCGCCCACTGCGGAAAAATGATGTTAATCAAGTATGGCCGAAACGGTAAATTTCTAGCCTGTCCGGATCCGGAAAGCAAAATTACCCAACCGATGCCGGAAGAAGCAGCTAAAATCAAAGAATTGGAAGCAAAAACCCAAGGTGAAATGTGCCCTATTTGCGGAAAGCAAATGGGTGTCAGGCGTGGCAGGTTTGGCTTTTTCTTAGGTTGTGTGGACTATCCTAAATGCAAAGGCATCAGTAAAATTTGGAACAAAACCGGTTATAAATGTCCTAATTGTCTCGCTACCGATGCTCGAAAAGACAAACCGGGGGATGTGGTAGAAAAAAAATCCCGGGGTCGGGGCAAACCCTTCTTTGCTTGCACGCGTTTTCCGGACTGCACTTTTGTCATGAACGTAAAACCAGAGAGTCAAATACAACTAGACGAAGCCTTTATTAACTGGAAAGCGAACCCTCCGAAACCCAAAAAGAAATTTGAACGCAAAAAAACCGAGTAGCTTACTCGGTTTTTTATTAATCTTTTCTACCAAATAACTTATGCGTAAAACAACAATACTTTATGGCTTTCCACCAACCAATAATCGAAGTATAGTAACCAATTTGAGCTATCTCATGAGCTACATAAGCCAACCGCCCTTGCCACCACAGTGGCCAAATATTTAAAATCGCCTGTTGACGTCCAATGGCTAAAATAAATCCATGATCTTTAGGCTGGTATATTTTTGGCAATTTATTTTGAGCAAATAACATAATCGCTTGGCTTAAATATTTGGCTTCATGTAAGGCATCCTGCGCACTAGCCGGCACCTCACTATCCTTATAAACCACTTTAGCCAAATCCCCTATAACAAAAATATCGTGCTTATTTTGAGCCCGTAAATAACTATCAGTCATCACCCTCCCATTTTTATCTACATTCACCTTTAACCCCTGAGGTAAGGCTACTCCGGCAATGCCCACTGTCCAAATTAATACGTCAAAATCCAATCTCTCTTGGTTATCCAAAACTACCTGATGCTCTCTTACCGCTTGAATTCGACTGTGAGTTTTAACTGAAACTTTTAGCTCCTCTAATCTGCGCGCGACGGCTTTGCTACTCTTAACGCCCATGGATTTTACTAGCATATCTCCGGACTCCACCACTTTAACTTCAATCTGCTGTCTCGGCACATGATATTTCCAAGCTAAGAAATCCAATAACGAAGATAACTCGCAAGCAATTTCTGTACCGGCATAACCACCTCCGGCCACCATAATCACCAAGTTTCGTTTATTATTATCCGTGCTTTTGAGTTCCAAAGCAAACTCCACTGCATTTTTAATGCGTAAAGCATCGGAAAGATTTTTTAAAGGTAAAGCCACCTGTTGGGCACCCGGCACGTTTAAAAAACTCGCCTCAGAACCCATAGCCAAGACTAAAAAATCGTAACTGATAACTTTATTGCCAGTTTTTACAATTTTTTGACTCTCATCCACCTCTTTAACTTCGCCCAATTCAAAACTAATAGGTTGCTTTTGTAAAATTTCACTAAAATTTAATGCTACACTTTTTTTTAAATCTTGCACGCTAACTAATTCCTCCGCTCCTGTCGCCACCGCATATAAATTCGGGATAAATAAATGATAAGGTCGCTTATCGATTAAAATAATTTCCAACTGAAACTGAGGGTGGTGTTGTTTGGCCAAATTTAAAGCCAAATTTAAACCCCCAAAACCGGCGCCCAAGATAACGATGCGAAATTTTGATTGCATGTTTATTTACGTTTATCTGACAAAATTTTACCGTCTTTCATTTCAATGATTCGCTGTGCCACATGAGCGAATTCTTGTTCGTGAGTCACCATAATAATCGTTTGTCCCTGCTGGTGTAGCTCCATAAACACTTTTAAAACTTCCGTGGAAGTTTTCGTGTCCAAATTGGCAGTCGGTTCATCGGCAAAAATTATTTTAGGATTATGAGCAATGGCTCTGGCAATCGAAACTCTTTGTTGTTGACCACCGGACAGCTGACTCGGTAAATTTTTTGCCTTCTCTTTCAAGCCCACCCGAGCTAAACCCTCTAGAGCTTTGTCATTGGCCTCCACTCGACTTAAACCTTGCATTAACAGAGGCAGTGCTACATTTTCTAAAGCTGTTAATTCTGGGAGAAGCGCATAATCTTGAAAAATATACCCTAATTCATTTAAACGCTTTAAGGTTTTTTCACTTTGACTTAAATTAGAGGTGGCTAGGTTATCTAAATAGATTTCCCCGGAAGTCGGATCGTCTAATAACGATAACTGATATAGCAAAGTTGACTTACCAGCCCCCGACGGTCCAATGATGGCCACAAATTCTTTTTCTAAAATAGTTAAATCCACCTCACTGAGTGCAGTGAAAGACAGCTCTCCTGCTCCAAAAATTTTTGTAAGTTTTTCGGCTCGAATCATAAATTAGCGGTTAGTAAATAGCGATTAGCGATTAGTTTTCAAAAATAAACATAAACCATTATCGCCCAAGGATAGCATCCAAGGTATTCTTTCGAATAATTAATTTAGCGGGTAAATAACCGGCCAGCAAAGTAATAACTAATAAAATCATCACCCGAATAAATGCACCCATGGGCGTAACCACTAAAATACCATCGGAAAAGGGAAAATCAATCGGATTTTTATCAAAAAACGGTTTTAAAATCCCAAAAGTTAAAAATAAACCAATCCCTGATCCAATTAAACCATAAAATAATGCCTGAAAAATATAAGAGAATTGTATAGCAGTCGGGGTAATCCCAATCCCCTTCATAATGCCAATAAATTTCCGTTTGGTAACCGCATTAATAAAAATTACAATAAATACGGTAATGGAAGCAACAATTAAAGCAATCGAAGACAGAGCATTGCCTAAAACTTTAAACGTAGTCTCAATATTTCTTAAAAAAGAGGGAATAGCTTCATCCGTGGTTTGAATGCGAGCAGAATAGTTACCCATATAAGTTTTTAATTCGGCAACAAGTTCCGGCGCAAAAGCATAATCAGTCCGAATGGCAATTTCCTGTACTTGCTCTTTATTATTTTGCATTAAAGTTTTTAAGTCGGTATCAAGCACAAAAAATCTGGCGGAAATTTCATCAACTTTACTTTTTAAAATGCCTTTCACAATAAAGTCCCTAGAAATTATTTCACCACTTGAACTGGTCACTGAGGCTCTAACTTTAGAACCCACATCCAAGCCTTTTAATAAATCCAAACCGGGAATGTTAGCATCGGCAAACGAAGAGTATTCTTTGAGTAAATTGGAGCCGAGCAAAATATAGCCGGAATCCCCGACTCTTAAATTTTCACCTTTAATAATAAATCTGGAAAACCCGGTTAAAACTTCTTCTTTGGCCGGATCGAGCCCAACCAAACGGGCTCCAATCTTATTGGCCCGTTCTTTGGGCTTAGGATTTTCAGTTAAAGTGCCTAAAATTTGTGCACTAAGACCATACCTCGGAGAATAAGCTGTAACTTGGGGATGATTGGCGATGTATGCCAATAAACCAGGGGAATTTTCGATATAATCTCGACCAGCTGAAGCCGTAATGATAACTTCCCCGGAATAATTTTCCCTAAATTGTTTAAAGGAACCGGTAATTAACCCCACCAACAAACCCGAAACTACCACCAAATTTAAGAAGGCCAGCATCATAATAAACACAATTAAACCCGTAGTCCACTTACTCGTTCTTTTAATTTGCCTTAAAGCCAAAAAAACACCAACTTTAATGGAAGTAAGCCAATTTAAAAATTGTTCCACTCTTGCCTGAAGAGCAAAAAAACTGGAGATAGATTTTGGTTGATTATCTTTTAACAAAGGATTAAAAAATTATTTGTCTTTAATAACGGTAACAATTTCATCCCCCACTTGAAGTCCAGAGACCACTTCTACCAAACCACCATCCGCCGGCATACCTAAACCCACTTCCACCAATTTAAAACTTTTAGTTTTAGTGTCAGTAATCACCCTAACATAATTTTTTCCGGCTTCTTTTACAATTGCTCTCTGTGGCACAGCTACAGCTTGAGCTTGTTCACTAATTAATACAATAATATTGGCAGTCATGCCGGGTTTAATAGCTTCGGTTTGTTCATTAAACCCAGCGGTAATCTTATAATTAGTTATGCCAGAAACCACTGTCGCTCCCGGATTAATAGTTTGAATTTCCCCGGTAAAAACTCGGTCTAAACCTAAGGCGTCAAAAGTTAAATTAACTTTTTGCCCCACCTTTAAATTAGCGATACTCGATTCACTGACATTAGCCTCCACATGTAAACTATTCACATCTTGTAAAACGATTACGGTTTTTAAAGCCGTGGCCAATTCCCCGATTTTAATATCCACATTTGTAATTGTTCCACCAGATGGAGCGCTAATTATTTGATTTTCCAAACTGGCCAACGCAGACTGCACTTGCCCCTGAGCCGATAAAATACTCGCTTCGGCTACTTGCAAATCCGCTGGTCTGGCTGCTGCCTTTTTTAAATCTAAATTAGCCTGAGCCGAGGCAACTACACTTTCCGCAGTAGAAATTGCCAAATCTTTAGCTTTCACCGCCGATTGGTAAGCATTGTAATTAGTCACATAGCTAGAAGATAAAGTATTGGGAATGTTTATTGTCCAAACATCACCGCTATAAACCGTCCCGGAGAATTGAATGTATAGACCTTTGGTCCCTAACGGCACCGGAATCGTTTTAACCAAACCATCACCATTTTCTAAACCACTAATTTGAAATTTTTGTTCCGACCCGGTGTTATAAACACTAATTTTATATACGCCTTGCTCAGTGCCAATAAAAGTTCCGGAAATTGTCACACTGGCCGAACCCACATTAGCCGTAGAAGCTAAAGCTTGAAAAGGGGTATTTAACAAGGTGCTATAAGCATTACTTACCACAGTTTCTTGTTGTTTTTTGGTATTTATTAAACTCACTTTGGCATTTTCCAAAGCCACTTGCATGGCGGTAATATCTTCATTGGATGCCCCAGCTAAAACTTTATTATAATTTGCCTGAGCCTGCGCTAATGCTCCTCGGGCTGAAGTTAAAGTGGCTAATTGATCTCTTTGCGAAAGTCTCGCGAGAATCTGCCCTGGCTTGACTTTCTCCCCTTCTTTTACCAACACTTGTTCAACAATACCACTGGTTTTAAAACTTAAATTCAAATCCGTCTCCGACACTACCTGTCCGGTTGCCAATACGGTTGATTTTATATCTTGCTTTTCTACTTTGACAGTTTGAATTTTATCCGCTGGATTATCGCCTTTCAGAATTTTTACAAAAATCGGAACACCAATTACCAATACGATAAGTGTCCAAATCAATCGCTTTTTTGTAAACCAATCTTTAATTCGTATTAAAAAACTCATAGCAATTATTTTTCTTAATTTTTAAAAAACGCTTAGTAATTTTAACACATTTACTCTTAAAAATCAAGCTCTACCTTTATTTTTTTCTGTAAACCAATTTCCTGAATTATATCTAAATCCGACCATTGCTCTAATCTTTTTTGCCTATCGGCTTTGGGTACAGTAATTTTATAAATTTCTGGTAAGAGTGTTTGAATGCTTTCTGCCACTGTCATGTTTTTTGCTAAAGCTACATACTTATTATATAAATTATTTGATTGACTTAACAGGATATCAATGGCCGAAGGTTTGTAAATAATTTCTCCTTGAGATAAAAAAGATAAATTGCCTTCGGCAAAATTTTCCGTGGGTAAATCACTCAATTGCTGAATTAAATCCAGATAACCTAGCTCATGCCATAACTCAATTAATTTGCCTTTGATAATGGTGAGCCAATTCACCTGATTAAATCCACCCAGCAAAGTCAAGTTGTAATACATTAACACGATAAAACAAACTAAAGAAGTGGGGTATAAACTGGAAGTATTAATTAAATCCAGAAATTTTTCCGGACTCAATTCCCCTTGGAAATTCTCACCGACTAAATTGTGCTTCGCTCTTGTCAAGCTTACTCGCTCACCTTTGGCATTGATACCCCAAAACAAAAAACTGCCAAAATTTTTGCCAAACGCACCTTTAACCTCCCAAAAGTATTTTTCCAATAACTGCCAACCCTCAAGCGAAAAACATAAAACATGTAACGGGTGCGACTGATTGGGAATAATTACATCCACCAACAACTTATTTACCAATTTTTCCAGCGGAATGTAAATCACTTTAGATGCCTGAGGAAAAATTAAGTGCCAGAGCCCAGTGCTTGCCAGTGAAGCTTGTTTTAAATAATTATATTCCTTTAAACTGTTATTGCCTTGCAAAGCTTGCCGAATCTCTTCAGGAAGCGTTTCCAAAATTTTATTATCAGGGGTAATAGCCGGTGCTGACAAAACCGGTAAATGTTTAGCTTTATCGGGGAAAAAAGACCAACGAGCTTGATGGTTCGGACAAAATCTAATTAAACTACCCGGCCAAGAAGAATTATTTAAAGAAACTCCAGCAGTAGGAAAATTGATTAAATATTTTAATTCTTTTCTTAAACTATAAACCAAATTAGCATTAATAAAAAATGGATGATTTAAAATGCCATAATGATCAATGGTTGAAACCAGTGGAACCTGTTTCAACTGCCCAATAATCTCACCGCACTCCACAGGGTAATATTCATTAATTAAATCAGTTAAAGAAAAAATAAATTCATTGGGAAAAGCATTGTTTTTAACTTGCCATAAATTTACATACTCATAAAGACTGTAATTACCATACTCCTTGTATATACTTCCCAAAGAGTTGGCCCGACCTAAAACGCTGTCAATAAGTAGATTTAAATCTTTGTTCATTTCTGTATTATTATAACAAAAATCCTCCGCTTTGCAGAAGAGGACTTCTTGGTATTTGATTAGTCTATACTTACCTATAATTAGCTAATTACTGACTGCTGATTGCTATTAGCTACCTTATCCCCTTGGGGCTTAATACTCTAATCCCGGGCAAAAAGTTTCCAGTCTTATCACTTAGACAAAAATAGTATTCAAAATCCGGACAAACCATAACGCCATTACTAATTTCACAAGTTCCTTTGGGCACATAATAATAAGTGTTGGCAATTACACAAGCTGGCTCGCCTGCGCCTCCACACGGGCTAAAATTCGCTTCGCAAACTACAGAGTCAGCCGGTGTTGGAGCTCTAGGGATTGTAGAAGCAAATTTGGGTGATAAACCATCGGGTATGCCATCTTGGGGGGTGATGTCAACAGGGTAGCCAGAATATTGTGCCTTAAATAATTCCAAAGCATTCAGCATTTGCACCATATCAGCTACTCGTTTGGCGTTCCTAGATTTTTGTCTTACGGAAACTAAAGCAATCAAAGCCACCGAAGCCAAAAGTCCAATAATGGATATAACCACTAAAAGCTCTATGAGGGTAAACCCCCGCCTGCTTTGCAGGCTCACACCAAAATTTGGTGTGGGGGTAAAACCTTTTTGATTTTGATTTTGCATAAATATTTTTTAATCTATTCTGATTTTGTTAAATTCTAACATGGTTATCTTCAATCTTAAAGTGGATAAACCAGCCTTGATAAAAGGCAACAAGTAGTGTAAAATAACAAAGATTTCTATATATTGGGAACGTAGCTC
>CAZFXC010000004.1:11638-21419 GCA_964522815.1 uncultured Candidatus Saccharibacteria bacterium
GGGAACGTAGCTCAGTCGGTAGAGCAGCGGCCTTTTAAGCCGTTTGTCGTGGGTTCGATCCCCACCGTTCCCACCAAACAATAAAGCCCTCAATATTTTGAGGGCTTTATTGTTTGTGATTTTTTAATTTAGTGGGGATCAAATGGGTTTGAACCTGAAAACAAAAAACCCAAACCCAGCTACTAATTACTATTAATTCGAAGTCTTTGCTAAACAAATTTGAGTATTTTTTCACTCCTCATTTGGTATTGTATACAATTCCGGGTGATCTAATCTATCTTGACACCCCTTTTTCATTTCCAAAGTCACACTATTTGGCAATAGAGAACAATCCTTTTTTGCCACAGCATAATCAACATAGCACAAACCCACTGACTGAGTATTGATATAATCGCACAATTTTATATTATTATTTTTAATAGCTACCGAATTATAACATCTACTAGTGGTTGATTTTTCACCCGCTTTTTTACAATATTCAATATTTCCAGTTTGCTCTCCCATATAATTATAGGCAAATTCGTAACAAGACTTCCTATAGAATAAATCAGTCACTTGCTCACAAATTGTGGGGTCTTGATGTTTGCTAGCAATTCCTTGAATGCATTGTGGCTTATAAAATTCATCAACCTTTTTACAAAGACTAGTATCGCCAAACATTGGCGCAATTTTCATATAACAATAAGTGTCTAAATAACCGCTTGAACCCATTTTAGCGCATAGCTCAGGATCTTTCTTTTCAAAGGCTAACTTGGCAACACACTTTACATCATCCATATCACAACTACCAAACACCCCTGGATTTTTAGCGCTATTATTCATATAGCCTGTAGTTGGTTTTTCACGGGTATCATAAGGTGAGAGACCTGGAAAATCATCTTCAAAATTCCAGCCATTGGGATTTCTCCAAAGCGTTATACTCCAATCTCCTATCAGCCCTTGGTTAAAGTGAATCGTAAAAACTTGCCTCTCTTCATCACCTTCTTTAAATTTAGCTGTTCGTAAAATTTTTGTAAATTCAGTTATATTTTTATCACCTTTTGATAGCCCATCAAAATTATGTCTAAATCTTGGTTTATCGGGTAATAATTTTTGAGCTTCCGCAAAATTACCTTCATCTAAATAATCAGCCATTTTCAAAATTGTCTCCTGAGCAGTTAGACCAGGAGGATATACCATTATAAAATAAACCCCATGACCACCGGGTCTAATATATTCTTTAGGCTTACAGTTTATTCCTTGGTATTCAGCAGTAACTCCTAATATTACCATGCTTACTTTGCCAAAATAGGGGTCTGGTTTTTCTGGAATTGGTTCATTTAAGGTAATATTAATATTGTATATATTTTCACTCCGACTTATATCTTT
This sequence comes from uncultured Candidatus Saccharibacteria bacterium, assembly GCA_964522815.1. Taxonomy (GTDB): domain Bacteria; phylum Patescibacteriota; class Doudnabacteria; order UBA920; family UBA920; genus JBBTRN01. The sequence continues at coordinate 13,007 of CAZFXC010000004.1, forward strand.
CTTATCTTTTACAAGTTGCATCTTTCCGTAACTTCCAATGACCTTTTCTTTATCATCAAAACGCAAAAGCTCAACACTATCAGGAAGCAAAGTTGCACTATCACCTACTTCTGCACTAACTTCTATTTTACTTGGCTCAGTTGCAGTAATTATCACCGGCTTGACATACACCAAACCGATAGTTTGATGATTATTTATTTGTTCCATGGATATTGTTTCTGTATCGCAAAAGGCCATATTGTTTGAATATGGCTTTAGTGGAGTAGTTGGAATTAAAGATTTTTTGCTAGTTTTTTTTGCATCAGATAAAATATTGCCTGAATTACCTTTTTGACTCAAAGCTATCCAACTAACAATGCCTGCAACCATTGCCAATATAATTACCACAATAATTTTATTGCTTAATTTTTTTACCGCTACTGGCAGTATTGGGTTAATCGGCGGTTGCTGGGGCTCTAAATTTTGTTGATTGTTGTTTTCCACTTTTTTTCTACCAAGTTATTTTATTATACCTAGCACTGTTTGCAAAAATCTCCATTTTGTCAGATGAACCGCTAAATAAGTTTAAACCTTAGCTATAAAGCGATACCAAAAAATTCTAGCCTAACATAAATTTTTTATTGCTTATGATTTTTTAGTTTATTTTCTAATTCTTCCAGTTTAGTAGAGAGTAAAAATAATTCTTCTTTAATTTCGGCAATCGCGCCAACTTCGGTTTTGACTTCTGCTTCAGTCTTTCTCGCTAACTGTTTTTCACCTCTCAGGCCAGCTAAAATAATTTCATTCCCAATAAAACTGGAAATAAAGGTGCCGGTAAAATTTAAAACCACAAACCCCACCAGCAAAGACAAAGGACCGTCCCACCATTGATAGGCGGTTAAATTTATACTGGAACCTCTGGCTACCGAATCAAAATAAGTATGTAAAGTATCGGCCGAATGCCAAATCCCCCGCCAAAAAATAATTATGCCACTGCCGGCAATAAAGGCATACCACTTGGGCCGATGGCTTAAATAAGCTCTGATACTATTAGTAATAGCTCCGTGACTCATAAAATGATTATACCATATTTTGACTTTTTAACCATTAAAAAGTAAACTACCCTTAATTAACAAAAAATCATTTTATGAAAACTTTTCTCAAAAAACATATTTTCTTACTGGTCGGGATATTAGTTATTGTAATAGCCGGATGGTTAATTAAAAATCAAAATTCCAAATCGCCAGTCAACTCTGATTTAACTCCTACTAATGAGAGCCTCAAGCCTTCCACTCCAACTTCCCAAAACATTAGTGGTTTATTAAAACTCAGCGACAATACTCAACGCGGTAATTTAATGTTAGAAACTGCCAAAGAAAAAATTTATTTATTTACCGGCCGAGATTACAGTAAACTTTTAAACACCCAAGTGGTGCTAAAAATCAATGGCACATTAGAAAATTTTTCTTTAATTGATATAACTGCCAAATAAATGCACAATTTGGAACTCCAAACTTTTACACAAAATTGGGACTTTAAACTCTTAGATAGTGGCAACGGTTACCGACTGGAACAGTGGGGTGAAGTGATTTTAACCAGACCCGACCCCCAAATTATTTGGCAACCGCAATTACCCCAAAGCGAGTGGGATAAGGCTTGGGCGATTTTTAAATCCGGCAATGAAGAAAGCAAGGGACAATGGGAAATCAAAAGACCAGTACCTAACCCTTGGATTGTAAAATTCTATCACCCTCACCTAGCCTCTCCCCTCAAGGGAGAGGAAAGTGAGGAAGTCCAATTTTTACTCAAACTCTCTCCATTTAAACACACCGGACTGTTTGCCGAACAAGCCGGACAATGGGAGTGGATGATAGAAAAAATAGAAACATCAAAAATCAAAAATCAAAATGAAAAACCTAAAATCTTAAATCTGTTTGCCTACACCGGTGGAGCCACTATGGTTTTAGCTAAACTAGGCTGTCAAGTTACGCATGTAGATGCCAGCAAACCCGCCATTACTTGGGCCAATGAAAATGCCAAACTAAATCATTTACCCAAAGACGCCATCCGTTGGATCTTGGACGATTGCGTAAAATTTACCCAACGCGAATTAAAACGCGGAGTTAAATATGACGGAATCATTATGGATCCGCCAGCTTTTGGTCATTCTCCGACGGGAAAAACCTGGAAATTTAACCAAAATTTACCTGAACTTTTAGAAACTTGTGTGAACTTACTGTCTGACCATGCCCAATTTCTTCTCATCAACGGCTACGCCACCAATTCCTCGGCAATTGCGATAAATAATTTATTAGAAGATGCCATCAAAGACAAGGGTGGTAAAATCGAATTTGGAGAACTCTGTTTACAACAAAAAAACTCCCGAATAATATCCACAGGAATTTTTTCACGTTGGAGTAAAAATTAGCTACTTACTAACCGCTACCCGCTAAAGGCTAAAAAATTAAAATTCATCGTGGTGGCTTAAATGCCTGCCCAATAAGACTAAATAAACCAAAGGCAATATCAACCACACAAAACTGGCAGGACTATAAATAAACAGTTTTTGAATAAGCTGGCTAAAACTATTTTGCACACCGACAGGCAAAAGCGTCAATACCGTATTAATCAATAAGCCAATTTGTAAAACGGCAAAAATCAAACCATAAAGTATGGAGGTAATTTTTCTATGATCAGCCGAAGTTTTAAACGCATACCGTCCGAGTAAGACAAACAGGATAACAAACAACAACACAAACACCACTAATTGCTGGACGGCAAATAAATTGCTGGGCAAACTGCCTTCTATGGCATCACTTAAAAAAGGCGCTTCCAAAGTCAATAATTTCGCCATATATACGGAAATCAAAATATTTATAATGCGACCCCGACCGGCAGAAAAAGCATAAAAGACGCTCGCCGACGCCCAAAATAAAAACACAAACAAATCCCAAGAAGGCGTATTCCAGTTAAAAGTCTGGACTAAATCTTTAGTTTGAGAAAGAGTAGAAATATCCATTTTTGTTTTTTATTTCACGACAACCCTACTTCTTAGCTTATCCAACACATTACTTTAACCATTATACCACAATTCCTTTTTTAGAGGAAAAAAAATTCCATGCTAAGAACCCCAAGATTAACTAAAAGAATGCTTAATTTCGTCCCACAAATTACTATCCACTTCCACGCTTTCTCCCCGCTCTTTGGCTAAGGCTTTTAATAATTCTTTTTCATTTTTATTTAATTTGGTAGGCACAATCACTCTGGCGGTAAGGAGCAAATCACCTCGATGATCTCGATTTTCAATATGGGGCACGCCTTTATTTTTTATTCTAAACTGCACTCCGTTTTGCGTGCCACTTGGAATTTTCAGCTCAATATCGCCGTCTAAAGTTTTTACTAAAATTTTGGCACCTAATGTTGCTTGCGTAAAACTAATAGGCAAATCTTTATACAAATTAGTGCCGTCGCGCACAAAATCTTTATGCGGTTTAACACTTAAACGCAAATACAAATCCCCCGGTTTGGAACCCCTGTACCCCGCCTCCCCTTCACCCGAAACACGAATTGACTGACCATCATCAATCCCAGCTGGAATTTGCACACTAAGTTTTTTATCTTGCCGAAAACTGCCCAAGCCTTTACAAGTTTTACAAGGACTGTCGGGAGTTTTACCCGTACCCTCACATTTGTCACAAGCCACTGCAGATGCCACATTACCAAAAATTGTCCGACGTTGAGTTCGAATTTGACCTTGACCATGACACTTGCTACAAATACTAATTTTGGTGCCAGACTCAGCTCCCGTGCCTTTACAATCTTTACATTCATCACGTTTTTCCAAACTCACAGTTTTTTCTACCCCAAACACGGCTTCTTCAAAGCTAATTTGCATTTGCATTTCTAAATCTATCCCTTTATTTCTTCGACTGGCAGACTGGCTTCGATTTCCACCACCAAATAAATCACCAAAAATATCACCTAAATCAAACTCCATACCACCTTGGTTAGAAAACCCGCTGAAGTCAAAGCCGCCAAAAGGATTACCTCCGCCATAACTGCCACCTCCACCGGAAAAACCACCCATGGGGCCTTCGGCCGTACCATAGGTATCATAATTTTTCTTTTTAGTTTCATCACCCAAGACTTGGTAAGCTTCATTCACTTCCTTAAATTTTTCCGCATTACCTCCACCCTTATCAGGATGAAACTCATGCGCCTTCTTTCTAAAAGCACGCTTAATTTCATCGGCCGAAGCAGATTTACCAACTCCTAAAATCTCGTAATAATTTTTAGACATAAGATGAATTAAGAACTAGGAATTAAGAATTAGGAATAGAACATTTCCCTGATTCATAATTCATGCTTCATTCTTCATTATTTATCAGGATTAACTTCCTTATACTCCGCATCTACCGGTCCTGATCCTGCCTGAGGATTGCCAGTGGTTTTGCCTGATTCTTGATTCATACTTCCAGCTTCTGGCTTCTGTTCCGCATACATAGACGCTCCCACTTTTTGAATGGCTTCGCTTAAAGCATCCATCGCTTTTTTTATCTCGTCTATATTATCTTTATCTTTAATGTCTTTTAGAGCTTTAATTTTTTCTTCCACTGCGGTTTTATCTTCGGCTTTTACTTTTTCCGCACCATCTTTTAAGGTTTTTTCCGAAACCGCAATTAAAGTATCGGCTTGGTTTCTCATATCTACAGTTTCTTTGCGCTTTCTATCTTCCGAGGCATGAGCTTCGGCCTCTTTTTTCATTCTTTCAATTTCATCTTTACTTAAATTAGATGAACCTTGAATGGTGATTTTATTTTCTTTCCCCGTGGCTTTGTCTTTGGCTTTTACGGTTAAAATCCCGCTGGCATCAATATCAAAAGTAACTTCCACTTGAGGCACACCCCTCGGAGCCGGTGGAATACCATCTAACACAAAATGCCCTAAGGACTTGTTATCTTTGGCAAATTCCCGTTCGCCCTGAAGCACATGAATCTCTACGCTGGTTTGATTATCGGCAGCCGTGGAAAAAGTCTGGCTCTTGGAAGTCGGGATAGTGGTATTGCGCTCAATAAGCGGAGTTCTCACTCCTCCTAAAGTTTCCAAACCCAAAGTTAACGGAGTCACATCCAAAAGTAAAATTTCTTTGCCTTGCACATCTCCGCCGAGTATTCCAGCTTGCACTGCCGCGCCTTTAGCCACAGCTTCCATGGGGTCAACCCCACGCTCAATCTGTTTGCCAATAAATTCTTCCACAAATTTTTGCACAGCCGGCATCCGAGTAGGTCCGCCAATTAAAATAATTTTTTCTATATTTTGCGGTGTAAGCTTGGCGTCGGACAGAGCTTGGCTCACTGGCTGGCGCATTCTCTCTACAATGGGTTTAATTAATTCTTCCAATTTGGCGCGAGTAATCTTTACTTGCAAATGTTTGGGTCCGCTGGCATCAGCTGTTATAAAAGGTAAATTAATATCTGTCTCTAAAGTGGTGGAAAGCTCAATTTTAGCTTTTTCTGCTGCTTCTCTCACGCGATTCATCGCCATTTTATCATTTTGCAAATCCACGCCATTACTCGCTTTAAAGTCATTGGTGATAAAATCAATTAACGCCTTGTCCATATCTTTACCACCGAGTTTGGTATCACCACTGGTCGATAAAACTTCAAAAGTTGCTTGGCCATCGTGCTCGCCAAAATCCATAATGGTGACATCTAAAGTTCCGCCACCCAAGTCAAACACTAAAATCTTTTGGTCTTTACCTGTCTTATCTAAACCATAGGCAAAAGCTGCAGCCGTCGGCTCGTTAATTACGCGCACCACTTCTAACCCGGCAATTTCTCCGGCATTCTTAGTGGCTTGTCTTTGGCTGTCGTCAAAATAGGCTGGCACGGTAATCACTGCTTTCGTAACCGGTTCACCCAAAAAACTCTCCGCATCTTTTTTAATTTTTTGCAAAATAAAAGCCGAAATTTGCTCTGGGGTATAATCTTTGCCTAAAATATTAAATTTTTCTTTAGTGCCCATTTTGCGTTTAGCTTCAAAAATGGTGCCCTCGGGGTTGGTAACCGCTTGTCTTCTCGCCGGTTCCCCCACCAATAACTGACCTTCTTTGGTAAACGCCACATAGGACGGAAAAGCTTTTCCGCCCAAACTGGTGCCTTCGGCAGCCGGAATCATTACCGGCGACCCGCCTTGCATAACGCTGGCTGCGCTATTACTGGTTCCTAAATCTATCCCTATAATTTTTGGCATAATCTATTCTCCTTAAATTAAATTTAATTAAACTTACTCACTTAAATTTGTTAAATCAGATAATTCAATCTCTTGATCATGAACAAATGGTTTTTTGCTGTCTCCTTTTTGTAAGACTGTTACAAACAGTGCGCCATGTGGCACATTTATAGAAACAATACTATAACCTGTTTGCAAATCCTGCTTTATTTGTGTGATCACAATTACATCATCCCTATCATTTTCCAAATCCCCATTTTCTTGCTTCTGCTGAGCAAAATCTTTTATGGCTTTTAGAATAAAATTTGATGCCTTACTATTATCAGCCCCAGGCTGATGTAAAATAGGAGGCATACCTTCAACCGGTATAGGAAGCTTAAATTTGTATTCATGTGTCCAATTAACTCCATCTTTACCTAAAATCAAACAATACTTATGATTACCATCCATATTATTTATACCAAGTACATTAAACCCAGTTTCTATATCATGAATAATATTTTGAAATTGTTCAGATTCTTCTGGAGAAAAACGGTCTCTTACATTTTTTTGACTATTTAATTCTTTCTGTCTTCTTGCCACCAAATCACTAATCAAAATATCTAAATCGGCTTGATTCATTGCCTCACCATTATTCATTCTTGAAGCCATTCCTTGTTTGTCAACACCTTTATGTCTTAAATCGCTCATATAGATTGATTAAATTATTAAAATTATGACTCTAAATTATTAAGCTGTTGTTTACTAATTACCACCTGACTCGGACGAATGACTTTGCCATTTAATTCAAACCCGGTCTGCAATTCTTCTACAATCATTCCACTCTCGGCTTCGGAATCAACCTCTCTCACTGCTTCATGGAAATGGGGATCAAACTTTTTACCGACTGCCTCAATTTTTTTTACTCCCAACTCCCCCAGTGTTTTATCTAACTGACTAACTATACCCTTTACCCCCACTTGCCAATTTGAGTATTGTTTGCCGAATTCTGGATGCATACTGCCTGCTTCATGGTTCTGGTATTCCGGTATATGTTTTAGCGCTTGTCCTAAACTATCTAACGTGGGCAAAAGCCTGGCTACCACTACTTCTCTGGCAAATTCAATAAGCTCTTTATTCTCCTTTTCTTTTTGCTTTTTAAAATTTTCAAAATCCGCCAAGGTTCGCTTCCAATTATTAGTGGCCTGTTCTAAATCTTGCTTAAGTTGTTCTAAACCGGCATCAGTAGAATTGGGTTGTTGATTGTCTTCGTCCATACAGTTAACTCGGATATACGGATTACCCGGCAAACGGATCTACTGATGTCTACCGATACACTTTGGCCAAGCGGAATCCGTAGCTATCCGTTAATCCGTGTACCTATCGGTAAATCCGTGTTAATTATTTAATAATATAAAATAAAACAATTCCTACGCCAGCCCCTAACAGTTTACTAATGTATTCTAAGAGGCTCATATTTTTCTCATACTTCATAGACTTGGGCCCGACTACGCCAATTACACCCTTTTTCCCGCTTGGTAAAGTTAAACCCGAAACGACCATAGAATAATCCGAAGTTTTAGACAAAGTTATTTCCTTACCAATTTTAGCTTCCGGCCCTTTTCCACCATAATCCGCAATCATTTTTTCCGCGTGTTCATCTATGGAATCAAAAAACTTGGCAATTTCTTTGGCATCTTCTTGAGGCAAATTCGGATCATTCAAAATATTAGAAATGCCTACAGTAGAAACTTCGTTATCGAACAAAGCAAACCCACCGGCATGGCTCTGCTCGGAAACCAATTTGGCCAATCGCCTACCTAACTCCATATGCGCCATCTGTAATTTTACTAATTCGGTTTTTAAATGTTCTTGTTCTTTAACGCTCAACTTCACTCTATCCATTAACTGGTTCACAAAATACCTAAAGCCTTTATCTGTCGGCACTCGGCCTGCGCTGGTATGAGGCTGCTTAATATACCCCATTTTTTCTAATTCCTGCATTTCGTTACGAATGGTGGGCGCAGACACCCCAAAACCATATTTGTCTGCCAATTCTGCGGAAGAAACCGGTTGGCAGTTATCACAATTTTCTTTGACAATGGCAGCTAAAATTTTGGCTTGCCTGGGTGTAATTTCGGGGTGATGTTTATCCATAAAATTATCACTTCTATTAGTGAAGTGATAATATCATTATCACTCTCCCCTGTCAAGTGATAATATC
>CAZFXC010000004.1:21519-25104 GCA_964522815.1 uncultured Candidatus Saccharibacteria bacterium
TCTATTAGTGAAGTGATAATATCATTATCACTCTCCCCTGTCAAGTGATAATATCCAAATGTAATGAACTTTCAATAATAACGATAAAAAAACCAAGTCTCTACACCACTTACCTTACCCTCCGTAGCTTTAGCGAAGGAGGGTCAAGTGATAATCTCACTCTATTACATAGAGTAAAAAGTTTATTTTATCCCCACTTCACAATCTCAAATTATGCTAAGCTTAACTCACCTCTACGTTTTAGCTACCTAAAACGTTAATGCCCTTAATCAAGACGATCCGAATTCCCCAGCCGGGGCATGGGACGGAGGCAACTGTTAAGGGAGTAGCATAAGGAGGACGAGCCACCACAGTCATTTTTGAATTGGTAGCAATTAACAAAAATGACGGTAATAGCCCGGCTAAGTGGCCACGAATCTCAAAAAGCGCGCCTACCAGCGCGCTTTATTTTGACTGCTTACAAAACCTTTTTCAAATACTGGCCGGTGTAACTGGCTTTAACTTTAGCCACCTCTTCGGGCGTGCCGACTGCCACTAACTGTCCGCCCTTATCCCCGCCTTCTGGTCCTAAATCCAAGAGCCAGTCTGCGGTTTTAATCATATCTAAATTATGCTCAATTACCACCACCGTATTGCCCTTATCCACCAATTTATTTAAAACTGCAATTAATCTCTTTACATCGGCAAAATGCAGACCTGTGGTGGGTTCGTCTAATAAATAGAGGGTTCGGCCAGTGGAAGCCCTAGACAATTCGGTAGCTAATTTAATTCTTTGCGCTTCCCCACCCGACAAAGTCGTGGCGTTCTGGCCCAAATGCATATACCCCAAACCCACTTCGCTTAAGGTTTGCAATTTTTTATGGATGGCGGGAATATTGGCAAAAAAGATTTTGGCTTCATCTACCGTCATGTTTAAACAATCGGAAATGGTTTTTTCTTTATAATGAATTTCCAACGCTTCTCGGTTATAACGTTTACCTTTACACTCTTCACACGTGACATACACATCGGGCAAAAAATTCATTTCCACTTTTATTACCCCATCACCCGCACAATTCTCACACCTGCCCCCTTTGACATTAAAACTAAACCGGCCGGCCTGGTATCCGCGCATCCGCGCTTCTTGAGTCGTAGCAAACAAATCTCGAATCGGCGTAAATAAACCCGTGTAAGTGGCAGGGTTACTTCGAGGCGTTCTACCAATGGGGCTTTGGTCAATATTAATCACTTTATCTATGTGTTCCATGCCAGTAATTTTTTTATGTTTACCCGGCTCGTCTTTACTGTTAAAGAAATATTTATACAAAGCTTTGGCCAGAATATCGTTAAACAAGGTGGATTTACCACTCCCCGAAACTCCGGTAACGCAAACAAATTTACCTAAAGGGATTTCTGCGTTCAAATGTTTCAAATTAAACTCTTCAGCGCCCAAAATAGTAATTTTTTTACCATTGCCGGTTCTACGTCTTTTAGGCAATTCAATTTTTTCCACCCCAGATAAATATTGTCCGGTAATGCTGTATTTATTTTTTTCAATTTTACTTGGTTCACCCTCAGCCACCACCTCGCCCCCGTGCTTGCCCGCGCCAGGACCAATATCCACCACCCAATCGGCTTCCCGAATGGTTTCCTCATCGTGCTCCACAATAATTACCGTATTACCCAAATCCCGAAGCTCTTTTAAAGTTTTTAACAGTCGGCCATTATCTCGTTGGTGCAAACCAATCGAAGGTTCGTCTAAAATATACAACACCCCAGTCAAACCCGAGCCGATTTGTGTAGCCAAGCGAATTCTTTGCGCTTCCCCACCCGACAAAGTTTCAGCCGCTCGGTCCAAAGATAAATACGCGAGTCCCACATTCAACAAAAAACTCAAACGGGCATTAATTTCTTTTAAAATCTGTTTGGCAATCGTCATCTCCTTCACATTCAGCTTGCCCGGTAACTCCGTAAAAAATTCACTCGCGCGTTCTATGGACATGGCACTAACCGCCACAATACTCATATTATTTACCAACACTCCCCGAGCTTCGGCTTTTAATCTTTGTCCTTGGCACAAATCGCATTTTTTTATGCGCATATACTGTTCAATTTCCCCGCGCATATATTCAGAATCGGTTTCTTTGTACCGTCTTTCCAAATTAGAAATCACACCTTCAAAGGCGGTATTCATTTCGAAATTACCTTCTCGGGACGCAAACTCACCTTGAATAAAAATTTTTTTCTCCCCGGTGCCATACAGCACAACATCTATAAACTTTTGAGGTAAAGCCTTGACCGGAGTATGCATAGAAAACCCATACTCTTTGGCCACGGCTTCTAAAATTCTAAAATACCAAGATACTCTAGAAGTAGTTTTACTCCAAGGCCGGACCGCACCTTCGGCTAAAGTGAGTTTAGGATTAGGAATCACCAAATCGGGTTCTACGGTTAACTTATGCCCCAAACCTTTACATTCGCTACACGCGCCATGCGGACTGTTAAAACTAAAATCTCTGGGGTCTAATTCCGGTAAAGATACGTGACCTTCGGGGCAAGCGAACTTTTGAGACAAAACTAGATCGGAAAACTTACCGGTAGTCTCCAGCTCAGTTACTACAGCTAAACCATCGCCCAAATCCAAAGCCTTTTCCAAACTTTCGGTAATTCGCCCCTTTTCGCCCCCATCCACCACTAACCTATCTACCACCACATCTATAGTATGTTTTTTCTGTTTGTCTAATTTAACACTAAAAGCTTCGTTTAAATCCATAACCGTGCCATCTAACCGAATCCGAGCAAAACCGCTTTTTTTAATCCGCTCTAAAATTAACCTGTGCTCCCCTTTTTGATCTTTAATAAAAGGTGCAAGGAGCATAATCTTACTGCCTTTCGGCAAACTCAAAATTTTATCCACCATGGTTTGCACAGTTTGACTGGAAATTTTTTTCTGACAAATGGGACAATGCGGAATCCCCACCCGCGCCCACAACAAACGCATATAGTCGTAAATTTCCGTTACCGTGCCGACTGTAGAACGCGGATTATGACTGGCGGATTTTTGGTCAATGGATATGGCAGGAGACAAGCCTTCGATTTTATCTACATCGGGCTTATCCATAAGCCCTAAAAACTGCCGAGCGTAAGCGGACAAACTTTCCACATAGCGCCGTTGACCTTCGGCATATATGGTGTCAAAAGCTAAAGACGATTTACCACTTCCGGACAAACCGGTTAGCACCACCAGCTTGTTTCTGGGTAAATCTAAATTGATATTTTTTAAATTATGTTGCCTCGCACCCCGAATAATAATTTTTTCTTGCATAAAATATCTAATCTACAAATTTAAACCAATCAACAAATAACTCCCAATTCTTAGCATTCCTATATTGGTATGATTCGTGTCATTCGCATGCATTCGTATATTCGTATCGCAATGGATTAGTAAAAAGTCTACCACATTTGTCAAGACTGAGCAATAGCTTTAAAATAATTAAGTCATGACTTTAATTACTATCCCTCACAAGCTTAAATCCTTACCCAAATCCCCGGGTGTTTATCAATTTATAGATAAACACGGCAAGATTCTTTACATTGGTAAAGCTA
>CAZFXC010000004.1:25204-28192 GCA_964522815.1 uncultured Candidatus Saccharibacteria bacterium
CCATAAGAAAAATTTTTGGTTTATGCAGTGCCCAAAAACCGGGCAAGCCTTGTTTTTATTTTCACCTACATCGGTGTCCGGGAGTTTGCAACGGAACTATAACTTTGGAAGAATATAATAAACACTTAAAAAAAATTAAGCTGTTTTTATCGGGCAAAATCTCGCCTACCATAAAAGCCATAAAAGCCGAAATGCAAAAATTGGCCAAAAGAAAAAAATTCGAAAAAGCAGTCAAATTACGAGATCAACTTTTGGCTTTAGAAATCCTCTTAGCCAAACAAAATATGATTCTTACCCAACCCGTAACTTGGGATATTTTTGGCCAATGGACAGAACAAGAAACAACTTGCATTAACTTATTTAAAATTCGAGCAGGTAAAATGATTGGCAAGGAAAATTTTATTTATTTCAATCCCGATATACGTATAAAGTCCGCGTCTACGGATACCTACGGATATCAAATCAACTCCCCCCTTCCCCCCTCTTTGGCCAAAAAGGAGGCAGGGGGAGTTTTACAAACTTTTTTAGAAAAGTATTATTCGGAAACCAGCGATATACCCAAAGAAATTTTTATTCCCTTTAAAGCTCAAAATCAAAGCCTAATAATAAAATTAATTAGTCACAGATTCAAGAAAAAAATCCAAATTAAAATTCCTCAAAAAGGAACAGCAAAACATTTACTTACTTTAAGTCAGACTAATGCTCAAGAATATTTAAAAAACCATTTACTTTCCTCTGCCAGCCAAATAGATAAAATTCAGAATACTTTAAAAGAGCTTCAAACCTTACTGAATTTACCTACCTGCCCAAAACGAATAGAATGTTTCGATATTTCCAACATTCAGGGAACAAATGCCGTAGGCAGTATGGTTGTATTTAAAGATGGCTTGCCAGCCAAGTCAGAATACCGAAAATTTAAAATCCAAAACAATCCGCCGGCTGGCGGACCCGATGATTTTGCCATGATGAAAGAAATGCTAACGCGCCGACTAATGCGAAGCCAAACCGGCTTTAAATCCGAAAAACCAAACCCTAAATTCGAAACAAATCATACATCACAAAACACAAAACTTAAACCTTGGGACTTGCCGGATCTAATAATAGTTGACGGGGGCAAAGGTCAACTTAATGCTGTATTATCAGTTCTAAACGCTAAACGCTACTCACTAAACGCTGTTCCAATAATCGGATTAGCTAAAAAACAAGAGGAAATTTTTCTGCCCAACCAGAGCTTACCCCTCCTCCTCCCCCACACCAGTCCCACCTTACAGCTCTTGCAAAGAATAAGAGACGAAGCTCACCGTTTTGGTATTACTTTCCACAGAAAGTTACGAAGCCAACAAGCCGTCAAATCGGCCTTAGATGACATTCCCGGCATTGGACCCAAAACTAAAAAACTCTTAAAAACTCACTTTGGCACCATCGCCGATATTAAAAATGCCAATTTTGATGATCTGGTAAATACTGTGGGATTAAAACTCGCCAAAACCCTTAAAACTCATTTATAAATTAACTTTAAAACACACAAACAGATAAAAGCTTTCATAAATAACAAACCTAATTCCTAATTCACACTTCGTAATTCATATTATCTTGCTTCCTTGACCAAAACCTTTTTCTTCTCTATAATAAACAAGTAAATTTATTAAATAAAAATAATTTTTCCCTTTTAAATATGCGACAAATCCTCCAATTCGTAAATATTATTGTAATGGTGCTGTTAATTATTATTATCACTTTACAAAGCAAATCCTCGGGTTTGGGGAATGTATTTGGCGGTGCAGGCAGTGTAGTAGCTACTCGCCGAGGCTTTGAAAAATGGTTATTTTACGCTACAATCATTTTTGGTTTTTTATTCATCGTTATTAATTTAAGTTTTTTGTTTATTAAAGCATAATCAACCTGCTCTGCTCAGTTTAGAGGTCATGATTATGAAATTATGAAAAACTTGCTTACAACTTTCTCTACGAGGTTTACTCAACTCAAGACTGCCTATCTAAACCTCAAAAAAATAAACTTTTCCTTATTAAGGAAAGTTTTTTCATTAATGGGGAAAACCGAAAAAACTCTCCTAATCGGTCTGTTAAGCATTGTAGTAATTTCCTTTGTCTGGAGTGTAAAAAATAGTTACCAAGCCATCACTACTCCGGCACCGGGTTTTGGCGGAAGTTTAACCGAAGGCTTTTTAGGACAACCTGTTTATTTAAATCCGGTCTTAGCTTATTCTAATGTTGACACTTCCTTAAATAATCTAATTTATTCCGGACTCTATAAATATGACTCTCAAGGCAATTTACAACCCGATTTAGCTGAGGGTTTGCCAGAAATTTCCGAAGACCAAAAACAGTACACGATTAAATTAAAAGCCAACCTACAATGGCATAATGGTAAAAAATTCTCAGCCGATGATGTTATCTTTACCTTGTCCCATATTAAAAACCCGGAAATTAAAAGTCCTTTAAAAGCCAGTTGGAATTCCACCACAATAGAAAAACTTAATGACTCAACCTTAAAATTTACCACTAAAGAAATTTCCGGACCTTTTGTGCATAATCTGACTGTGCCGATTTTGCCTCAAAATTTATGGAAAAAAGTGCCGGCCAATGCCTTTGCGATCTCGGACTTAAATTTAAAGCCTATTGGCACCGGTCCCTACAGAATTCAAGAAATCAAAAAATTACCCAGTGGTAAAATTCAAGCCATAACTTTTACTGCTTTTACCAAATACCATGGCGGACAAACTAAGATTGAAACCCTAATTGCTAAATTTTACGATACCGAAACCGACATAGAAAATGCTATTAAGAGTAAACAAATCCAAGCCTTTGGTTATATCCCGTTTGAAAATAATTTGGTGGTGGATGTTAAAAAAGACAATTACACCACCCTAAAATTACCCCTCCCGCAATTTCAAGTACTATTTTTTAATTTTAAAAACCCAATTCTCGCTGAACGTAAAATTCGTTTAGCACTGGCTGAACTTACTCC
>CAZFXC010000005.1:0-16722 GCA_964522815.1 uncultured Candidatus Saccharibacteria bacterium
AATACTATAACTTTAAGGGGGTTTAAACTTAGCATTCGGATTTGATTATTACTTTTACTAATTAAACCCGAGTGCTAATGGACCTAGCACTATTTAGCGAAGCCACAGGGTTTCCGGTTAGCCACTCTCCTCCAGCTAACCTGCTTAATTGCCCCCTGTGTGCCAAAAAAAGTGGGGCGCTTACCGGTGCCCCACTCTCAACTTTTGACAAAATGATTAAAATCCTATAAACTTTTTTTATGAAGCGATTACAAACCAACTTAAACCTTAGCCTTCTTACCCTTACATACCTAAGGCGTAGTTTGGTTTAGTTTTCAGTTAATACTTCTCTTTACCAAACCCCCGCCTTAAGGCGGGGGTTTTTTATTTTACTGTAAAACAGTAAAATAACCCTTCGTAGCCCCGCTAAAGCGGGGCGAAGTAGGGTAAATGATTTTTCAAAGGAGGAAAAGTTAGTTGGTGGTCAGATTTTAGATTGTAGGTAAGAACAACCTCTCCCCAACCCTCCCCACATTTGGGGAGGGGGTCTAAAATATGACCACCAAAAGGCTCCGTCTTGTTTTTAAACAAGACGGGGAAAAAATCGAAGTTTTTCTTTCGCCACAGGAGTGGCGAGAGATGCTAGAGGCCCAGCGCCTCACAGAACCGCCCGCCATTCGGTGGGCATCTGCGAGGTGCTGTTAACCCGGCGAGCCTCCCGCTCGCCGGTCTAATTTTTATTTTTTTTTAAAAATGTTTTAGACAAATTCCCACAATTGTGGGAATTTGTCTAAAACAAAAAGTAAACTACAATAAATAAACAACAACAGCCTTTAAGCCACATAATCTCACGACATTATCAAATAATTTACGATTTATACTTGCCTCTACAACAAAGAAAAAATTACACCTATGTCTACTTTACTGTTCTTTGCTTCATTGACGGCCGTCAATGAAGCAAAGAACACCTTCTGATTCAAGTTTGGCGTAAAATAATTCACTTTCCCTAAAAAATCAAAATAGTCAAAATTATTGGATATCCAGTATTTTGACTAAAAATTTTTTAATAAATGGACGGCCGTCAATAATATCAAAAAAATTTCTTAACATACTAAAGCAAAAACAGGCATTACGCCCGCTTTTGCAATATAATGATTTACAGATCCCTCACATAAGTTCGGGATAAACATCTTATTAGATTTTTACTTTTATTCCCGGGCCCATAGAAGCATTGATGCTCATAGATACAATGTATTGTCCTTTTAAAGATGCTGGCTTGGCCGATACAATGGCTTCGTGCAAGACTTTAAAATTTTCTTCCAAAGCCTTAGCTTCAAAATTGGTTTTGCCAATAATTTGATGAATGTTACCGCTATCATCATTTTTAAAATTTACCTTACCGCCGGCAATGGCCTTAACCATTTCGCCAATATTAGGCCCCACGGTGCCGGTTTTTGGGTTAGGCATAACTCCCTTAGGGCCCAAAATCTTGGCTATCAGGGCTAATTTTGGCATTAAAGCGGGTTCGGCAATGGCAATATCAAACTCCACTTTTTCCGTTTCTTTAATCTTTTTAATTAAATCTTCCCCGCCTACTAAAACCGCGCCAGCGTCTTTAGCTTCTTTTTCTTTAGCTTCCGTAACAAAAGCCACCACGCGTTTTAATTTACCAGTGCCATGGGGTAAACTGGCTGTGCCCCGAACCGCTTGGTCGGTCTGTTTTGGATCAATCCCCACTCTTACATGCACTTCCATTGAACCAACAAACTTGGTGTTTGCGGTTTGCTTAGCTAAGGCGATCGCTTCACTTAGCGAATAAACTTTATTTTTATCTACCAAACCGTTGTTGGCTTTGACTCTTTTGGCTAACTTAGACATTGTTTCCTTCCTCATCACCCACTTGTCATTCCGGACTTGATCCGGAATCTATTTTATGGACTCTGAAATAAATTCAGAGTGACAAAGGAGACTTAGTGGTTTACGATCTTAAAGATCTCCCACAAATTAATTATTTCTTATATAATGATATTGTTCTAAAGCTTCTAATAACGCAGTAAATGCTGAATCACGAGAATACACAGGATTTAATTCAATCATTTTGTGAATAGTTTTAAATAAAATTTTTTCAGTAAATGTTTGCCCAATATCCTGATTAGGAAATTTTTTTTCAAAACTTGCAAGTAACGAATGCTCTTGCTCCACATAAGGATAAATCCAAACAATTAAATCATGAAAATTATTACAACGCTCAATTCCAGCCATTACTGACTTTTCGTTATGTTTAATAGAACGACTTTCGAATGACATACAATTTCAATTATTTCTAGACTTCCTTTTTGGCCAGACGCCAGTGGAAAAACCAAACCGGTGTAGCAACAATTAACATAGACAAAGCTGTTGGCAAATCTCTTAATTCATATCCGCCGTGATTAAAATCTGTTAAGATTAAAGACTTTAACCCAAAATTCAATAAGATAATAGAACCAATCACCGCAATAACCAAAGCAACAAAAGAAACCAAATATAAATAAACTTTTTTCAAATTCATAGGTAAGTTATTTTCTTTGGCTTCCTTGCTTGAGGCAAATAAGAAAACCAAACTAATAATTAACAATGGGATAAACCCAACTCCAAAAATTGAAAATATAATCATATTTTTTAAACTTCCTTTTTGGCCAGACGCCAGTGACCCCACCAAACCGGGCCGGCAACTAATAGCATAGCCAAGGCTTGCGAGGCATCGCGTTGTTTTTGCGCAGAACGGTTGTCTTGATTTTGCTGTTTTTGCAAGGCTTCTTCGTCGGCAGAACACTTAGGCATTTCTCCATTTGGCAAAACTGGTTTAGCTGAATAACAAACTGGCATATAAAAATCTCTATCCGCCTTAGTAAACACCCATGTTTTTAGCGCTAAATTCAAGAGCATAATCGCCCCCACCACTGCAATAATTAGCGAAATAACGGAAACCAAATAAAGGTAGGCTTTTTTTAAACTCATAATATAGCTGTCCTAAAGGACTCATTAATTTTAAATTTTGATTTTTAAATTTTAAATTAATTAATAACTTCTACTCCCATACTTCTGGCTGTGCCTGCCACAATTCTTTCTGCCGCTTGAATATCGTTAGCGTTTAAGTCTGGCATTTTCTTTTCCGCAATTTCCGTAATTTGCTTTTTGGTAATTTTACCCACTTTATTGGCCAAAGGATTAGCACTACCTTTGGGTATACCAATGGCCTTCATAATCAAATTGGCCACAGGCGGAGTTTTTAAAACAAAGGTAAATGATCTATCTTCATAAATAGTCATTTCTACCGGAGTAAGCATATCCCCGCCTTGAGTTTTATCGTTAAATTCCTTAACGAATTGCGCAATATTCACACCGTGGGGCCCTAGGGCGGTACCCACTGGCGGAGCTGGGGTAGCTTTACCGGCCGGCAACTGTAATTTTAAAACTGTCTTAATTTTTTTAGCCATAAATTTCCTTAAATTCGAAATTCTAAACCCGAAATTCGAAACAATACTAATAATCAAATATTAACTTCATAACTTTAGAAGCGAAATTATGAATTAGGAATGAAATTGAGTTACGCCAGACTTTGGCCGATAAACTTGTCCCGTACTTTTGATACGGGATCGGCACGCTACATGAATTGTTAATCAATCAGCAATCCGTGCAATCTGTGTTAATCTGTGTATCTGTGATTTTATACTTTCTTGACTTGTAAAAAATCCAATTCGACTGGAGTTTCTCGGCCGAAAATGGTAACCATAACTTTGACTTTACCGTGAGTTTCATCTACATCGCCAATTTTACCTTCGTAATCTTTAAATGGCCCGTCAGTAATTTTAACCAAGTCTTCCACTTTAAATTCTACTTTAAATTTAGGCTCATCCGCCCCCATTCGTTTTTGTAAATAAGTCCACTCTTCATTCGAAACTGGCGTTGGGACAGTACCACTCCCCACAAACCCAGTAACGTTAGGGGTATTTCTGACCACATACCAAGAATCGTCTGTAACTATCATATCCACTAACACATAACCAGGAAAAATCTTTTCTTCAACCGTAGTTCGCTTACCTTCTTTAATTTTAATTTTCTTTTCTTTAGGCACAATGGCATCAAAAATTTTATCCTGCATACCCATTGACTCAATTCTTTGCTTAACATTCAAAGCCACGCTATCTTCGTAGCCGGAATAAGTATGCAAAACATACCATTGTCTTTGACCTGTAACTTGTTGCCTAGACATAAAATTATTTGGTTACCACCTTTTCAAAAAAAGTTAGAATGCCTAAATCGGCCAAACCTAACAATAAAGCCACTACAATACTAAAGATAATTACGGTAAAAGTATAGCGAATGGTTTCTTTTTTGGTTGGCCAAACTACTTTTGAGAGTTCGGTTTTAACTTCGGTTAAAAAATTTATAATATTCATGCTTTTTTAAAAGGCCTTTTCCAAATTGGCCTTTATACCAATATAATAATAGATTTATGAATTTTTGTCAATTTAATAAATTTTTAACTTTATTAAATACTTCATCTAAATCGGTTTGGGCTTTCACAAAATACTCGTCAATTTTTAAACTTTTTACCCTTAAAATATCTTTATCTGTCCAGAGATTGCTTAAAACCATAACCCGAGTATTGGCTATTTCTGCATCTGGGTATTCCCGAATTTTTTGTAAAACCACAAAACCATCTATTTTTGGGATTAATAAATCCAATAAAACTAGATGGGGTCTTTTATCTAAGATTAAATCTATGGCTTCTTGACCATCTTCGGCTTGATATACATCATAACCTAAAACTTTCAACTTATCGGACATGACTTTTCTAAGCATGCCATCATCTTCAACTACCAAGATTTTTTTAGTGGATGTCATAATTTATATATTATACCTTATAAACCCAAAATTTCAAAATTTTGAGTTAAAACTCCATTTTTACCGATTTTAACTTTTACTACACCAAGCAAAGCGCCACCATCTTGATCATAAAACTCCAAATCATATTTACCTGGATTGGCTCTTAGAAAAAATTTCCCGTCAGTTTGTGTAATGGCCATACCAAATCTAATATTTTTAAAAGCTGGGCGAGTTAAAACTAAACTAACCCTAGAAATGGGCAATAAAGTTTTAGCTTGCAAAACGCGCCCCCATAATCGGGTTTCAGGCACCAAACTCGCTAAAATAAAGACCAATAAATATAAAATCAAAAATGGAATGGATAAGAATGAATAAAAATTCCTTTGATAGCTATAAAATATTAAATAAAAAAAATTTGACCAAAAAAGTAAAGAGACAAAAATTTCCAATAACCATTGTTTGTAATATGGTTTCTGGAGAATTTTTTGTTTAGCTGTCTGATTCCAATCCTCTTTCAAAGGATCCATGGGTATATTCGGTGCAATTACATCTGATTCGCCCTTAATTTCAAAAAACTCTCCCCGGTATACATTATAATAAATTAAGTCATGATCTCGGTTTACGATTTTAGAGGGAAATAAATAATTGCTCTTTTGCGGAAAAATTTTGAATCTTCCGGGCCGGGCTAAAAAACCATACCGTCCGCCTAAATCCGTGATACACTCGCCTTCTACCTTACCGGTGTCCTCATAAACTAAAATCACCTTAACCGGATCTAAAGGTTGTTTAGAAATGCTATCATAAATTATTCCCCAAAATTCTTTGGGTTTTTTTAATTGAATAAATACCAAAAACCGATTGAAGCCACTCACCAACTGTAAAAAAACATTGCTTAAAAACGGTTTGGTGATTAAAATTTTATTTTCGATTTTCATTTGCTTTTTGTTTAGCCACTTGTATGACATTATACAGTAATTTGGCAACCGTAATGGGCCCCACACCACCCGGCACTGGCGAAATTACTTGAGCCACATTTACCACTTCCCTAAAATTCACATCGCCCACTATGGTGCCATAATCTTCCGAGGTACCAGCATCAATTACTATACACTGGGGTTTAATTTGACTGGCGGTAATTAAATTTGGCTTGCCAACGGCTGAAATTATCACATCGGCTTGTTTTAACAAGGTAGGAGTATTGCTAGTGTCTCGGGTAGCTATATTTACCGGTATACCTTGTGAACTTAATAAATAAGCTAGGGGCTTTCCCACTAATTTTCCCTGCCCCAAAATTAGTATATTTTTGGTGTTTAAATCAATTTTCAATTCTTTAAAAATTTCCAAAATAGCACCGGCAGTTGGAGGCACAATGCTCAAATCACCAGCATAAAAATCATTTAGCCGTTTCGCACCTAAACACTCCACATCAATATTATAACTCACTGCATCTAACACGGTCTGGGTATGAATATGCTGGGGTAACGGCAACTGTAAAATTAAGCCACATAAATTTTCGGTGGTATTTAATTGGTCTATTTCGTGCAATAAAGCTTCAGTCGAAATTGCCGAAGAAAAATTGGCTCGCAAAAACCGAATACCACAAGCTTCGGCTTTTTTGGCTTTCATTTCTACGTATTGTTTAGAGGCTAAATCCTCACCCACCAATACATCACAAAAAATAGGTTGGAAACTTAAATTCGCAACTGTTTGCTTAATTTCAGTTAAAATTTTATTGGCAATAATTTTACCATCAATAATCATTCTCGTTTGAATTAAATCAAATAAAGGCAAATTATCTTCAATTTATCTATTATACCTGTTTTTTGACCACCAATCTAATACCTCTTTTACAATCGGCACCGAGACACTGGAACCTTCTCCACCCGCCTCCACTAACACGGTAATAGCAATCTGCGGATCTTCATAAGGGGCGTAAGCAGTAAACCAAGCATGAGTTTTTTTCGGATCACTCCCATCAAACTGAGAAGTACCGGTTTTACCAGCTGAAGAAATAGATAAAGTATTCAGCAACCTACCGGAACCGCTTAACACAGTCTCCCGCATACCTTCTTGCACAATTTTAATATTTTTATAATCAACAAATTTAGAAATTTTTACCTTCGGACTTTGTTCAAAAATTACCTTATTACGTTCTTCATCTATTATACTCTTTAATACCTGAGGTTGCATACCCACTCCTCTGTTTGCAATTGTAGCAGTCCACAACAACACCTGAAGCGGAGTGGTCAATAAATCACCTTGACCAATTCCCACGTGATACGTATCTCCTAAATACCATTTACTTAAAATGGGATCACTTTTAAAATACTCAGCTTTCCACTTTACATCTGGTACCAACCCAGCTTTTTCTCCCGGCAAATCAATACCAGTAATTTCTCCTAATCCAAATTTTCTATAGTAAGCCGATAACTTATCTATACCTAACCCTGGCAAATTAGTCTTCGGATACCCTCCCGCGACAATGTAAAAAAAGATATCAGAGCTTTTTGCAATAGCTAATTTAACATCCACCACACCTAATCCATCTCGCTTCCAACCATAAAAATTATAATTAATATTGGAATTGTATTGATTCGGAATCACTAATACACCATTATCTTTATATTCGGTTTGCTCCGTAATTACCCCTTCCTCTAATGCCATCAGAGCTACCATTGGTTTTACAGTTGAACCTGGAGGATAAGTGCCTTGAATGACTCGATTGAATAAGGGTAATTTTTTGTCGGTAAGAATAGTTTGATACTCTTCTTGAGTTAAGCCTTTGGCAAACCTCGAACCATCCAGACCAGGTAAACTCAATAAACTAAACACTTCGCCGGTCGCCGGCTTCATGGCAACAACCGCCACTTTGCCCTTTGGTAATATTCGTTTGACTACTTTATATATTTCTTCTTGAAGTGCTTTATCTATATTAAGGTTTAAAGTATAACCTCCTTGAGGTTCTTTAGTACCCAACTTAGCTAGCAAGTTTCCTCTCGCATCAACTTCTATTTGAGAATAACCATTCTCGCCTTTTAAATATTTCTCATAATTTTGCTCAATTCCGGATTTACCAATAAAATCCAGACTATTATAACCTTCGGGTTTCAAATTTTTAAATTCTTGGGCATTAATAAAACCGGCATAACCTAACAGATGAAAATAAGCTTCAGGAAAATCATACTCACGGACCGGAATCTTTTGTAAAGAAAAACCCACAAAATGACTGGATTGAGTATCAAATAAAATACTTTCTTGCTCACTAATATTTTGAGCGATTAATAAAGGATCTAAAGAGTTGGGCCCAGCTGTCCGTATTTTATTTTGAGCCGTGGTTACATCAAACTTTACGATTTTGGACAATTCGTTTAAATACCCCACTAAGTCACTTTTCGGCAAATCAAAGGGCACGGCCACCAGATTAAAACTAGCGGTATTTTTGGCCAAAATATTCGCATACCGATCTTTAATAATGCCTCGCGGGGCTAAAATGACTTGTTGTCTTAATCTATTTTGATCGGCAAAATTATTGTAATAATGACCGTTCAATATTTGTAAATAAAAAAGTCTAAATACAATTACCAAAAAAATTAAACCTAACGCCAAAGTTAAATAAAAAAAGTTATAATTTACTGTCCGCTCAGAAAAACCCTCCACCAGACTCAAACTGTCGATTGCTGACTCTTCCCAGTCCAGAGGTTTTAATAAATTATTTTTCCTTTCTTCGGAAAAATCTAAATTGAACGGATTTTTTTTCATTCAAAAAATTTTAGCTTATGGCTCGTAAATCCAATTTTTTTGCCAACCAACTTACTCTTTGCCATACAAAATATAAGGGTAGGGCCAACAATAAAAACATTACCATCCCCCCAATCTGGTAAAAGCTGAAATTTAACCAGCCTAATTGGGAATACGTCACGCTATTTTCCAAATGCAACAAAACAACCCCTAACCCAAAGAGCAATTCGCTAAAAACATAAGACAAACCCAATAAAATTACGGATACTTTTAGATTGATTTCGTAAACTAAGAAATTTTTTACCACCCAATTCACCAACCAAGCAATTAACAAAAAACTTAAACTAAAACTCCCAAAATTTTGGGGGCTGTAAATATCTAAAATTAAACCGGAAACTATGGTAAAAAATAAAAAATCATAATGGTTTTTTTCCATGGCAGATAAAACACATAAAATTAACAATAAATTAACATGAAAAAACGATTTTGCCAGCAATTCAGTTATTTCAATATTGACAGCCAATACGACTAAAATCAATATTAAGTATATTAGATATTTCATAATACAACATTCCTAAAACTTTAAAACACCAGCTTAATTTAAGTTTTTATTTAACTACAAAAACAAAATTTAATGATCCGAAATCCACCGGGCTCAATAAAGTGGCTTTCTTAAATAATTCATTTTGACCGGTAATAATTTCACCCACTTCGCCAATTGCTAAATTTTTAGGAATTTTTTCATTAACCCCGGCGGTAATAATTAATTGACCTTTTTTCAAGTTTTCCTGTTGAGAAACTTGGTCAATAATTAATCCGGAATTAAAAGAACCCCTCACTACCCCCAAATGTCCGGTTTCGCTGATTTTAGCATCAGTAGAAAAATTAGTATTGGTAATTAATTGAACAGCCGAAAAACCTTCGTTAGTATAAGTAATTCTACCGACTAAAAAACCTAAAGAAGAGACAGCCAACCCTTCTTCCGCGCCTTCTGAAGTACCACAGTCAATTACAACTGAATCAATAATCCCAGTCGGATTTTTGCCGATTACCGAACAAGGAATCAGTTGATGTTTTTCGTTTTTTACAAACTTTAACTCCTTTTTTAACTGATCATTTTCTAATTTTAATTGATCATAACTTACTTGTTGATTTTGTAAAGCGTAAATTTTCTGCTTTAAAACCTGATTATCCTTCACAATTTGTCTTAAATCATAGATGGTGGAAAAAAAACTTTTAAATGGCCTAACGGTTTTACTCACTAAATAATTGATCGGTCTCGGAATATAAATTATTCCCCGCTCCACAACATTTAACCAACCATAATGATGTAAAAAAGTAATGACAAATACAAAACATACACTAATAAAAAAAATAAAAAAACCTTTGGAATAAATAAACCTCATAAAAACTGAACTAATTAATTTTGCCTAGGAATTCTCCCAAAATCAAGAGGAATTAAAATGTCTTTTAAGGTTTCCAAATCTTCCACCACTACACCGGCCCCTCTGGCTACCGAAGTCAAAGGATCTTCTGCAATAATTACCGGCATGGCAGTAGCTTCCGAAACCAGTTTATCTATCCCCCTCAGTAAACTCCCTCCCCCGGCAAACACTATTCCCCGTTTTAATACATCGGAGGTTAATTCGGGTGGAATTTCTTCCACCACTGCTTTGACCCCATTTACAATGGCTTTAAGTGAAGGCAATAAAGCCATGCGTAATTCAGCGTCAGTAATGGTAATTTCTTTAGGTAAACCAGTTAATAAATCTCGGCCCCGAATTTGCGTGCTTAAGGTTTTTTCTAAAGTATAAGCTGACCCGATTTGAACTTTAGCTTCTTCGGCGGTTCTTTCCCCAATTAATAAGTTAAAATTTTCTCTCACGTGCTGAATAATATTTTCATTCATTTCATCACCCGCTACTCGTAAAGATTTAGACAAGACAATGCCACCCAAAGAGATTAAAGCAATTTCCGTTGTACCTCCCCCAATATCCACAATCATAGAACCAGTAGCGTCTTGCACCGGTAAACGCGCTCCAATGGCTGCTGCCATCGGTTCCTCAATTAAAAAAGCCTTGGAAGCGCCAGCGTTAATGGCAGCATCCACTACCGCACGCTTCTCTACTTCCGTAACGCCCGATGGAATACCAATCACCACCCTCGGCCTTCTTAAAAAACTTAAAGTCTGACTATGCACTTTATCAATAAAATATCTCAACATGGCTTCAGTTACTTCAAAGTCCGAAATCACGCCAT
Organism: uncultured Candidatus Saccharibacteria bacterium; assembly: GCA_964522815.1. Lineage (GTDB taxonomy): Bacteria > Patescibacteriota > Doudnabacteria > UBA920 > UBA920 > JBBTRN01. The sequence goes on from CAZFXC010000005.1 coordinate 10,846, forward strand.
CAACCAAAGGCCGAGTTGCCACAATATGCTGAGGCGTTCTCCCCACCATTTTTTTTGCCTCTGTGCCAATCGCTAAAATTTGTTTAGTGCGCTGGTTAATTGCCACCACACTGGGCTCATTAATTACAATACCTTTACCCTTCACATATACCAAAGTATTGGCAGTCCCTAAGTCAATGCCAATATCTTTAGAAAATTTTTGATAGAATTTGTCAAATAACATTTGGGAAAAATTAAAATGTAAAACTAAAAGTGTAAACTGACAAATAAAAATTCAAAATGATTATTGCAATTTTTACTTTTGCATTGTCATTTTGATTTTTGATTTTTAAATTTTGATTTATTGAAGAAAACTTATTAACTCATTTATTTTTATAAGTTGGGTTTCACTTAATGCTCTTTTCTTCACCTCCACACTCTCCTTCTCTAAGGTTTTTGAGCTTACCACGATTCTGTAAGGAATACCGATTAAATCACTATCAGCAAATTTGGCTCCGGCACTTAAATCCCTATCATCATATAATACCTCAATTTTTTCACTTAGCAAAGTATGATAAATTTCCTCTGCTTCCTTTTCCGCCCCCTTTAGACTTAATAAGTGAATTTTAAATGGCGCAACTAACTCCGGCCACATAATACCTTTAGGGTCATTATATTTTTCAACAATGGTAGCCAGAGTTCTGCCAATACCGATGCCGTAACATCCCATATAGTAAGGCACGCTCTCCCCTTTTTCGTCTCGGTAAACCGCACCTTTCATTAAATTTGTATAATGTAAACCTAATTGAAAAATATTTCCCACCTCAATACCTTTCTTTTCCACCAATTCCTTACCGGCTAAAGATACATAACCAGCTTTCACTAAAGCGATATCACCAATTATATTCGGCTCATAATCTCTATGAATATTAACATTTAACAAATCGCGATGTTTTTGATTGGCCCCGCCATACATGTTTTTAACCGTTGCTAAAGAATCGTCAGCCACAATAATTAAATCTTTATGCTTAATGTTTACGGGTGATAGGAATCCAGGCTCCGAGTTTAATTTTAACCTAATCTCTTCATCTGTGGCATGTCTTAACTCAACGGATTTAATTAAGCTTTTTAACTTGACTTCATTGACCTCAAAATCCCCCCGAATAATTGCCAAAACAAACCGTTGCTTCTCATCTACATATAAAACATCTTTAATTTGTCGCCACAAAGGCAACTGATGGAATTTCACTCCGTCTTCCATAGTTTTACCTCGTTCTGCCACAACTGTCTGCAAGGCTTGCATGGCTTCATCTAAATTCATATTAGCTTTTTTAAATTTCGCCACGTCTTCGTGAGCACTATATGTCCCATCGGTAAAAAATTTAGTTTCCCCAATTTCCGATTCCACCACAAACTCATGGCAATACTCCCCACCAATATACCCATTATCACTTTCCACCACTAAAGTTTCCAAGCCTAAGCGCTGAAAAATTCGAGTATAAACCTGTTTAAGTTTTTCGTATTCCAATTTAAAATCTGCTTCGTCCTTATGAAAAGAATACCCGTCTTTCATAATAAATTCTCTTACCCTTAAAAGTCCACCCCTTGCTCGAAGTTCGTCTCTAAATTTAGTGGAAAACTGGTATAAGTGAAACGGTAAATCTTTATAACTGAGTTGATATTTACGCACTAAATCTACAAACATTTCTTCTGCGGTTCCGCCCAAAGCGAATTCGCTCTCTCGGCGATCTTTAACCTTCATAAGCTCAAAACCCGTAGTCGAGGTACGATTAGTTTCTTGCCATAATTCCAAAGGGTGCAAAATAGGGGCCGACATCTCTTGAGCTCCAGCTTGGTCCATTTCTTCCTTGATAATTGCCATAATTTTTTGCTGAACTCTATAGCCAATAGGTAAAAAATAATACCTGCCCGCTACCGACTCGGCAATAAACCCAGCCTGCTTTAAAAGCTTGGAAGAAATAATTTTTAAATCTTCCTCAGAAAAGGTTTTGCTGGTTTTCAAAAAATATTTGCTTTGTCTCATAGATCACAGATTAATTCACTGATTTCTCAGATAACACAGACACATTATTGATAATCCTTTTAATTAAAACTTTTTTACTAGTAAAAACAATTAACATTCCTAAAGGCAACTGATTATTCTTTAAATAAGCCAAAACTTGATAAAAATGTTTTTTATAAACATCCTCCGCTACTTTTAGCTCAACAACGATTTTAATATTACCTTCTTCAACTAAAAAATCCACATGGAAGCCAGAAATTATTTTTCCTTCGTATTTCAGATTTGAATATAACTCTCGTGTAACCTTAAAACCTAATGATTCTAATGCCACTGCTAATGCCTTTTGAAAGTCTTTCTCTTTGTAACCGTAACCAAGAGTATTATAAACTTTCTGACCCGCACCAATTATTTTTCTAGTTTGTTCTTCATATAGATAACTCATAAATTCCTGCGGGATAAAATTTATCAGTTTTACTCGAAACCTATGTCATCTGTGATTATCTGTGTGCTTCCATCTGTGATCTTTAAAACCCTTTCACATCTTTAATGGTCACTAAAACCATCAATAAAATTAAAAAGGCAAAACCGAAAGTATTAAATACCTGTTCAATTTTTTGATTATTTCTTTTACCTCTGATTTTTTCAATTAATAAAAAGAAAACTCTTCCGCCATCTAAGGCTGGAAACGGCAAGATATTTAATACAGCCAAATTTAAAGATAAAAATGCGGTAAATTGAATTAGATAAATAAAACCCATATCTGCCACTTGTCCGGTAATTTGTGCTATCTTGACCGGTCCACCTAAAGCTCCTAAACCGATTTTAGCACTAATTAAGCCGTACAATCCCACAAAGATATTACTTAATTGGGCAAAAGTTGTGTTAGCTCCTTGCCAAAGAGCGGTAAACAAAGTAAATTGTAAATTTCCCACATGTGCCAGCGCAATACCAGTCGGACCTTCGCCGGCTTTAAAATCTTTTTGAGAATTAACCATGATATTCAAAATTTGTTGATTGCGATTCACTTGAAAATTTAAAGTTTGTCCGGAATTTTGTAAAATAAACTCTCGAATTTGTTCAATCGTAACAAACTTTTGCTGATTGATTGTCACTATACTGTCTCCGGCTTTCAGTCCAGACTGTTCTGCCGGACTGTTAGGCAATACTTCCACAATGGCTAATTTTTGATTAGTAAATTTGGCGTTAGCCGGTAAATCTGAAAGCCTATCTACTGCTGTTGGCATACCCGTTAAAAACCCCACGCTCAACAAAATCCAAGCCAAGATTACATTCATTACCACACCAGCCACTAAAGTAAACAGTCTTCCCCAAAACGGACGATTAATAAACGAACGAGGATCATCCTCGTGTTCATTATTTTCTCCTAAAATTCTCACAAACCCACCTAAGGGAATTAAGTTTATAGAGTAGATGGTGCCTTCCTCCCTCTCCGCTATCGGAGAGGGCTGGGGTGAGGTAACAGACGTTGATGACGCACCTACGACTTGCCCCGTACCGGAATCCCGATTCATGTCGGGATGACTGGTATTGGGGTGCCCCCAAACCACCTTCCACTTCCCTGCCACTTTTTGTAGTCCAATCAAACGAGGTGGAAATCCAAACCCAAATTCTAAAACCTTCATCCCGCTTTTCTTTGCGACGATGAAGTGCCCAAACTCGTGAACAAACACCAGTAGGCCGAGGATGATGATAAAAATTAGAATTGTCGAAATCATAAAAATTATTTTATCATTCTAACATCTATAAATACTAACAAATCTAGAAAGCCTTTGTTAAAATGATAGTATGTTAAGATGAATCACACCGTCATTACTTCTTTCTCCTTACTCTCTGCGTGTTGTTTAATTTCGGCATTATATTTATCTACCATTTCTTGAAGTTTTTTTTGCCCAGCAGATAAATCGTCTTTAGAAATTTTGCCTTCACTCTCAGCGCTTTTCATTGCTTTAATTACACTCTCCCTTACATTTCTAATACTAATTTTGCCTTTTTCGGAAATCTGACCGATCAATTTAACCATTTCTTTTCTTCTTTCTTCACTTAAAGCAGGTAAAATAATCCGAATCACCACCCCATCGTTAGAAGGATTAAAACCTAAATTCGCCACTTGAATACCTTTTTCAATGGCCTGAATTTGCCCTTTATCCCAAGGACTAATGACTAAAGTTTTCGCATCCGACACACTTACTGAAGCTACATGTTCCAGTGGCAGTTTACTGCCATAACTTTCCACCATAACCGTATTTAATAAAGCCGGATTTGCTCTACCCGTTCTTACACTTGCCAACTCATGTAAAAAATGTTCAATAGTTTTTTCAAATTCTGGTTTGTGATGATTTAAGATTTGATCAATCATATAATATGATACTACTCTACAAATTATTACTAATAATGCAAATAATACTAATTTTAATCTTTTTAAAATTCTCTATGCGGACCAATAAGCTCTTGCTTTCGCGAAGTATTCGTATAATTTGTATCATTCGCATGCATTAGTATATTAGTATCGCCTTATTGATTTACATAATTCCCCGCGTAGACTATTTGTGGTAATTGCGGATCAATTAATAAATAATTAATAAATCCTGAACTATTAACTTCTTGCGTTTGCCAAGTTTTGGCTCCGTCGGTTGACTTATATACTACCTTACCTACACTTAACATAACAATATTACTGGTAGTTTTAGCAATGGTAATTGCCCTCGCCGGAAGCTCGGAACTTTGTTTCCCCGGCAAACTAACTTTTTCCCATGTTTTACCCTCACTCGTAGTCTTAAACACGCCTTTCCCTGCAGTTAAATATATCAGAAGTGGGCTAGCTTTGTCTACATAAACTTGGTTGAAAGTTTGTTCATTAAGACCGGAAAAATTTTCCAAAAAACCACTTTGCTGAGTTAAGCTTAAAGTTAAGTCTTCAAATTCACCTGTATCCATATGTTTTAATTTATACAAGCCTTTAGTTTTTAATAAAACATATAAAGCGTCATTTTGCCAAAGAATTTTATTTATGCGATCTTCAAAATTTTTAACCAATCTCCAACTTTTGCCTCCGTCGGCACTGTACACCAGACTCCCCGCACTATTACCAAGCACGACCTGATTGGGCAACTGAGGGTTTAAAGCCACAGTTCTTACCGAAACCCCGCCTACTGCTTCGTTGTAAACTTCTTCCCAACTTTTGCCTCCATCTTCGGTTTTCACAAGCCGACCTTTATCGGCAAAATAACCACCGGCATAAATAATCTTGGAATTCAAAGGGTGAATTACAAAATCATAAGTTAAAATTTTACTTAAAATTCTGCTCCAAGTCGCTCCGCTATCTTCAGATTTATATAAACCATCGTTATAACCGGCTACAAATACTACCTCTCGATTTTTCGGATCAAACTCCATTTTTGATACATTCAAACCGCTTAAAGTAGCTGTGTTATCTTTAATTAAATTTGCACTTGTCCAATCCACTCCGCCATTGGTAGTTTTAGCTACTCCAGCTACTGTTGGAGTTCTAAACGGATTACACGAAGCGGATAAAAACAACAAGCTAATTAGGATGATTTTGTTTTTCATAAGTCATCACATTTACGAATAAAACAAATCTACAAATCTGTAAATTTATGATTTTTTATTCGTTGTTATTTGTAAATTCGTCTCATTTGTTGATTTGAGCTTTAAATTTTTAACATAATCCCTTGCATAATAAATTTTTTATTTTTGTTGGTATTAAAATCTTCAATGGCTTTCAGACCGGCCCTAAGTAAGATATACAATTCTGGCAACTGGGTAAGTTTTTCAGCCAACTCAAAAGTAAAATTTTCTAAAGTTTCAAGAAACACGCTATCGTCTAACTCGGCAAA
>CAZFXC010000005.1:16822-26525 GCA_964522815.1 uncultured Candidatus Saccharibacteria bacterium
TAATCTGCTGGGCTTCTTTGCCTATTTCTTCATTTTTTTGGAAATATAAAAAGTCTGGATGAGTTAGTAAACCGTCAGGGATCTTACCCGCCATTGAATGGTTAACAAAAGATGCCGGCGTATGAGAAATTTGTAAAAACTGTTCGGAAAATGCACGAATTACTTCTTCTGCACCACAATCTCTTGAACCAAAAAATAAATAGGCGTGAGCCAATCGGTTATTACTCGCCTGAGTTAGTAATATTTTTAAAATATCCTGATTTGGTAAAATTTTCATACTATTTAACCACTACTACACCGGCAAGACTGGGATTTAAATGATTATGATACTTCCACTCACCTGATTTTTTAAATTGGAATTGCCATTTACCTCCGGCCTGAATGGCTTGTTTGGGGTCAAAATCAGGATACCCAGTATGTGCCGGATGGGGGTCGCTCGCCGGCCACAAAAGATTTTTAGAATTATTTTTAAAAATTACAAAATCCCCAACTTTTAAATTTACTGAAGCAGGGGAAAATTTTTCCCCATCAAAATCCACCTGCACCACCAAAACATCTGGAGCTAAAGTTTCTAAATCATTGCCATCGGAAAATTTTTTTTCTGGCACTGTCTTGGTTGCTACCGAACCGCCACCTGAAACCTTAACCCCGTCACTAACCGGAGCCTTGGACTCCCGAGGGGCGGGCTGGGCGGAATTGGAATTGGGCATGAGTGACTTGGCTGTATCGGTGTCCGAATGGTTGGCTAATTGCGGATCTGTTTGTTTGCTAATAAGATAATTAAACACCCCGGCCACAACTAACATGCATACAATAAAATATAGAAATTTTCGCATAACTTATAAAATTTTTATGTTATATACTCCTTCGCGCTATATGATTCCGATTTTGTTAATCTTTTAAACCTTATAAATAAACGGAATTAATGCTATTGTATTTAAAGCTACGGAGTATTATTCTGAATTAATTTAATAATTTTGGTATAATTATAACATAATTTAAAAAATATGAGAAAAAAAATCTTAGATGACTTTGCCAGCAAAGCCAAAAAACGGGAAATTAAAAAAAGGCCGAGAATGAACATTCACGGCAAAGGCCTACTTCAACAAAAACAGCATTTGGGCAAAAAACTTGCCAAACAATAACCTAAATAATCAATGCGATCGGAAACCAAAAACATACTTGTCGTAGCGGGACCAACCTCGTCTGGCAAATCAGAATTGGCTGTCAAACTAGCCAAAAAATTTAATGGTGAAATAATTTCCTGCGATAGCCGACAAATTTACCAAAGTATGAATTTGGGCACTGGTAAAGTGACTGGCCACTGGCAAGCTGTGCCAGTGGCCAGTCATCCCGAGCAAAGCGAGGGATCTAAGGCCAGTCATCCCCAACGACGTGAGCAACCTAAACGCAAATTTAAAAAAGTCTATTTTTATCAATCCATTCCCCATCACTTAATTGATGTTCAAAATCCCAAAAAACAATATTCTGTAGTTCAATTTCAAAAATCAGCCCAAAAACTTATTGAGGAAATTACGCGAAGACAAAAACTTCCAATCTTATGCGGAGGCACTGGCCAGTATATAGATGCAGTAATATTCAATCAAAACCTGCCCCAAGTAAAGCCTAATCTTAAACTCAGAAAAACCCTAGAAAAAAAATCTACAAAAGAACTCTATTCACAACTCTTAAGTTTAGATCCACTCCGAGCTAAACATATTGATAAAAATAATCCACGCAGATTAATCCGAGCGTTAGAGATAATTATTACTACCGGCCAACCCGTACCACTGACTACCCAAACACTCAGTCCGACTCATTACCGAACATTATGGCTGGGCCTACAACTACCCAAAAATATTCTTTACAAAAAAATCAAAGCCCGCTTACAGCAAAGACTCAAAGCGGGTATGGTTAATGAAGTAAAAAAACTAAAACAACAAGGTCTGTCTTGGCAAAGACTGGAATCGTTTGGTTTGGAATACCGGTACATAAGCCGATATTTAAGAGGTAAAATAAACTATGATGAAATGTTTAATGAGCTGTTATTGGCCATCCAGCATTATGCCAAACGGCAAATGACTTGGTGGAAAAACAATAAACAAATCAAATGGCTAACGCCAAATTTTAAAACCGCTTATAGCTTCACTGCAAAATTTTTTTCACCAAAACACTAAGTTATAATTTGCCCTCTATTGACTCTCTCTCTGATCTGCCACACTACCTCCTAAGAAAGGAGGTAACATGACCCCGCAACAAAAAGTGGGTCAGGGGCAGATTGCCCCAAAACCTCCGCCGGTGGCAACAAAACCACCGGCAAAATTTCCGGCAGGCGCAAGCCTGCCAAAACCCGAATCCCAATGGTGGGATGAGTACTGGGGCACCGGCCCCTAAATGCTCATCTCGCCCAACACGTCGTTAAAGGTCCTACCCCTTTTACGACGTTTTCATTTATAAAATTTATCAGCAATTACTAATTGCCAATAAATATTTAAATACTGCACAGCATTCTGCCTTCTTACTTGGACTATTTTTAAAAACTGTTTTTATTTGTTCAACAAAAAATAGCCCAAATATAAAATGAGCAAACTAAACAAATATCCGGAAGTTACTTGCATAATATCCAAAGGCAATTTCTCAATAATTTTATATTGAATTTTTGTGCCAGTTTTTAATGTTACAACCGAATCAGTACCAACTGATGGATAAATTACTCTATAAGTAGCTTTGGGTTTTATTGGAATAAACAAAAAAGTTAACCAGTCGGTACACACATAAGAATGATTTGATGCCAAATAACGTTTTTTTCCATAAAAAACATAAAAAAACCAAAATATTTTAAATACTTATAAAAAATATTATTCTTCATAAAAAACTTAAATAAACTAACTCCAAATATCTTTTTAGGTTTTTAAATTAAACTTATTTCTTCTTTAAACTATTTCAAACTCATCAATTTTGGCCAAACACCTTCGACTTTTTTTGTTTCCCTCAATTAATATTTGAAAAGTGCTCCCATCTTCATCACTGTCTATTATGCCCATATCTCCTTTTTTAAAAGGCGCTATATTTGTCAAAAGTCGAACTAAAACATAGCCATCGGCATTGATTTTTTGTGTAATGATCTCTGAAGTGGTCATAGGATTTATTTGTGGTTATATTTAATAATTTGTTTCAAGTTTTACCCCACCTATTTACGAAGATCTTGTTCAATCAAAGTTTGGTTTAATGTTAAAGCTTCTTTAGCATTATAATGTAGCATATTCACCCCTACTGTATTTAATCTGGAAATAACCGTATAAATTACTTTTGGGCGTCTTTCGCCATAAATACTGTCTCCACTCGCAAAACAGTCATGGTTGTAGGCATAGACAGCATCATAAATTTGTCCAACAAATAGCAATTCCGCACCAAATTCTTTTACAAATTTTTTTATTAAACTTTCAGTTTCTTTATCACCCCTTGCTTGTGCTTGAAGTAATTCACTCATCTTTTGAATAAATGGATGCCGCATATTAATATTAAAGAGCCATACACCGGAATTATCTACCACCCCATGAACTAACCCCTCATGAGAAACACCCAGCTCTTGCAATTTAGCTCTTTGCAAAATCGAATAAGCTATATCTCCTCTCGATCCATATTTTTTAAAACCATTTTCATAAGGAGGCGAAATTAATTCAGGTCTCGCTGGACTATTAGAAAAACCATGTAAATCTTTTAAAGTCTTAACCGGGTGAATATGTATATCTGCCACCCACAACCCTTGAGTAAGTTTACTTTGTAAATATTCAGTTTGACCATGCATAACGACTCCGTTTGCCGAACCGGTTTGCATTCTGTCTAAAGACGAATAACCACTCGGTGAGTGTAAAAAGACTTCAGCAATTTCTCGATCATTCTGCCGAGCCAAACCTAACCACTTAGTCACCCCAGCCTGCCAGACCGGATCTGGATTTTTTTCTTTTGGTTCTTTCTTTTTCGCTTCTAAAGCCAAACCGGCTACAAGCCCTAAAAACCCACGCCTATCTAAATTCATAGGTTTATTGCAATTTTTTTTGTAATAGTTGATTGATAATTTGCGGATTACCTTTCCCCTTAAGCTCCTTCATCGTCTGCCCCACTAAAAACCCAAAACTTTTTTGCTCTCCTGCTTTATAATCCAAAACGGCTTTTGGGTTATCTGCCATTACTTTATCAATTGCTGATGCTATAACTGCGTCATCACTCACTTGTTTTAAACCCAAATCCTCCACAATATTGGAGGGATCGCCACCTTTTTCAAACATTACTTTAAACACCTGCTTGCCGGCTGAATTGCTAATTTCCCCTGTTTGAATCATCTTTAAAAGTTCAGCAAAATTTTCCGCATCCACTCGTGAATCCGACGGGTTTAAAAGCTTTTGATTTAACAAAGCGCTAAATTCGCCCAAACACCAATTGACTGCGCTTTTAATTAATTTATTTTTTGGATTATTATCCCGAGCCGTTGCACCTGAACCAAGGGCTCCGTTATCCGAGATTACCCAAGCTTCTATTTCGCTCACTACATTTTCAAAAAAATTAGACATCTCTTTCCAAACAATTAAATTTTCCACATCAGCTTTTGGCAAACCATATTCGCTTAAAAATCTCTGTCTTTTTTGCGCAGGCAACTCCGGCATTTGACTTCTAAGCTCGTCTAAGTATTCTTGAGTAAAATGTAAAATTGGTAAATCCGGGTCTGGAAAATACCGGTAATCATTTGCCTCTTCTTTACTCCTCTGCTCCACTGTACAATTGTTTTTTTCATCCCAACCCATAGTCACTTGCTTAGGCATGCCACCGGCTTTTAAAATTTCTATCTGCCGAGCAATTTCGTAATCAATGGCATTTTGTGCAAACCGAAAAGAATTAATATTTTTTACTTCCACCTTATACTTAGGTAAAGTGGTTTCTCCGGGTTTTCGGACAGAAATGCTGGGTTCACAGCGCATTATGCCTTTTTCCATATCACAACTACTTGCACCTAAATATTTCACAATATTTTTTATTTCGGTTAAAAAGGCGTAAGCTTCAGCTCCATTACTAATTTCGGGCTCAGTCACAATTTCTAACAGCGGAGTACCGGCACGATTGTAATCTACCAAAGAATAAGGCAAACCTTCCGGGTGAATATTTTTCCCTGCATCTTCTTCCAAATGCGCCCGGGTGATATTCACTCTTTTTATTTTCCCGTTGACTTCAATGTCTAAAAAACCACTTCTGGCAATGGGTTTATCAAATTGAGAAATTTGGTAACCCTTAGGCAGGTCCGGATAAAAATAATGTTTGCGGTCAAACTTACTCCATTCGTCAATTTGGCAATTTAAAGCCAGTCCTACCATAGCACTCAGCCTTATAGCTTCTTTGTTGGCCACAGGCAAAGTTCCCGGCTGACCAGTGTTCACCTCGTCTATATCTACATTTGGGTTTTCCTGATCTGGATTATTGGGCGCTACACCAAACATTTTGGACTTAGTAGCCAATTGAATATGGATTTCAAAACCAATGACTGGCTCGTATTCGGTTGAAATTGGATATGTTTTCATAATTCGGAATTTATAATTCTTGCTACTTAATTAAGTTCCGGATGCTTCTTATGCCAATCAGTCACCTGCTGATACGCAAAGCCAACATTAAAAATAGTTTGCTCGCCCCACTGAGGGCCAATGATTTGTAAACCCACGGGCAAGGCCACTTCTCCTCCATCGCTGGGTTGTCCCATACCGCAAGGAATAGACAAAGCTGGCAGTCCGGCTAAAGAAGAAGGAATGTTTAATTGGTCAGCAATATACCCAAACAAGGGATTATTTTTGGCATTCCCGATTTTTACCGCCACATTCGGACTGGCTGGACACACCAATACATCTACAGATTTAAAGACTTCGGAAAATTCATTTACAATCAAACGTCTAACTTTTTGTGCGCGTTTATAATAAGCATCATAATAGCCAGCCGAGAGAACATAAGTGCCGGTTAAAATTCTACGTTTGGCTTCGTCGCCAAAACCTTCAGCACGGCTTTTGGCATAAGTTTCGTAAAGATTTTTAGCTTGTTTGGCCGAATGACCATAACGAACACCATCATACCGCATTAAATTAGAAGAAACTTCGCTAGGACAAATTATCGCATAAACCAAAGAGCCGTATTTGGTATTAGGCAAACTCACTTCAGAAACTTTAGCTCCTAATTTTTCTAATTCTTTTACAGCAGTTAATATGCTATTTTTTACATCGGCTTCCATCCCGTCCACAAAATATTCTTTAGGAATTCCTAGTCTCAAACCTTGAATCTCTGCTTTTAAATTTTGACTATAAGTTGGCACAGGCACATCGCCGGTAGTAGAATCATGATGATCTTTGCCGGAAATAATTTCAGCTAACTTTGCCAAATCCTCCACTGAATAGGCCACAGTGCCCGGACAATCCAAAGAACTACCCATGGCAATAATTCCGTTTCTGGACACCCGACCATAGGTAGGCTTCCAGCCACTAATCCCACAAAGTGATGAAGGCTGTCTTATACTTCCACCGGTTTCCGTGGCAGTTGCCCAAGGCGCCAAACCTCCTGCTACTGCAGAAGTCGATCCGCCACTACTACCTCCGGGGATTCTTAGTTTATCCCAAGGATTTTTTGTTGGCCCAAAAGCAGAAGTCTCTGTACTGCTCCCATGAGCAAATTCATCTAAATTGGTTTTACCCAATAACACAGCTTTTTGCTCTCTTAATTTTTTTGTAACTTGACCTTCGTAAGGAGGTAAATAATTTTCTAAAATTTTACTGGCAGCCGTAGTTCTTACTCCTTGAGTTAAAAATAAATCTTTAGAAGCATATGGAATGCCACACAATAAAGGATTCTCACCTGTTGATGCCATATATTCATCAGCCTCTGTAGCCTGTTTTAAAGCCTCTTCTTCACAAACTGTAATAAAGGAATTCAATTCGCCATCATACTTTTTTATGCGTGCTAAAAAATACCTCGTCAATTCCACAGACGAAACTTTTTTTTCATCTAATAACTTACGCAGTTCAGTGAGTGATAAGTATTCAAAATTCATATTTAGCGTTTAGCGTTTAGCGTTTAGCGTTTAGCATGACAATAGCTTTCTGGCTAAGTGCTAAGCGCTACTTACTAAACGCTATAAAATTGCTTTCACTTTAAAATACCCATCCTTCATTTCCGGCGCCTCAGAAAAAATTGCGTCGTGAATATCCGAAACCACTGGCACATCTTCCCTTTGCACATTCACGAGGCCCGTAACCTGCGATACCTCTTCTAAACCTTCCACATTAACTTTATTTAAATCTTCCACATACTCTAAAACTTTAGACAAACCTATCTGGAATTTTTCCAGTTCATCTTCCCTAAGCTCAATTCGGGCTAATAACGCAATTTTTTTAACTTCTTCAATTGTTAGCATAAAAAAATTATACCTAAATCAGGTATTTAGGTCAAACTAAACCCAATCAAACTATTTTTGGTTTATCCGCCCAAACACCGTGCGTAAAAATTGCCTTTGGATTTCTGCGCCCATATGCTCAAACAGTTTCCGGCTTTCCAAAATATAATCTATAAGCGGGTCTTCCGACGCATAACTAAACAACCCAGCCTCCTCTTTTAAAATATCCATTAACTCCAAATGCCCGCTCCAATTTTGATCAATAATTTGCAAAACCAAATTTTGTGCAGCCGTATAGACCTCTTTGTCCTGTTTTAACTGGGTGATTTGTTCTGTTAAATCTTTAACAATAGCATTAACGGCGGTTTTAAACATTAACGGTCTTTTAGAAACAAATACCGGATTAAACCACTCATTTAAATTTTCCATAAAAGTTTTTTTGGCATTTAATTGCGTTAAACCAGTACCGGTAATTTTTAAACCAAAAATGGTATTTAATTCTTGGGTGATTAAATTCGGTTCTTTGAGGGCTAAAATATTTTCTACCGTTTCAATAATGGCATTTTGCACAAACTCCTCAAAGCCTTGAAGATTTTCCAGTAAACTATCCCGTAATTTATAAACCTCAAATCTTTGGTAGTTGGTCACACTGTCATATTTATATAAATAAATTCGGCCATCAAAATTTTTGCTCTCCACAAAATCTTGCGCCTTCTTAAAAGCTTGGTCCAAACTGGGCGCACTAATGTATTCATCTTCCGGAATATCAAATTCCTCCATCGCATCAATAATACTTTCACTGCCAAAGAGCATCATAATTTCATCTTCCATGGAAATTAAAAATTGCGATTCTCCCGCATCGCCTTGCCTGCCACTTCTCCCGACTAATTGGTTATCGATTCTGCGTGACTCGTGCCGTTCTGTGCCCAGCACAAACAGACCACCCACATCCGCTACACCCTGACCCAGCAAAATATCGGTGCCTCTACCAGCCATATTGGTTGCCACTGTAATCATTCCCCTTTGTCCAGCCTTAGCAATTTTTTCGCTTTCCGCTTTATGGTCTTTTGCCGTTAAAAGTTGATACGGCAAATTGTTGGCATCTAAAATTGTAGAAATGGTATGAGCGATTTCTACATTTCTCGCCCCAATTAGTATAGGTTGGCCTTTAGAGCTAATATGCTTTACTTTTTTGATTAAACCGGCAAATTTGCCTTTTTGAGTTTTGAAAAACAAATCATTGTGGTCAATTCTCGCCAACGGCCGGTTAGTGGGGATTTGCACCACGTCCAATTTATATACCCGATTAAATTCCTCCCTTGCGGACATAACCGTGCCGCTCATGCCGGAAAGTTTTTCATACATGGGAAAAAAATTCTGGAAAGTAATACTGGCGGCGGTCCGGTCAGCTTCTTTCACTTTCACTTTTTCTTTGGCCTCAATGGCTTGGTGTACGCCATCGGTAAACCTTCGACCCGGCAAGACCCTGCCGGTAAACTCATCTACAATTTCTACGCCGTCCGGTGAAATAATATAGTCACGATCTTTTTCAAATAACACCCGAGCTCTCAAACACACATCTAAGTAAAACGCAAACATGGGCTTGTCTTTGGAGAAAATTGTTTCCCCCAAGATTTTTTCTACTCGGTTTAATCCGGCATCAGTCATGCTCACGGATTTATTTTTATAATCTGCCTTAAAATCTTCATCCTCCACTAATTGAGCGCAAATATTGGTAAATTGTTCGTAATAATTTCTCTCCTCCTTAAGAGGCTCGGCAATTATCAAAGGCGTGCGAGATTCATCTATTAAAATAGAATCAATTTCATCTACAATGCCAAAATGCAAAGGATTTGTAGGTCTTAAAACTCTATCGGCTTTAGCATAAACCAAATTATCGCGTAAGTAATCAAACCCCACTTCTTGATTGGTAACATAAGTTACATCTGCCAAATAGGCTTTCCGTCTTTGCTCGCTTTTCATACTGGAAGTAATGTAACCCACACTCATACCCAAAGCTTCAAATAATTTACCATTAAGCTTGGCGTCTCTTTCTGCCAAATAGTCATTGGTGGTAATAATGTGCACACCTTTGCCCTCTAGCGCGTTTAAATACACTGGCATAGTTTCGGTTAAAGTCTTACCCTCACCGGCTTTCATTTCCGCCACTCGGCCTTGATGAATAACCATACCGGCTAAAATTTGCACATCAAACGGCACGCGATCCAATACTCTTCTCGCGGTTTCGTTTACCACAGCAAAAGCCGGAATTAAAATTCTATC
>CAZFXC010000006.1:0-2889 GCA_964522815.1 uncultured Candidatus Saccharibacteria bacterium
GGAAATTTTGCCTTTAATAATTCCAATTAAAAAGAATGATAAACCGGTAAGAATAATGGAAACCAAAAACACATTCTGACTTAAAAAACTACTAAAGGCGGAGAAGACAAAAGAAAAAAGAGGAATAAAACCTACGGTAATAAAAGAAACAAAAGTTGCCAAAGCAGTTTTTAGAGGGTTAACCGAAAAATTATTGTCTAATTCATTGGTGGATTTGGTGGACAGGTAGTTAGAGGCGGCCATGGAAAAACCGTCGGCAAACAAGTTGGCAAAACCTAGAATAAGAATCACTTGTACGCTAAGGTTAGCTCCAATGGAACCGGCCACTACGGCAAAAGTTGTAACTGTGCCATCCATGGCACCGTAGACAAATTCACCTAAATATTTTTTATGTAATGCAGTTTCGGTCATATTTTTTTCCGCTCCAGTATTAAGTTTATAACCAAATTTCCTGGCATTAATTTTTTACTCCCCTTGTGGAGCCGATGACCGGAATTGAACCGGTGACCTACTCCTTACCATGGAGTTGCTCTACCAGCTGAGCTACATCGGCTTAACAAGAAGAATAAGTTGTAAATAAATTACTTACAAAATTAAGGTAAGAAAAATTAATTTTTCATTGTTAATTTATTTTTAAAATCAATAAATTTAAAATTTTGTGGATCCATTTCCAAGGCCGTGGTGATTACGGTGTTGGCTTCTTCAATTTCGCCTAGAGCCTTGAGACCTTGCGCTAAGTTATAATAGCGGTTTAATCTGCCGGAATCAAGTGCAATGGATTTTCTATAGCTATCGGTACTTAAGAGATAATCTTTAAGTTTAAAGCTGGTAAAACCCAGACGTGCCCAATAGTCAGCTTGGGCAGAATTATGGGCAGTTAAATATAAGTAGATATCTTTAGCGTCGGAAAATTTACCAGCGCTTAAATAATATTTGCCCAAAGCATCGTAGTTGTCTAAATTTTTTGGATCTTGCTTTATCAGTTCAAAATAATCTGTTTCTTGTTGGTGGTTGATGGTTTCTTCTTCGGATTCAATATTGGGTGCCGTTGGGGTAAGAGAATTTTTAGGTTTGGCCAAAAATAATTTTTTTACTTTAATAACTGCTTTGCCGGTAGGAACCATTTCTTTAGCTTCTAAAGCAAACCGCCAGATTTTTTGGGTAAAGAATAAGACATGATATTTAAGTTTGGAAAATTTAAAGGTGGGCAGACCTTTGGAATTTAAATTTATTTGCGCATCGGCATGTTCTAAATTTTTATCTAATTCCAACTTTTGATTGGCTTCCGGCAACTTTTTTAACACTAACAGGATAAGTCCAAAGATGGCTAGAAAAAAAATTATAATTGGGAGAAACTGATAACCCATAGATATCACTTAAAGCTTATAACTAGTAAATACTAACTTTAGTTGCCTAATACAAAACGAGAAAAACGTTTAACGACTACATTTTCACCCATTTTTGCCACTGAATTAGCAACGACTTCTTTAACTGTTACGTCGGGGTTTTTAATGAAAGGCTGTTCCAATAAACACACTTCTTGAAAATATTTATTGAGCTTACCTTCCAAAATTTTGTTTACGACTTCTTCTGGTTTGCCTTTAACTTCTTCCCGATAGATTTCTTTTTCCTTTTCCAAAATCTCTGCTGAAATATCGGCAGGTGAAACAAACAATGGATTAGCGCCGGCAATATGCAAAGCCAGTTCTTTAGCTAAATTCTTAAAATCATCGGTGCGAGCAACAAAATCAGTTTCGCAGTTAAGTTCTAATAACACGCCTACTCGACTCCCCGGATGAATATAGCTTTCAATAATCCCCTCTTTGGCTACTCGATCGGCTTTCTTGCCCATCTTAAGCGCGCCTTTTTTTCTAAGGATTTCTACGGCTTTATTTTTATCCCCGTTGGCTTCTTCTAAGGCACTTTTAACATCTAAAAGTCCGGCGCCGGTTAATTCGCGGAGTTCTTTAATGAGTTCGTTCATATATGACTGATACACGGATTTCACTGATTTCACAAATTTTTGATTGGTATAATTTGTGTTATCTGTGTATCCGCGGATATTAATTATTTTGTTTCTTCTTTTACTACTGGCATTGAGCTTCGGCCTTCTTTGACGGCGGAAGAAATAGCATTAAGGACTAATTCTACAGCTTTGGTCGCGTCATCGTTGCAGGGAATTAAATAATCAATGCCTTCGGGGCTGACATTGCTATCAACTACGCCAATAATTTTTACTTTGGCTTTTTTGGCTTCTTTAATGGCAATGGCGTCGTGTTTAGAGTCGGTAACAAAAATGGCTTCCGGAATTCTTTTTAGATTTTTGATACCTTCAAACAATTTTTTTAATTTATCAATTTCACGTTCAATCATTAAACGTTCTTTTTTGGTGTAGCGTTCGATTTCTCCGCTAACTTTGAGATGTTCCAGTTTTTCTAACTTGCGAATGGTTTTTTGAATAGTGCGGAAATTAGTAAAGGTGCCACCTAACCAGCGAATGTTGACAAAAGGCATGTCGCAAGCTAACGCCGAAGCTTTTAAAATCTCGCGGGTTTGTTTTTTACTGCCAATAAACAAAACCGTGCCCCCTTTACTGGCCAGGGTTTTTACAAACTCCATGGCTTTAACCAAATACTTTTTGGTTTTTTCCAAATCTAATATATGCACCCCGTTTCGGGCAGTGAATATAAAAGGTTTCATTTTAGGATTCCAGCGAGAAGTGCTGTGTCCAAAATGAGCGCCACTTTTAAGTAGCTCTAAAAGCGTAATGTCTTTCATAGGTGTGGTATCCTTACTTCTTTTTTAAAAGAAGTGCTTCCATCCCCGGTTCCTTAAACTTGCTCTCAAGCAGTTTAAAGCAGGATATATAGGGAATGTGATATTAATATT
>CAZFXC010000006.1:2989-7038 GCA_964522815.1 uncultured Candidatus Saccharibacteria bacterium
ATTGACTAAAGCATTATAACAAGCCTTGACTATTTTGGCAAGTCTTGGTAAACTACCTTAGTAATAATTTAATTTAAGTTTATATAAATGAAAGCCTCTATTCACCCTCAATATTTTAATACAGCCAAAGTTGTTTGTGCTTGTGGCAATACTTTTATTGCAGGTTCAACCATGCAAGAAATGCATACGGAAATCTGCTCTAATTGCCATCCGTTTTACACCGGTAAGCAAAAACTTATAGACGTGCAAGGTCGGGTAGATAAGTTTAAAAAACGCACCGAAATCGCCAGTTTAAAACAAGCAGCGGTTAAACCGAAAAAAGAAAGAAAAGCCAGAGTTAAAGCTTAACTTCATAACTTTTACAAAACCACCTTTCAGTTTTTAGGTGGTTTTGTGTTAGGATTAAGTTAGTATTAAGTTTTTAGTTAAAGCTAAACGTTAAATTTATGGAAATTGCTTATCAAAAAATTTTGGATGAGTATAATCAAATCACCGAAGATTTATCTAAAAGTGATGTTTTAGATATTGCTAAATTGGGCAAACGACAAGCGGAATTGGAGCCCGTAGTAGAAAATATAAAGTATTATGCATTATGCATTAAGCAGTTAGAAGAAAATAAAAAACTATTATTTGATAAAGATGTTGAAATTCAGGCAATGGCGCAAGCAGAAATTAGTGAATTAGAATTGAAAATTGAAAATTATAAATTGAAAATTGAAGAGGCTCTGCTTCCCAAGGACCTCAATGACGATAAAAATGTCATTGTAGAAATTCGGGCAGGGGCAGGTGGTGACGAATCTACGTTATTTGCCTCGGAAATGTTCCGGGCATACGGTAAATATGCGGAAGAAAATGGGTTTAAGCCACATATTGTATCCGCTTCCCGTTCGGAGGCTGGTGGGTTTAAAGAAGTAATCTTTGAAATTCATAGTAAGCCATCTGCTCAAATTCATCCATATCAAGTATTTAAATATGAATCTGGTGTGCATCGCGTGCAAAGAGTGCCAGACACGGAAAAAAGCGGACGCGTGCATACCTCAACTATTACTGTTGCGGTTTTGCCAATTTTGGAGGAAAAAGATTATTCCATCCCCGATAAAGATTTAAAAATGGAAGCCACGACTTCTTCGGGTCATGGCGGACAAAGTGTTAATACCACTTATTCGGCTATCCGCATTACGCACTTGCCAACAGGCATAACAGCCCAGTGTCAGGATGAAAGAAGCCAAGCACAAAACCGGGAAAAAGCTTTGGCGGTGATTCGCGCGCGCGTGGCTGCCCACTACGAAGAAATAGAAAATAAAAAAGTTAGAGATTTAACCAAATCGCAAATTGGCACTGGTGATCGTTCGGAAAAGATTCGCACTTATAACTTTCCACAGGACCGCGTGACCGATCACCGCATCAATCAAAACTTTAACCAAATCAATTTAATTATGGAAGGTGAGCTCTCGCCCATCATCTCGGCTTTACAAAAAGCAGATGTGGAAGCAAAAAAAGAAGCGTTAAAGCAATGACAATTAATCAGGCATTAAAAACATATTCAAAAGTTGAAATTGATTTATTGCTTTCCCATATCCTTAGTAAACCTAAGGAGTTTTTGTATCTGAAACCAGCCTATCAGCTATCAGCTAATCAGCACATCAGGTTAAAAAAGATGATAGCGCGGAGGCAAAAGGGTGAACCGGTGGCTTACATTTTGGGTTACAAGGATTTTATGGGCCTTAGGTTTAAGGTGAATAAAGATGTGCTTATTCCCAGACCGGAGACAGAAGAGTTGGTGGAACAGGTTATTAAGTCCGTTAAGTTATTGGGTTATCCAGTGAAAAAAAACTCCCCCTCCCCCCTCCCATTCGGCAAGCTCAGGACATGCTTTGGCCAAAGAGGGGGTAAAGGGGGCGTTATTAAAATTCTCGATGTTGGCACCGGCAGTGGTTGTATTGCCGTTGCAATTGCTAAGCAATTGCAACAAGTTCAAATATCAAATATTAAATATCAAATTTATGCATCGGATATTTCGCCAAAAGCATTGGCAGTAGCAAAACACAATGCCAAAACTCACCGAGTAAAAATTAAATTTATTCATTCTGATATTCTGCAGAATATCAGAATGAAGTTAGATGTGATAGTGGCAAATTTGCCATACGGGTGGCAAGCGTGGAAAAATAATACTAGCACAGAGACAGTAGGCTTGAAATTTGAACCTCAGCAAGCCTTATTTACCAAAGAGTATGGGTTGTATTATATTAGATCTTTATTAGAACAAATTGCGGGTCGGAAACAACAACCCAAAAGTATTTTTTTGGAATTTGATCCTCGCCAAAAAGCTGAGTTGCATCGAATGATTAAACGAATCTTACCGGATACTCGGACAGAGTTTTTTAAAGATTTATTTGGTCGTTGGCGGTTTTGCCAAATTAGCCGGAGGGAGTCTGTTAATTAATTGGTTAAGGGTGGTGGTTCTGTGGATTCTGAGTCTCGGAATTTCCATTAAATGGTTTAGATCGATAATACTCCCCTCTTTAGTCGTCAGTCCAAGCTTAAAGCCAATTGATTTAGCCAAAGCAATATAATTTGGCGTGTAGTGACCATAAGGGTAAATTAGTGTGGTAGTTTTCGTTCCGGTTTGTTCTTCTAGTGTTCTCATTGACTCTTTGAGATCATTGGCTACAAAATTTTCTGAATATTGTTTATTGGAAGCATCAAAATGCGTATGGGTGTGGGAGACCATTTCGTGGCCTTTTGCAATAGCCTGTTTGATTTGTTCCCAATTGCCGTATGTATTATCGCCTAAAGTTTTGCCCTGAAAATCGGTAATTAATGCAACTGCGCCAGTAAACCCAAACTGTTCTAACACGGGCAAGGCATTCTCAAAGACGTCTTCGTAGCCATCATCAAAAGTAAATATGATGGGTTTATTAGGTAACCGTTTACTTCCTAAGGCGTACGAATAGATATCTTCTAACTTAATACTAACAAAGCCTTGGTTGTGGATGTATTCAACTTGTTGTTTAAAATTTTCTTTGCTTACAGTTAGATCTTTTCTAATTAAGTTGGGTTTTTTAGGTAAATCCCCCACATGGTGATACATTAAAATAGGCAGGTTGAGAGTTTTAACTGTGGGTGGAAATAAACCTGGGGTTTCCGGTTGAGTTTTCTGTTTAAAGTTGATGGCATAAAAACCCACTAACCAACAGCCTAACCCCATTACAAGTAAAAATTTTATAACGAGCAGTTTTTTGAGCATAAAATAAATTTGCCCCCCGATGGCTCGGGAGGCAAAAGTTGGAGAAATTATTTTTTAGGTTTCTCTTCTTTGGTTTTTTCTTCAGCCCCGTCTTTGGTTTCCTCAGGGGTCTTAACTTTTTCGGAAGCGGCGACTACGGCTTCTACGGCAGATTTTTCATCTGCAGTTTTTGCCAATTCCGCTTCAACATCTCTTGGAGGTTGGACTTTGGCAATTACTTCTTCGGGGTTGGCTAAAATTTGAACTTTATCGCCCAGTTTAAGATCGCGAATGTGAATGGCTTGGCTGAAATCGGTTAAGCTGGCAATATCCACTTGAATGTTATGAGGTAAATCGGCGGGTAAACATTGGACTTCAATTTCATTCATAACTTTAACCAAAATACCACCCATAGCTTTAACCGCCGGAGATTCGCCAACGAATTCCAAAGCCACATGAGCTTTAAGTTTTTCGGTCATGCTCACTTGGTAAAAATCCGCATGAATCGGTTCGTTGGTTAAAAAATGCAATTGGACATCTTGAATTAAAACCGGTCTTCCAGCTTTTTCGCCTTCAATGGCTAAATCAATAATACTGCTTTCGCCAGCAGACTTTAAGCATTTTTCAAATTCAGTCTTTTTAATGCTCAAGTTAATATTTTTTATATTGTGACCATAAACTACAGCTGGAATATCTCCGCCTTGTTTAAGTTTATGCACTTTGGTTTTTATATCTCTGACTTTGGCGTCTAACTTAACTTTATTCATAAGTATCCTTATTGATTTTGCCCATTGGGTTTTTCCCTACTCACAAAATCTTAATT
>CAZFXC010000006.1:7138-22901 GCA_964522815.1 uncultured Candidatus Saccharibacteria bacterium
ATTGGAATAATACAATTCGCCGTTATAGCGGAAATTTTGGCTGGGAATTTTGTTTGTTGGCTGATTAGGTAAATCATTACAAGAGCCATCGTTTTTCATACTGGCAGGGATAGTCCAATACACTTCTGCCTGACCATTATCGGCGTTTTGGTTTTGGTATTTGCAATAGCCATTGCCATTGGAATAATACAATTCGCCGTTATAGCGGAAATTTTGGCTGGGAATTTTGTTTTCACATAAGCCTGCGTCTTGCAAGTGAGTTGGCATGCTATATAGTCGTATTGCTCCATTAGAAGAAACAGCTTTGGCTCTTTTGCAAAAGTTACTTCCACTGGAGTAATAAACCTCATTATTATAAATAAAGTCTCCGGTATCCCAGAATTGATAGTTGGGACAAACCGGGTTTTGGTTGGAATTGACATTAATATCCCAAAGGTATGCACGGTAGGCATCAGCCCCTTCTGGTTTGTCATAGTTATGTATGACTAACAATTTTAAGCTATCATCAATAGTTCCCTGTTCTAAACCAGTAGGATTAATGATCGTGGCGTATTGGTAACCTGGTTTGTCTAAGATTGTATTATTTGAGTCACGTTTGGTCCGGTCAGAAACGATAACTGATTTTAAATTCCAATCAACCATATTGTCTGATTCATGTAATTCAACTCGAGTAGTATTTTTTCCGTCCAAATTGGAAGGGATTGTCAAAACTAGGTAACCTTTTTTAGTTACAGTACTAAAAGTTGCATCACTATGGGTAACGCCATTTAGATTTGTGGGAGTTGATTCTCCACCTAACCCAGCACTTTCAAATTGTCCATTAAAATATTTTTTCCAGTTTGAGTTTTGCCCGTTTCTGGCAGAGTTTAGGACTTCATCAACTTTGGCTCTGGCAACGCCAACCTTATAACCATGACCCCGTTCCATGTAGTAAATGTAAAAGTATGCTGGGTTATTGGCTGAAATTGGCAAGTTTGGGTTTTCTGGCCTTACTAAATAAGGCACGCCTTGCACATTACTAGCATCGTTAGAGCCTGGTTCGGTAGATTTAGTCTTATCCATTTGAATAATATGTCCTAAATAAGTAAAGGTGTTGCCGTTGTCGGTTGACCAGGCTAAGCCCACTCTCCCCGCCCAGTTATTAGCATCTTTTAAGGCTTCAATGTGAATAAAGGCCAACAAACCATCGGGGGCTTGGTAGAGGTTAACTATCCAAGCGTGAGTTGAATAAGGCAAACCATTTACCACTACGGGAAATTTAGCATCTTTAGTAATATTGGTGAATAATTCATTTTTATTTTTGGCTCTTGACCAAATATTTAAGGACAGAGGTTTTTCAGCTGGTCCAGAAGTTTTTTGGACTCCATTTTCTCCATCTATTAGCCAGAAAGTCTGACCATTATTTGAAAAGTTTACTAATGGAGCATCAACAAGCTTACCGACTAGTGGTTTAAATTCCTCCGAACTAACAGCTAATACCGGTCCTTGGCAAAAGGCAGTCATGTTTACCGATTGAGTACTACTACTACTTGGGTAAGTTAAGGTATTGGAATTTATGATGTTTTGGAGTTGATTAGTCGGGGTTTGAGCGGGTTGTGATTCTGTACTAGGATCACTTTTAGGAATACTTAAAGCAATAAAACCCCGGTTTACCACCCTCACTCCTCTACCATTAGTTCTGGAATAGTAAATTAATCGATTGATGGAATCTGGTTCGATAATAAAACCTGTCTCTTTTTCACCTGAGTTTGATGCGTTGGAAACCAATTCTTGGTTGTTTAAATATATGGAACCGGTTCTGGTAGAGATTCGGGTCCAAAGTATCTTATAATTCCATTTAGCGTTTGACTTATCAAATTCTATCGGCTGAATTCTTAAATGCAAATTAGAGTTTTGAAAAATAGTTTGTTCAGAGTAATTAGCGAGTCCCAGTACTCTTGCTTGATTGAGTATATCCCAGTAGCTAAGGCCATAGACATTTTGCAGAGGCAGTAAAAACAAAACTAAAATTATAAATAATTTTTTCATATTTTTTGGTTTGTCAAAGGTTATAAAATTAAATGGTTTTTTTTTGTAAATAATCGATTAAATTTCCTTTTAATGATTTTAATTCAGTATGAATTGCCAAAACGTCGTTGGTTGTTATGGGTTTATGTTTTTTAAATTTGGCAGAATCTTGAACTGTTAGATCGGTAATCATACCTACCGAATATACCTCTGGGCCTTTTACTTCAACATTAAACATTACAGACGATTTGCATTTTGAGCAATCTGAATGGATTAACATTCCAGCTTCGCCGTAAATTTCATCTGACCAGCTTTCGATGACTTTAGCTGTGTTTATTTTATATTTGGTTTGGCATACTGGACATTTAAGCATTTGTCCTAGCCAAGCAATTACTTTGTTTAAGTCAATATTTTTCATATTTAAATTATAGCATAAAGATTTAAAATCTCAAAATTTTTGATTGCAAACTGATGTTTTGAGAAATTCCAAAACCAATCATTAAGGCCAGAAAGAAGCTTCCGCCTGCACTTAAAAAGGGCAGGGGTATACCGGTAACCGGCAATAGCCCAATGTTCATTCCTATATTAACCAAAGCATGAATCGTAAACAGGAAGAATACACCGCCGGCAATGTAATAACCCAAATCGTCTTTTGCTCGTTTCATAATTTGAAGCAATCGGTAGGCAATAAAAAAATATAAAAAGGTTAAGGTCCATGAACCGACAAAACCGATTTGTTCTGCACTTGCTGCAAAAATAAAATCTGTTTGTCGTTCCGGTAAAAATTTATTTTGGCTTTGAGAGCCTAAAGCCAAGCCTTTACCAAAAATTTTGCCACTGCCCACTGCTACAACCGCTTGTCTAACGTTGTAGCCTTCCCCTTTTAAGTCCATACTCGGATTTAAAAAAATTTTTATGCGACTTTTTTGAAAATCTTGCAAAAAAAATTTCCAAGATAGTCCGGCTAGCAGTATACCAATCAAGCAAAGTGTAAAAATGTATTTTTTTGAAATCGGACTGATAAATAAACTTAATATGCCAATGCCCCCAATCACCAAAGCCGAACCTAAGTCAGGTTCCAATAAAACCAAACCGGCTGGGATGGCAATAAAACATAAAATTTTTACAATGTTCCAAAGGGAGTTTACACTGCCTCTTTGTAAGTATAAAATTCGGCTAATGCCCAAAATACAGACCAGTTTGGCAAATTCCGCCGGTTGAAAATTAAAAAATCCAAAAGTAATCCACCGGTTGCCACCTCTGATGGTTTTACCAAAGACAACTAAATACACTAAAAATAAAATAATAATAATATAAAAATAACGTTGTTGTTTAGCTAAGTTGTGGTAGTCAAAAAACGCAAAAAAGAAGAACAAGCCCCAACCAATAAAAAAGAAAATAATTTGTCGCCAAAAAATATTTAATTGCTCACTAGCAAAAGAAGTACTATAAAGTAACGCCAGTCCAGCCAGCGAAATTACAATTAAGGCAATTAATTGCGGTATGTCTAAATATTTAAATTTACTAAAACTCATGGGCATATTATCTGCCTAAAAAGCCGGCTTCGTTATTGAATTCGTTTTCCGGAATTTTAAAGTTTTCCCGGTTTAAAATTTCGGTTTCGGCAATGGTTTCGGCTCTGATTACATTTTTCCCGGAAATGTTGGGCCAAAAATGTTTATAAGATCTTTTTTGGTTGGGTGGCAGATCAAATTCACTTCTATAACTGGCTCCCACGATTTTTCCACCTTGACCATATAGTAGAAAATTTAATTTTACGGTTTTAATTAAATACGGGCTTTGATTGAATACGTTGCCTTCTAACACATACCCGAACGGCTCGGTTTGGTCATAGCCTTTGGGTTGATTGACGGTGAGTTTGATTATTTCCAAATTTTTTTTCTTTTGCCATTTGGGCGCTTCGAGAAATTGAATTTCCGCTCGGGTAATCGGAGTTAAAGAGTTTACCACTGGAACCACAATGTATTTTTTTTCATTGGGTGTTAAATTTACCACGCCTTTTTGACTGGGTGCGGTAATTTGAGATTTTTCGTCGAAAAATTTCCATTCAAAAGGTAATTGTTTTACGGCTAAATCTAAGTTGGGATTGATTAGTTGTGCTACAATTGCATATTCATTGTTGCCTAAAGTAGCAATGTCTATTCGGTCTATAATTAAGTTTTTGGCTTCAGTAAAACTAGGCTTTGCAGTAATTATGTATTGGCTAAATTGTTTTGCAAAATAGAGATTGCCTAAAAACCGAGCTAGAAAAAAAATTGGAATTATACCCAACAAACTGATTGCCAGAAATTTTTTCTGACCGCTAGAAAATCTGGCTAAAGATTTTTGTGTGGTATATTCCGCTTCTTCTAATTTTAGCTCTAATTTTTCTTTAATAAGACTCATAAGTTAATTATAGCAAAAGATTAGGATTTTTGATATGCTAACCGCAGATAATTAAGATACAGATAGGCACAGCTAGTTAAAATCTACGTTTAACATTTAACTTACTTCTTACTAACTTACAACTTACTTACTTTTTTTATGGATTTTACTCATTTACATTGCCACAGTCATTATTCGCTGTTAGATGGTTTAAGTAAAATTGAACCCTTAGTTCAGCGTGTCAAAGATTTAAATATGCATTCCGTGGCCTTAACTGATCATGGTGTGATGTATGGGGCAGTCGAGTTTTACAATACTTGTCGGGAAAATTCCATTAAACCCATCTTGGGACTGGAAGCCTACCTAGCCCCCAGAAGTTTAAAAGATAAAGAGGGTAAAATTGATGCTGATTATTTTCATTTGACTTTGTTAGCTAAGAACGAAATCGGATATAAAAATTTAATCAAATTAACTACTCTCGCCCACTTGGAAGGTTTTTATTATAAACCTAGAATTGATTTAGAAAGTTTAAAGCAATATAGCGAGGGTTTGCTGTGTTTGTCGGGTTGCCAAAGAGGAGAAATTGCCAGAGCCGTAATGAACTACAATGCTTTAGACGTGGATAGAGTGTTAAGTAAATATTTAAATATTTTTGGCCCAAACAATTTATTTATTGAAGTTCAGAGAAATAGTCGGACCAAAGATGACAAAGAAGAAGAGCTAAATAGTCGATTAGTTGAGTTAGCGAAAAAATCGCTGTTGCCAATTGTGGCTACTGCGGATTGTCATTATATTTATCCGGAAGATATGACAGCTCAAGATGTGTTGGTCTGTATTGGGACTGGCAAAAATATTGCTGACACAGATAGGTTAGATATGCGCGGTTATGATTTATCTTTAAAATCACCGGAAAAAATGTCTGAACTATTTTATGATTTGCCGGAAGCAGTAACCAATACTCAAGTGGTAGAACAGTTATGTAATTTAGAATTAAAAATCGATCAAAGATATTTTCCCAAAGTGGAAATTCCCTCGGGGACTTCTTCCAAAGAATTTTTGAAACAAAAAACCTATAGCCGAGCCCAAGTAATTTATGGGAACAAACAAGCTGATGGTAAAATTCCCGAAGACATTCAGACTCGCATTGATTATGAATTGGAGATTATTTGCAAAAAAGATTTTGATACCTACTTTTTAATGGTTGCCGATGTGGTGGAAGGGGCGCACCGGATTGGGGCGATTACCAATACAAGGGGTAGTGCGGCTGGGAGTATTGTTGGTTATATTTTAGGTATTACCAATGTTGACCCGTTATATTTTGAATTGCCCTTTGAGCGATTTTTAACCGCACACAGACCAACCCCACCCGATATTGATTTGGATATTGCTGATGATAGGCGCGATGAAGCGATTGCGTATATCACTCAAAAATACGGTCAAGATAAAGTGGCTCAAATTATTACTTTTGGAACCATGAAAGCCAGAGCCGGTGTGAGAGATGTGGGTCGAGCTTTGGGAATTCCTTACTCAAAATGCGATCGGATTGCTAAAATGATTCCACTGGGTAAACAAGGTTTTGATATGACCTTGGATAAAGCCATAGAAATGTCCGCTGAATTAAAAGAAGCCAGAGACCAGGATCCGGAGACCAGACAGATTTTAGAGATAGCAAAAAAAATAGAAGGTAATGCCAGACATGCTTCTATGCATGCGGCTGGAATTGTAATTACACCCACCCCACTTACCGATTACATGCCTTTACAAAAAGAACCGGAAGGTGAAAGAATTATTACCCAATATGATATGTATGCGTTGGATGTCAATTCCAACAGTAAAGCTATTGGAGTGGTAAAGTTGGATTTATTGGGTATTAAAAACCTTTCCATTTTAGAAAAAACAGTGGAGTTGGTAAAACGTCGGCATAATTTAGATGTAGATATCTATAAACTCCCCCATCCGGACGAAAAGACTTTTAAACTTTTGTCCGAAGGTTTAACTTTTGGCGTGTTTCAACTGGGGAGTAGTGGTATGACTAGGTATTTAAAGGAGCTTAAGCCTTCAAGTATTTTTGATATTATGGCCATGATTGCCCTCTATAGACCTGGGCCTATGCAATTCATTGAAGATTTTTTAAAACGTAAACACAATCCTAATTTAATCAAATATTTCGATCCGGCCTTTGAAAAGATTTTAAGAAGAACGTATGGCATTTTGGTTTATCAAGATGACTTATTGACGATTGCTCACGATTTGGCTGGGTATTCTTGGGAGGAAGTGGATAAATTTAGAAAGGCGGTAGGTAAAAAAATTCCCGAAGAAATGGCCAAGCAAAAAATTAAATTTATTCAGGGTTGTATGGATACCGCTGGTTGGACTCATACCAAGGCTAGTGAAATATGGAATTGGATTGAACCGTTTGCCGCTTATGGCTTTAATAAGTCCCATTCGGCTTCCTATGCCGTGGTGGCTTATCAGACCGCTTATATGAAAGCTAATTTTCCGGTGGAGTTTATGACCGCGGTCATGACAGCGGAAAGTGGCGATGAAGAAAAAATTTACGAAGCCGTGGAAGAATGTAAAGTTATGGGGATTAGTATTTTACCACCCGATGTCAATACTTCTTTTGCTGATTTTACCGTGGTGGACTCTATCAGCAAGGCAAATAATAGCACTATTCGTTTTGGTTTAAATGCCATAAAAAATTTAGGCAGTGATGTTATAAATAAGATAATTGAAGCTAGAAAAAGTAATCAGCAGTCAGCTAATCAGCCAGATAGCCAATCAGTGGTTAGTAATTCCTCCGTCGCTTCCAACTTCGCTGATGCTTCGTTGGACAAGAAAGCTATGGAGGACAAGCAGCAGTCAGTAATCAGTCCGCATACTACATTTGCCACCCTGCAAGATTTTCTACTTAGAACGCATGTAAAAAATTTTAATAAACGATCCTGGGAGGCGCTAGTGAAATCGGGAGCTTTAGATGCATTCGGGGAACGCAATCAATTACTCGCTTCCACCGAAAATATTTTGGATTATGTAAGAGAGCATTTTAAATCTGAGGAACAAGGCCAAGTGTCGCTTTTCGGTGCGTCATTGAATATTGGTAAATTGTCTTTAAAAAAAGTTGAACCGGCCAGTAAGGAAGATAAATTAGCTTGGGAAAAGGAACTTTTAGGCATGTATGTATCGGCTCACCCTTTGGATAGTTATATTAAAGTGTTAAAATATTTAACTCCCATAAGAGAATTAAAAAATAAATCAGACAACAGTCAAGTGGTAATTGGTGGCATAATCTCTAAATTGCGTAGGACACTAACGAAAAAGCATGATCCTATGGCTTTTGTGGGTTTGGAAGATTCCAGTGGGGTGTGTGAAGTGTTGGTTTTTCCTAAAATTATGGAACAAGCACTCCCCTATTTGGAAACAGAAAAAATTGTGCAAATTTCCGGACGGATATCTTTTAATTCTACTCAAAAAAAGAGTCGTTATAATAACGATAAGCATTCTAGCAATAATCAACTGGAAACCGGAGAGAATTTCTCGGAAAATTCTTTAGGTTTTTCCATAATTGCAGAAGAGATTAAGGAATTGCCTAAAGATGTAAGTTATGAACTGGCGCTTTCGGAAATGGAGAAAGACAAGCAATTGGTGATTGTTATGCAGACTTTGGCCAATATAGATGAATTAAACGCGATTAAAGAAGTATTAAAAAATTTTCCCGGAAATATGCCGGTGTATTTGCAGGTGGGTTCTGGCGGACCAGTTAAAAAGGTTAAAACTCAAAGTTTTGTGAGTGGTCAGCCTGCGTTAGTCGAAAAACTTAAAACTTTTAATTCTATAATAAAAATTGATGTTTTTTAAGGTTTGCTTGTGGAAAACTACCATTTGCGTGTTTTTTTTAGTTTTTGTATAATGTTTAGAACTGAGTTAGTAATAATTCAGTTTGCACCTTCAAGCGTTTGATCTTATGATCAATAATTTGCCCACCAAGCAAAGAGCTTGAAACAAATTGTATTAAATCTTTAAATGTTCTAGAGCCATTTAAAGATGAAAAGCCCCCCACTTTCTAAAATGTTGATTTTCTTCATTTAAGATCAATTCTTAAATACAGAATTTTATTAAACTCAACGCTTTAGAAAGTGGGGGGGAACTGGGACGGAAACGTTCCGATAAATCGGAACCCCAGAGTTAAATTACTATTTTTGTGGTAATTTTGCTCTGGGGTTTTGTTATTACTCCCCTCTCCGTTTTCGGAGAGGGTTAGCGTGAGGTAATAGATTATGACACAGCACATAACTAGGCTTTTAAGAAAAAGTATGACGCCTTGGGAAAGAAAGTTATGGAATGTATTAAAAAATAAGCAATTAAAAAATATTAAGCTTAG
Organism: uncultured Candidatus Saccharibacteria bacterium; assembly: GCA_964522815.1. Taxonomy (GTDB): domain Bacteria; phylum Patescibacteriota; class Doudnabacteria; order UBA920; family UBA920; genus JBBTRN01. The sequence goes on from CAZFXC010000006.1 coordinate 15,912, forward strand.
AAAACAGTTTAAAATAGCAAAATTTGTTGTTGATTTTTGTAGCTTAGAGTATAAATTAGTTATAGAGTTAGATGGAGGACATCATTATACTCCTGAACAGCACTGGCTGATAAAGAAAGACAAAGATATATTGAAAATTTAGGTTATAAAGTCATAAGATTTCAGAATATTGATATTGATACTAATTTGGATGGAGTAGTTTTAAATATTATTAAACATTTGTAACCCCACCCCTACCCTCCCCGATAGCGGGGAGGGAAAAAAGTCAGAAAGAAGAATTTTTATGAATAATCAAGATTATTTAAAAAATGAACGACTGCATAATATTCGTCATAGCTTGGCGCATTTGTTTGCGGCGGCTTTGTTAAAATTACATCCCAAGGCCAAAATTACCATTGGTCCGCCGGTGGAAAATGGTTTTTATTATGATTTTGAGCTTGACTCCCCTTTGACTTTGCAGGATTTACCCAAACTGGAAAAAGAAATGAAGAGAATTTTGCCCACTTGGGAAAGTTTTCAGCGCATGGAGATGAGTTACGAAGAAGCCAAAAAACATTGGGCCCATAATCCTTATAAACTGGAATTAATTGAAGAATTGGAAAAGAAACAAGAAAAAGTCACTTTTTATAAATCCGGTGAGTTTACAGATTTATGCCGAGGCGGGCATGTGGAAAATCCTCGGAAAGACATTAAGCCCGATGCTTTTAAACTAACCAAAGTGGCCGGTGCGTATTGGCGGGGCGATGAAAAAAATAAAATGCTTACCCGAGTGTATGGCGTGGCGTTTGAAAGTAAAGAGGAGTTGGATAATTATTTAACATTGTTAGCCGAAGCGGAAAAAAGAGACCATAAAGTTTTGGGTCCTAAGCTAGATTTGTTTATGTTTCATCCCACCTCCCCCGGTGCGCCTTATTGGTTGCCTAAAGGAATGGTGCTAATTAACCAACTCATTGATTTTTGGAGAAAAGAACATACCCAAAGGGGTTATTATGAAATTTCCGCACCTTTGGTGAATAAAAAGGAATTATGGGAGACTTCCGGACATTGGGAACATTATAAAGATAATATGTTTGTGGCGGATATGGGTAAAGAAGAAATTTATGGGGTAAAAGCCATGAATTGCCCCAACGCCATGTTGGTATTCGGTTCTAGACTTCGTTCTTATAGAGATTTGCCCTTAAGGCTGGCGGATACCGATATTTTGCACCGATATGAGTTAGCCGGCACTTTGAATGGTTTATTTCGGGTTAGAAGTTTTCGGCAAGATGATAGTCACAATTTTATTACCGAAGAGATGATTGAGGCAGAGTATAAAGAAATTTTTAAAATTGTAAAGTTGTTTTACGGCATTTTTAAAATTCCTTACACATTTAGGTTAGGCACCAGGCCAGAAGGTTTCTTGGGTGATATTGGCACCTGGAATAAAGCCGAGGCGACCTTAAAAAAGATTTTAGAACAGTCTAAAATTCAATATTCTATTGCCGAAGGTGACGGTGCCTTTTACGGGCCTAAAGTGGATATTTTAATGAAAGATGCTTTAAACCGAGAATGGCAAATGGGCACGGTGCAATTGGATTTTCAACAGCCAAAAAGATTTGGTTTAAAATACATTGCCAAAGACGGTTCCCACCAAACTCCGGTTGCCATCCATAGAGTAATTTACGGATCCATAGAAAGATTTGTGGGGATTTTAATTGAGCATTACGCCGGCGCGTTTCCACTCTGGCTCTCCCCGGTTCAAATTAAAGTTTTGCCAATTTCTAAGAAACAAAACAGTTATGCGAAAAAAATTATAAAGGAATTTACAACTTATAACTTACAACTTAGAACTGAACTTGATGACAGGGATGAGTCAGTTGGTAAAAAAATCCGCGAGGCCACTTTGCAAAAAATCCCCTACCAAATTATTCTTGGGGAGAAAGAAATGAAGTCGGGTAAAGTTGCGGTGCGCACCCGCGAAGGTAAAGATTTAGGCATAATGAGTATAAAAAAGTTTTTAGACAGGGTAAATCAAGAAATTGAAAAAAAGAAATAAGTTACTGTCAGTTCTTCCCCTCTCCCTTTGGGAGAGGGATAGGGTGAGGGTTTAATGGTCAAAATAAAAATTTATAATCCCAAAATAATTTGGAACGCAAGAAATTTAAGAAAAAACTCCACACCTTGGGAAAGGAAACTGTGGAGTTTTTTAAAGTCATCAAAATTTTATAATTTTAAATTTCGGCGACAATTTCCAATTCAAGGCTATATTGTGGATTTATGTTGTGTAAAAGCAAAATTAGTAATTGAATTAGATGGAGGGCAACACAGCACCAAAGAAAATAGGGAATATGATAATCAAAGAGATCAAGTATTAATGAAACAAGGGTACAGCATTTTAAGAATTGGGAATAATGAAGTGGATAGCGATCTCGAGGGTGTTGGGGAAAAGATATACGAAATGCTCATGAACCCTCATTCCTAACCCTTCTCCCAGAGGGAGAAGGGAATAACTCACTATTCTCTGTTCCAATGTGGAATATTTCCCTTAAGTTTTACGGTTAAGCCAGAAATTTCTTCAAGTTGCCAAGCTTCAAAATTTTCTTCGTCTAAATTATTTGACTCCGGGTATCTTTTTGTAGCTAATTGTTTATGAATAGTTTTGTTATTTGCAAATCCGGGAAGAGCATTTGCGAGATTTTCTCCATTGGATAGATTGGCAAAGCCCTGATATTTTTTCACAGAAGTAATTTTTCTTACTAAAGTTTGTTCTCCGCATTTATAAATTAAAATCTCCCCAATCTTTCCTCGTTTTTTATCATTATCAATCATTCTGATTTCCAATGTTTTTAATCCGTCGCGAATTTGAGTAAAATATTGTTCACTAACTTCAATAATTCTAGAGTTGGGTTCGGATTCACGTTTATTTTCGGGAGGTTTAGTTTCTTTATTTGGTAGAGCCATTCGTTCTGGCGATTTTTTTCTCATATTTTTTAAGTTAATATTTTTACGCCATTTTTGGTAATGGCAATGGTATGTTCAAAGTGGGCAGAGAGCCCGTGGTCAAAGGTGGTAATGGTCCAGCCATCGTCTTCTATGGCAATCTTCCAACTTTTTTCGCAAAGCATAGGTTCAATAGCTAATACCATCCCCGCCTCTAATTTAAGACCTTGGCTCTTTTTTCCAAAACAAGGCACTTCCGGGGCTTCGTGCACTTCATAGCCCACGCCATGCCCCACTAAATCTCTGACTACTGAAAAGCCATTGGCTTCCGCATGGGTTTGAATGGCATAGCCAATATCGCCAATGGTATGTCCAACTGTGGCGGTTTGAATGGCTAGCTTTAAACATTCCTGTGTGGTTTTTAGTAGTCTATCAGCTAAGTTAGATATTTGTCCAACTGGAACAGTTATGGCTGTATCGGTATACAAGCCTTGGTATTGCATACCAATATCTAAACCAATTATATCCCCTGGGTTTAAAATGGCTTGTTTGGAAGGAATGCCATGGACAATCACATCATTAATAGATGTGCAAAGCCCGGCGGGAAAAGGGTTTTTAGGCTCGCCATAGTTTTTAAAACTAGGTTTACCGCCGGCTTGGGTTATTGCGTTTTCGGCAAACCGATTAAGCTCCCAAGTTGAAATGCCGGGTTTAACCAAATTAGCGGTTGCCAATAAAATTTTTCTTAAAATCTGTCCGCCTTGAGCAATAATTTCAATTTCTTCGGGTGTTTTTATGTGTCCTTTAGGCATGTTTAGTTAAACTCGTTGTTAATCTTTTTCTGGCTTCGGTAATGCTCCCCAGAGTGGAAATGGTTAGAGACGGATAAAGTTTTTTGAAATATTTTACCACTTGACTGATGTTGTTTTTATAGTACGAAATCCGGTTTTTTAAGGCTCGGTCATTATCGTCAGGCCGTTTGGAAAATTTCCCTTTGAAATAGGTTTTTCTCGCAGTCATTCGGCGAATGGTTTCTTTGAGCGGAATGGAAAGATATATAAATATAACTTTTTGACGCTTTTCGGCTTTTAACCATTTGGCTACCAATTTAGCCTCCCCTAACATTTTTGGTGTCCCGTTAAATAAAATGCCTTGAGTTTTTTTGGTGGCGTGGATTTTATCTCTTAAGAGATTTCTGACTAGTTCGGTGGGGGTTAATTTGCCGTTATCTAAAGTTTGGTCTAACTTATATTTTTTTCTAAGTGTGGGATTATGCTCTAAACTTCTTAATTCCCTACCCATGTCTAAATCGTAGAGGTCGTATTTTTTGGCTAAAAATGCGCCATGAGTGGCCTTGCCAGCAGCTGGGTCGCCTAACAGAATTATGTTTAGACTGGGTTCGTGGGTTTTGGGCATTTAAATTTGGCTAAGTTTTTCGTTAATGGCAGTGGTGACTAGGTTTACATCCGGAGTGCCGTCAATTTCCACAAAAGTGGAGTTGGATTTTAAAAATTCTAAAACCGGTACGGTCTCTTGTTCGTATTGTAATAACCGAGTTTGAATTTTTTCTAAAGTGTCATCGGCACGCTTTTCAATTTCCGCCCGTTTTAATAAACGCTCAATGGAAACGTCTTTAGGTAAAGAAATGTAGAGTGTAATAATATTGTTTAATTTTAATTCCTCTAAAGTTTTTAAAAGAAATTCTGCTTGGGTGAGTCTTCTGGGTAAACCATCAAAAATCACTCCGGTAAGGTTTTCGGTTTGGGAAAGTTTTTCTTTTACCATTTGAAAAATTATTTCATCCGGCAACAGTATGCCATTATTCACCATGGCTTTAACTTGCTGGCCTAGGGGGGTGTTTTCGCCGGCTACCGACCGGGCAATGGCGCCGGTCTCAAAATAAAAAAACCCCAATGTTTTGGCAAGAATTTTTGCCTGAGTCCCTTTACCGCTACCTTGTGGGCCTATAAAAATGATTGCGCTTTTATCCATATTTTAAATATCATAGATGATTTTTTAGGATTTATCAAATTTATATATTTGTGCTATAATTAATAAAATAATAACTTGAACTGAAACAAAAATTTATTCACCCTGTTAAATAATTTTAAATTTACTTATGTTTTATTATACATATGTATTAAAGTCCGAAATTGACGGAAAATTTTATACAGGTTATACAAGAAATTTAAAATTAAGATTTGAGCGACATCAAGAAGGAAAAGTAAATTCAACTAAACATCGCAAGCCATTAAAATTAATTTACTATGAAGCATGTCTAAATCAACAAGACGCTACCCACAGAGAAAAATACTTAAAAACGTATTTGGGCAAAATGTTTCTTAGAAATAGGCTCAAATCTTATTTAACAGGGTAAATGGAATTAAATTTGTTTTATCAAATTACTGCGGTTTTAGCGGTTGCCGGTTTAGTGGCAATGCTGGTTTCGTATTTAAAACAACCCTCCATTATCGCTTACATAATTACCGGATTAATTATTGGCTCCATTAGTCATGCGCGTTTTCAACATGGGGGCGCCTTGGATTCTTTAGGGCAAATTGGTATTACTCTCCTCTTGTTTATGGTGGGTTTGGAGTTAGATGTTAAACGACTTAGGCAACTGGGTAAAGTCGCATTACTTACCGGACTCGGGCAAATTTTGTTTACTTCCATTGCCGGTTTCATAATTGCAAAATTTTTGGGCTTTGCCAGTATAACTGCTATGTATTTGGCATTGGCGTTAACTTTTTCTTCCACCATAATTGTAGTTAAATTGTTGGCAGAAAAAAAAGATTTACAATCACTTTATGGAAGGATTGTGGTGGGGTTTTTAATTGTGCAAGATTTCGCTGCTTTAATTTTGTTATTGATCTTAGGGGGTGGGTCTAATGCAACCAAAGGCGATGTATTTGGCGCATTAATTGGTTGGCAGTACTGGCTAGCTATGTTAGTAAAAGTATTGATTTTAGTTTTACTGTTAACATGGATTAGCAAAAAAGTTTTTCCTAAATTAATTAGCAAATTTGGCGGTTCCGATGAACTTTTGATGATTTTTTCTTTGGCTTGGGCCTTAGGGCTTTCGGCGTTTATGTCTTTGCCGGCAGTGGGGTTTTCTTTAGAAGTTGGCGGGTTTGTGGCTGGTTTGGCTTTGGCCAATAGTCAGGTGCATTACGAAATTTCCGCTCGGATAAAGTCGCTTCGCGACTTTTTTCTCATTATTTTTTTTATTGTGTTTGGGGCCAAACTGGCGTTTACCGGACTCGGGGTTTTATTGTTGCCCGCTTTAATTTTTGCTTTGTATGTTTCCATAGGCAACCCCATTATTATGATGCTGATTATGAAAGCTTTGGGTTATTCGCCCAGGACGGCATTTTTTTGTGCGGTAACCACGGCCCAAGTTAGTGAATTTAGTTTTGTGCTGTTGGCTTTAGGCAACCGTTTGGGACATGTGCCGGATGCAGTAATGGGTATGCTGACTTTGGTTGGTATTATTACCATAGCCATTTCTTCCTATACCATACTTTATACTCGGCAAATTTACGAAAAATTAGAACCAATCTTTAAATATTTTGAGTTTAATAAAGCTAGAGCGGAAAATAATTTAAATATTAAGCCTTATAAAAATCATATTATTTTAGCCGGAGCGAATCGGCTGGGTTCCAGGTTTTTACACAGTTTAAGCAGTGATAAACATAAATTGGTTATTGTGGATTTTGACCCACATATCCACCATGTGCATAATTTAGAGAATCGCGAAGTGATTTGTGGAGATATTACCGACCCTTACATTCAAGAGCAAGTGAATTTGCCTTTGGCTAAGTTAATTATTTCCACAATCCCCGATTTTAACGATAACTTAGCGTTAGTAGCCCATATAAAGCAACGCGTGCTGGAGGCAGGAGTAAAAAAACCCAAATTAATTTTTGTTGCGCAAAATGACTCGGAAAGTCGTGCGCTTTACGAGCAAGGCGTGGATTATGTGCTTTCCCCACATTTTGTGGGAGGCTTGCACTTAAGTGGAATTTTAGAAAATAGTGAAGGGTTAAAACAGCTTAAAAAACTCAAAGCCGA
>CAZFXC010000006.1:23001-25023 GCA_964522815.1 uncultured Candidatus Saccharibacteria bacterium
GTGGAATTTTAGAAAATAGTGAAGGGTTAAAACAGCTTAAAAAACTCAAAGCCGAACATTTAAATTTATTATGATTGTCTTTTAAACCATCTTGTGAGTTGATTAATGGCTGATCCGGTTTCTATTTCTTCTAACTGTGCATGCATTACAATTCTTAAGCCTCTGTATTTTGTCTGAATTTTCTCAATTAATTGGGTAAACTCTCCGCGGTCTTCTCTGTGTAAAATCTGTGAACTCAATTTTACTGAGTCAACCAATTGGTGATATTCGGTTTCAACTAAATTGTGAACTTCGGCTTTTAGTCCTTTAACTTGCCATGGCAAAGCTAAAACTTTGTGTTTTTTTAAACTTTTTAGTTTTTCCATTAATATCTCGGCTTGGTGGTTAAGTTCCTCAAAGGCTGTTTTTGCCCCTTCCAGCGCTTTTCTGCCTCTTTCTAATCTTTTCTCAGCTTGCTCTGGAGTTTCCGGAGCTACTTCTGGCCTTGGAAAAGGTGGAGGTGTGTGTGGTTTCTTATCTCGTTTCGAAGGAGGTGGTGTGGATGTTGGTGATTTAGGTTCTTGTTTAGTCTCCCATGATGGCTTACCCCTTGCTTTAAATTCATTAGTAGGTCCTTTAGGTTCTTCATTTATACCTTCTGGTCTTGGCCCATATTCACTCATAAATTTAATTTTTTAATTATTAATTAAAGAATTTTCTAATTTTTCTTGTTAAGGAATTTCTGTTTGCCCTACCTTTAAGTTGTGTTAAAAGTCTTGCAGATTCAGTTTTGAATTCTTTAATTTGTTTTTGTAAGCTTTCCTCCAGTTCTATAAATTCAGGATTGGTAGTAGCACTAAAGATTATAACGCGTCTGAATGCTTCAAAATCAGTTATTATTTGATTAATGCTTAGTTCCAAAGTAGGAATTTGTCCCTCTGTAATTTTTGATTTATCTGAGCATAAGGATTTTAAACGGATAATTAAATTATGGGCTTTTTCTTTTAACTCTCTAAGTTCTTGTTGGACTTTTTCTAAATAAAAGCGCTCTGATGATTCAGGTGGTTGTTCAGGTGTAAATTTAGGCATAAAACTAATTTTTTAAATACGCTCGTAAGGCAGGATTGTTTCCGTTGTGGATTATCTACAAAATAAGGGGCTGTGTTTACCACCAGTTGGTTTTGTAATAATATTTTTAATAAAATAGCAAAATTTATAGTTTATTTTTTTAACCAGCAACCGGAAGGCTTTCTAAAAGATCCTTATACTGCTTTTTTTGTGGCTCATTTAAAATTGTATCCCGCTGTATTTCATCTCCCATTGTTCTAATTTCATCTGTGGTGAGAGTAAATCCGGTTTCTGATAGTTTGGCTAAAACTTCCAATCCTCTTTTTTCTCGGTTATATGCCGCATAATTTTTTGCAAATCCAGTGAGAGCCAATGCTTCCGCGCGGATTTTTCTCCTTAAGCGAAAAATAGTGTCACTTGTCAAATTATTTTGTTCATTACCATTTTCTGATTTTATCTTTGCCAATTCTTGGCAAAGATGGGCGATTTCACGGTATCTGGCTGTCAAAATGTTATTTACACTATCAATACCGCCATTTACTTTTGTTTGAGTAGCGTCCCTTAAATTTTTGGCGATTTCAAAAATGGTATTTTCTGCTTCTTTTAAGTTTGAATCTTCGGGATTATTTAAAATCGAAATGGCTTGTCTAAGTTTTTGCTCTTGTTGTGGTTGGAGTGTATGGTTGTCAGGGTCCTCAGAGCCATAGATTTCTAACAGTTTTTCCCCATACTCTTTATAGTCGAGTGTATTTACTGGAAAATCCGGGCGGGCAGTTCTCGCAGAATTTATTCTGATTTGTAAAAAGTCAGTCCTTCCTCGTAATTTGGCTACTTTGTCCAAGTTTTGTTCGTGGGGCTTAAGTCCCCTAGTTAGACCAGCTGCTTTAATTTTATAGTAAGACTCGGCGTCAGTAAGTTCAGGCGCTGTAAAAATATCTTCTCTATTTAGATCATCAAAGACAGCTTGGGGGACAT
>CAZFXC010000007.1:0-4687 GCA_964522815.1 uncultured Candidatus Saccharibacteria bacterium
CACTATTCTTTCCGCTTGATGAGAGTTGAATAATCCACTATACTACTAATAAGCTTATATTTTAGCTGTCACTAAAATCACGAGCATCGGAAGAAATCCATTAGCTGATGGAAACTAGACCCGATCGGAGATCTCCCGTTAAAGAGATAAATTAAGTTCACCGGTTAAATAATTCGCCAAAGCGAATTGCCAAAAAATATTTAACTGGGTAAATCAAGATGGTACCTCCCGCCCTTTGTGGACAAAGAGCGGGATCTTGAACACCTCCGCCAACCGGCGGATTTAGGTGTTTTTTTATTTTTAAACCGCTGATCTAAACGCAGATCCATTACGCTGATCTTCTCGCAGATCCGCGTTCAAATCCGCGTTGCATTTTAGATCCGCGTTCAAATCCGCGTTATGGACAAAGCCTACGACCACTCGCAAGTGGAAAATAAAATTTATCAACAATGGTTAGACTCTGGGTTTTTTAATCCGGACAACTTACCTAATGCGGAAACCCGCGAGCCTTTTACTATTTCCCTCCCGCCACCCAATGTCACAGGCGTTTTGCATTTAGGTCATGCGTTTGAAGATAGTATTCAGGACGCTGTCATACGCTTTCAACGTATGAAAGGTAAGCGAGCATTGTGGGTACCAGGAACCGACCACGCTGCAATTGCCACTCAAGCCAAATTTGAAAAAGAGCACTATAAAAAAACAGCAAAATCAAGGCATGACTACAGACGAGAGGAATTCTTTAACTTAATACAAGAATTTGCACAATCTAACCAAAAAGGCATATTATCCCAGCTCCACAAATTAGGTTTATCTTTGGACTGGAGTCGGCTGGCTTTCACGCTAGATGAAAACCGCGAACTAGCCGTAAGAACTGCATTTAAAGCTATGTACGAGGCAGGGCTTATTTACCAGGGCCATCGAGTAGTTAACTGGGATCCAAAAGGTCAAACCACAGTCTCAGATGATGAAATTGAGCACGAAGAAGGCAAGGCTAAAATGTATACCTTTCGCTACAGTAAAGATTTTCCAATCGCTATTTCCACCACTCGACCGGAAACCAAGCTGGGCGATACCGCTGTTGCTGTCCACCCTGACGACAAGCGCTATCAACCATATATAGATAAAGAATTTAGAGTAAATTTTGTGGGGACTGAACTTAACATAAAAATCATCGCTGATAAAGAAGTCAGTCCAGAATTTGGTACCGGAGCGTTAGGGGTGACTCCCGCCCACAGTATGACGGACTACGAAATCGCCTTACGCCACAACCTGCCTATCAAACAGGTAATAAACGAATTCGCAAAAATGACTACAGGCGGTCCAGACATAGCAGGTAAAAAAACTTTAGAAGCAAGGGAAATTATTATCACCAAACTACGCGAAACCGGCCTCTTGGAGAAAGAGGAAGAGGTTCCACAAAACTTATCTAAAGCCCAAAGAACCGGAGGAATTATTGAACCTCTCCCCAAACTGCAGTGGTTTGTAGCGGTCAATAAAAAATTCAATAACAGAAACGGCAAAGAAAGTACCCTAAAAAATGTAATGCGCGAAGCGGTTTTGTCTGGCAAAATCAAAATCATGCCAGAACGATTTGAAAAAATCTACTTCCACTGGATAGACAACCTAAGAGATTGGTGTATCTCCCGTCAAATCATCTACGGTCATCAAATCCCGGTTTGGTACAAAGGCAAAGAGATCCATGTTGATGTAAGCCCACCTAAAGACGAAGGCTGGGAGCAAGATCCAGATACTTTAGACACATGGTTTTCAAGTGGCCTATGGACTTTCTCCACCTTAGGCTGGCCACAACAAACTCAAGATTTGAAAAACTACCACCCAACCTCGGTTATGATGCCAGGGTATGAAATTTTATTTTTCTGGGTTGCGCGTATGATTTTAATGAGTGGCTTTCTATTAGAAGAAATTCCCTTCCATCAAGTTTATCTGCATGGGATTGTCCGCGATAAACAAGGTAGAAAATTTAGTAAATCCCTAAACAATGGAATTGATCCATTAGAAATAATGGAAAAATATGGTACTGATGCTTTACGTCTTGCACTAATTTTTGGTGCTGCCCCTGGTAATGATGTAATTTTTGACGAACAGAAAGTCAAAGGCATGAAGCACTTTGCCAACAAACTTTGGAATATATCCAGATTCGTTCTTTCTGTCATTCCGGCCTCCGAGCCGGAATCCAGTGAGTGGATCCTGAATCAAGTTCAGGATGACAAATTAACACCGGCTGATAAAGACATCCTCGCCAAACTGCAAGCAACCGTAAAAGCCTCCACCGAACATTTGGAAAATTTCCGCCTGCACGAAGCCGCGCAAAGCATTTACCATTTTGTATGGCATGAATTCGCGGACATCTACATTGAAGCTTCTAAACAACAACTAGCTGATGATAAACTCAAAGCATCCACTTACAACCTACTTACTTACAACCTACTTACTATTTTAAAACTCCTCCACCCCTTTATGCCCTTTATAACCGAACACTTGTGGCAACTGCTTAAAGAACAAGGCTTGGTAACAACCGACCTGCTAATGGTGGAAAAATGGCCTCAATAAATTTAAAAACTCCTTCTAATTATTGAAGGAGTTTTTACTATTTACAAACTTTCTTGCATGAACTCATCAACTATCTCAAGTTTATCGATTTTTTGCTAAGAATGCCTCAAGTCCCCTTTTAAGTATATCCATAGCAATTTTTAAGTCCTTAGCGTTTAACACATAGGCAATGCGGATTTGGTTTCTGCCTCGCCCGGGGGTAATATAAAAATCTTCCATAGGGGTAACCATAACCGTTTTGCCCTGAAACTTAAACTCGCCAATCATAAACCGCACAAAGTCTTCGGCATTCTTAACCGGCAAACCCACTGCTTGGTAAAACGCACCTTGTGCCGGTTTAAACACCGCAGGCATTTTGCTTAAACCTTCGGCTACCACATTTCGCCGAGCCTGATACTCTTTGGTAATTTTTGAAGTATACCCTTTAGAATTTTCCAAAAGTGGCACCGTGCCTAATTGTTCAAGCGTGCCGGCGCTTAAACGGGCTTGAGCAAATTTTAAAATACCGCCCATTACCTCAGAGTTAAAACTCGCCACACAGCCAATCCTGGCTCCCGGCATGCTAAATCTTTTACTCACGCTATCACAAACTATAACATGAGCCCGCGCATCCTTGCGTGACAATAAACAAGTGGGCTGTTTGCCATCAAACCTAATTTCTCGGTAAGTTTCATCGGAAATGATAAATAAATTATGCTTCTTGGCAATTTTTATTACCGTGCCAAGCTCTTTGTCTGTCCATAATTTTCCTGTGGGATTATCTGGATTAATCACCACAATCGCTTTGGTTTTTTTACTAATCTTTTTTTCTATCACCGAGGCATCTGGCATGGCAAAGTTTTTTTCTATAGGTAAAAGGATAGGCACCAGTTTTATACCGGCAATCACCGAAAAAGATTTATAAGAAGCATACAAGGGTTCAAACACAATAATTTCATCGCCCACATCGGCCACCGCTTGAAGTGCCAGCATAATGGCTTCGGCACAACCCACCGTGGGAATCACATTTTTGGCTTCTAACTTTACTCCAAATTGTTCGTAATATTTAAGCCATGCCTTAGTGTGCTGGGCAATACCCGGACTCGGCGCATAACCTAACGTCGGTTCTTTATACTTACGAACCACCTGATAAAAAGCTTCGGGCGGGGTTAAATCCGGATCGCCAACATTCAATTTATAGATATGTGTCCCCTGCTTGACTGCTTCTTGCATAAGGGGTAGAAACTTACGAATCGGTGACGCAATCACTTGTTGCGCTCTTTGAGAAACTTGTAATTTATTTACCCCGTTAGAAATTTTCATAATATTTATTTTTTTGCCCTAAATAATAAGTATTGTGGATTTAATGTCTGCTCCGACGATACTTCTCCTGAGAGCTATGAATGAATACTTAATACTAAAAGTATGATAACGTAATACTATTATACCACAATCTAAAAACCCCGCCCCGCAAAATGCGGGGCGGGGTTTTTTTTATTTTCTATTCACCTTCCACACCAATACTGGCAGTCTCGGCTATACTAATTGCTTCCTGAACTGCTTGCTGGTTAAAACCTGTCCCGGCTGGGATGATTTTACCAATAATAACATTTTCTTTTAAGCCTCTTAAGTAATCTATTTTACCGGTAACGGCGGCTTCAATCAGCACGCGAGTGGTTTCTTGGAAAGAAGCTGCGGCTAAGAAACTTTCGGTATTTAAAGAAACTTTTGTAATACCCATTAAAAGTTGTTCAGCCTCGGCTTGAGCTTTACCCTGTTTGGCCAAATCTTCGTTTAAAGTATTCAGCTTAGATTTATCCACGACTTCTCCAACCACCAATCCGCTTTCTCCGGAAACCGTAATTCGCATTTTGCTAAACATTTGTCTCACAATCACTTCAATATGCTTGTCGTGAATATTTTGACCTTGCGAAGCGTAAATATCTTGCACTTCTTTCACAATATATTTTTGGGCAGTCACGGTGCCTTTCAATTTCAAAAGCTGGTTGGGCGACAAATTACCTTCCGTAAGCTGAGTGCCTTTAACTACCAAATCGCCTTCTTTCACGAACAAAGTAAACCCAGCCGGAATCACATACTCTTGTACTTCATCGGTTAAATGAATCACCACCACTTG
>CAZFXC010000007.1:4787-11300 GCA_964522815.1 uncultured Candidatus Saccharibacteria bacterium
TCTTCCAAACTCACAATATCATATTCCTCTGTGCCACAATCTTCAGCATTCACCACCATATCTTGAGCCACATCTACCAAACGTCGAGTCAAATAACCCGCGTCCGCCGTTCTCAGCGCGGTATCGGACATACCTTTTCTACTCCCGTGAGTGGAAATAAAGTATTCCAATACTTGCAAACCTTCTTTAAAGCTCCCTTTAACCGGCAATTCAATAACATCACCAGCCGGGTTTACCACCAAACCTTTCATACCCGACATCTGCGTTACCTGCGACAAAGAACCTCTAGCTCCACTTGTTACCATATAGTGAACCGGACTATGATCTTTCACGGTAGAAGACACACCTTTACTGATTTTTTCACTCACTTCCGCCCAAATTTCCACCACTCGATTTTTTCTCTCTTCTTCCGTCAACAATCCCTGTCTGTATTGGTCATAAGTGCTTTGCACTTCTTCGTCAGCGGTTTTTAATAAGTCATATTTTTCCTGAGGCACCAATAAATCATCCATACCCCAAGACAAACCCGATTGCTTCATGTAAGTGAAGCCTAATCTTTTAATTTCATCAATTAATTCCGCAGTTCTTTGCGTGCCTTCTAACCGATAGACTTCTCGGACTAAAGCTTGTAAGCGTTTTTTATCAAAGGCTTCGTTACGATAGCCTAATTCTTTCGGCAACACCCGATTAAACAAGATTCTTCCTACCGAAGTTTCTAAAATAGTATCTGCGATTTTAACTTTAATTTTACTTTGAATATGAACAAATCGGTTATTGTAAGCCAAAACCGCTTCATCTGTATGAGAAAAGATTTTACCTTCACCTTTGAGACCTTCTCGAATTTTGGTAATGTAATAACAACCCACTACCACGTCTTTATCTGGGGTCATCACCGGATCACCGGAAGCCGGCTTCAGTAAATTTTGGGCCGAGACCATAATTTCTTTAGCTTCTTTTTGAGCTAATTCGGTTAAAGGCACGTGCACCGCCATTTGGTCACCGTCAAAGTCCGCGTTAAACGCAGCGCACACCATAGGGTGAAGCTGAATAGCCTTACCTTCAATTAAAATCGGCTGGAAAGCTTGGAAACCCAATCTGTGTAATGTAGGCGCCCGGTTAAGTAAGACATAGTGTCCTTGAATGACTTCTTCTAAAATATCGTAAACTTCATTTCTACCTTGCTCAATTAAACGATTAGCGCTTCTCACGTTATGTGCAAATTCTCTGGCAATCAATTTGCTAATCACAAACGGTTTAAATAATTCCAAAGCCATGGCTTTAGGTAAACCACATTGATGTAATTTTAAATTTGGACCGACTACAATCACACTTCTACCCGAATAATCCACACGCTTACCCAACAAGTTTTGCCTAAACCGTCCTTGCTTACCTTTCAGCATGTCTGCCAAAGAACGCAGTTTCCTCTTCTGGCCGGTGGAAGCCGTAACTTCTTTGCCGTGTCTGACGGAATTATCTATTAATGCATCCACAGCTTCTTGGAGCATTCTTTTTTCATTTCGAGTAATGACTTCCGGACCTTTAATTTCCAATAATTTCTTAAGTCGATTATTTCGGTTAATGACTCGGCGATATAAATCGTTCAAGTCCGAAGCCGCAAATCTACCACCATCCAACTGCACCATGGGTCTTAAATCCGGCGGAATCACCGGCAAATGGGTAATTAACATCCATTCCGGACGAAGACCGGCATTAATTAAGGACTTAATTAATTTAATTCTTTTTAAAGCCTTTCTTTGGGCTTGACCTTCCAAATTGACGGTTTGGGTCAAAAGTTCCTGGTACAAATTTTCCAAATTAACTTCTTCGAGCAAAGCCTTCAAAGCTTCTGCCCCAATTCCCGCCGTAAAGACCGGCCCATATTTTAAAGACAAATCTCTATAAGACAGTTCACTGATTACCTGCATTTTCTTAATGGATTTCAATTCACTTCTGGCTTGGTCTCGAATTGACTCCAATGCAGAAAGCTCTTGGCTCCATACATCTTTTAAGCGAGTGATTTCCGCATCTATTTCCGCTTCCAATAAATCTTGATCTTTGTTCTTAGCCTGACTCTTTTCACTTCTGACTTTGGCAATCAGCATTTCATACTTATCTTCCATTAATTTCTTTTTGCCTTTAAACTCTTTTTCAATCTGCTCCATGGTTTCAATTCTAGCCTCTTCATTCACATTGGTAATAATATACGAGGCGAAGTAAGCGACTTTTTCTAATTCTTGCACGCCCAAATCTAAAATTAAACCTAAGCGAGAAGGCACACCCCGCAAAAACCAAATATGGGTAACCGGCACGGACAATTTAATATGGCCCATACGCTCTCTTCGGACGGAAGATTTAGTCACCTCTACCCCACACTTGTCGCAAGTGACGCCTTTATAGCGAATCCGTTTATATTTTCCGCAATAACATTCCCAATCCTTAATGGGACCAAAAATTTTCTCATCAAATAAACCATCTTTTTCCGGTCTCTGAGTTCGATAGTTAATGGTCTCCGGTTTGGTAACTTCGCCATGAGACCAAGCTAAAATTGTGTCTGGACTGGCGACTTTTAACCTAACGCCTTTAAAATTTTCTGTATTAGTGAACATGTTATTTAGATTATAGATTAAGAATTTAAGTTAATTAGCGAATGAGTCTTACTTCCCTTTCTTGTCTTTCTTTTTTACTTTCTTTTCGTCTTCAGCAAATAAACTTTGCGGATCTTCCAAAACTTGCACAGCAGGTTTAATTAAATTCTGGTCTTGCATAATCATCTGTTCTTGCTCAAGCGCATTGGCAATTACACCATCGGCGCCTAAGAGTTCAACATCCAAACACAAACTTTGTAATTCCTTGACTAACACTCTAAAACTTTCCGGCACATTGGGTTTTTTAATCGGCTCACCTTTGACGATGGCTTCGTAAGTTTTGCTTCTGCCCATTACATCGTCGGATTTTATGGTAAGCATTTCCTGCAAAGTATGAGCCGCACCATAACCTTCCAAAGCCCATACTTCCATTTCACCAAACCTCTGACCACCAAATTGGGCTTTTCCGCCCAAAGGTTGCTGAGTAATCAGCGAGTATGGACCAGTGGAACGAGCATGCATCTTGTCGTCAACCAAATGGTGAAGCTTCATCATATAAGCCACACCCACAGTAACTTTTTCATCAAAAGCTTCGCCGGTTTTACCATCATACAAAACCACCTTACCATCTTCGGGAATATTGGCTTTCTTTAATTCAGCTTTAATTTGTTGTTCGTTTAATCCGTCCAAAGAGGGAGTGGCAATTTTATAACCTAATTTTCTAGCGGCCATACCTAAATGAGTTTCCAAAATTTGCCCCAAATTCATACGACTTACCACACCCAAGGGGTTTAAAATAATATCCACTGGCGTCCCGTCGGCCATAAACGGCAAATCTTCCACTGGAATAATTTTAGAAATTACCCCTTTATTACCGTGCCGACCTGCCATCTTATCGCCCACTTGCACCTTTCTTAACACTGCCACAGAGACTTGAATACTGCGCACCACACCGGAAGGTAATTTGTCGCCGGCTTCCCGAGAAAATTCTCTGATATTTACCACTTTGCCGTATTCACCATGTGGTAAAGTTAAACTGGTGTCTTTGACATCGCGGGATTTTTCACCAAAAATTACCCTTAACAATTTTTCTTCCGGAGTTAAATCTGTCTCGCCTTTGGGCGTAATCTTACCCACCAAAATATCTCCGGCTTTTACTTGAGCGCCAATTCGAATAATTCCACTTTCATCTAAATCTTTAAGTTTTTCTTCTCCGACGTTAGGAATATCTCGAGTAATTTGTTCCGGACCAAGTTTGGTATCGCGGACATCAATTTTAAAATCATCAATATGAATAGAGGAATACCTATCCTGTTGAACTACTCGTTCGGAAACCAAAATCGCGTCTTCGTAATTTCCACCTTCCCAAGACATAAAAGCCACGAGCACATTTTGCCCCAAACCCAATTCACCGGCTTCGGTAGAAGTACCGTCGGCTAACAAATCGCCTTTTTTCACTAATTGACCTTTACTAACTCTGGCAATTTGGTTGATACAAGTTGCGCTATTAGTTCGTAAAAATTTGAGCAACTTATATTCTTTCTTCTTTCCGCTATCATTAATGACCACAATTTTATCGCCAGCCACTTGAGCGACATGACCATCTTCTTCAGCCAAAATAACTGCACCGCTATCATGAGCGGCCTTTTCTTCCATACCAGTTCCAACTAAAGGCGCGGCCGGACGAATACAAGCCACTGCTTGTCGTTGCATGTTAGAACCCATCAATGCGCGGTTAGCGTCATCGTGTTCCAAGAAAGGAATTAAAGAAGTGGTAACCGAAACAATTTGCTTAGGTGAGATGTCAATGCAATCAATATCATCTGTGTCGGCAATGGAAGGCACGCTCCTTACTCTCACCGGAGAACGTTTATCGATAAAATAACCATTACTCTCTACATTAATATTAGCCTGTCCAATTATCATCTGTTCTTCTTCAAACGCATCTAAATATTCCACCTTTTGAGTTAACCTAGGTTTAATTCTTATGGTGGCTTGCAAACTCGCTTCTTTACTGATTTGTTTGGCAGTTTTCGCATCAATCGTTTCTCCCGCCTGAGCTAAAACTTTACCATCATCGCCTTTCACCTCAAATAACACCACCTCGTCTACCAAATCTTGGCCGTCATTTTTGGCAAATTTTTTTACCATCCGATAGGGAGTTTCAATAAAACCAAAATCATTAATCCTCGCATAAGTTGCCATGTGTGAAACCAAGCCAATATTCGGACCTTCCGGTGTGGTAATAGGACAAAGTCTGCCATAATGACTTCTGTGCACATCACGCACTTCAAACCCAGCTCTTTCCCTAGAAAGACCGCCCGGACCCATGGCCGAAAGCCTTCTCTTATGTTCCAATTCCGCAAGCGGATTAGTTTGATCCATAAATTGCGACAACTGGGAAGATGAGAAAAATTCTTGCATGGTTGCCACAATTGGCCTGACATGAATTAACTGCACTGGCGACACAGTTTCCAAATCCGCTAACGACATTCTGTCTTTGGCAATTCTTGCCATTCTCGCCAAACCCACTCGAAAGCGGGCTTGAATTAACTCACCCACTGCTCGAATTCTTCTGTTCGCCAAGTGGTCAATATCATCAGCTGGTTCTTGAGTATTATTTAAACGAATAATTTCTTTGACTACCAAAATTAAATCTTCTTTGGTTAGTAAAGGATTATTATTTTTTGGCAAATTCATCCTTTGGTTAAACTTATACCTACCCACTGCGGAAAAATCATATCTTTCAGTATTAAAAAACATCCCATCAATTAACGAGCGAGCGTTTTCGACTGTGGCCAAATCTCCCGGACGAACTCTTTTATAGACTTCTTTATAACCTTCATCCGCATTTTGAGAAGCGTCTTTGTCTAAAGTATTTTGAATGTACTTAATATCCGGGTCAGTATCAATATCTTGAAATTCCTTTAAAATTTCTTCGTTGGTATTTAAACCAAACACCCGAAGTAATGCCGTAATCGGAATTCTTCTTTTTCTATCAATTTTTACACCAATTACTCCACTGGGGTCAGTATCTAATTCCAACCAGGCCCCGCGATTTGGGATAATTTTGCCCCCATAATAATTTTTGCCTCTTAAAAATTCTGCGCTAAAAAATACACCCGGGGATTTTATTAACTGAGAGACAACAACTCTTTCCACCCCATTTATAATAAAGGTGCCTCTGGGTGTCATCAGCGGAAAATCACCAAAATACACATCTTGCGATTTGGTTTTGCCTGTAATTTTATTAATTAATTTGGCCGTTACATAAAGCGGGGCTTCGTAGGTAGTATTTCTTTCCCGTGCGGTATGCTCGTCGTATTTACCTTTTTCAAAAAAATAATCCCCAAAAATTAATTCTAAATTTTTACCGGTAAAATCTTTAATGGGCGTAACTTCGCCAAGTAATTCCTTTAAACCCTTTTCCAAAAACCACTTATACGAATTTAATTGCACTTCAATTAAATTCGGCAATACGGCTGTCTCATGAAAATTAGAAAAGAAAATTCTTTTCGGAGTTTTAGCTGGCTTAAAGGTTAAAGTAGATTGAACAGCTTTGGCTTTGGAAGCTTTTGACATAAGATTTCTAAGGTTAATAGTTTATAAAATTGTAATTTATAGATAATAAAAGACACCCTTTTTTCGCATATTTAAAAGGGTTTTTAGCTTGTTTCTAAAAGTTTGTGGTATGGGTCATTAAGACTTGTCTTTAACTGGCTTTAGTAAAGTTCCGTCATCCCAAGTTCATGTGTAAATTCACTTTAACAGAAATAAAAAATTTGTCAACCCAGTAGAGCAACATTGTAATCAATTCTAAAATCAAGTTGTTAATATATACATAAACAATGATAAAAATACAGTTCAATTATTGTTGATAATACAATGTGATTCTACTGGGTCAACCCCGCCTCTCGCGAGAAGCGGG
>CAZFXC010000007.1:11400-19534 GCA_964522815.1 uncultured Candidatus Saccharibacteria bacterium
ACCCAACCTCAATTCAATGCTATAATAAATAAACTTATGCAAAAAGTCATTGAAGTTAAAAATCTCCAAAAAACTTACCGGTTAAAAACCGGCGCGGTATTTACCGCAGTCAACCAAATTAGTTTTAATGTCTACCAAGGCGAGATTTTTGGCATTTTGGGGCCCAACGGGGCTGGCAAAACCACCACTTTAGAAATTATTGAAGGTCTTAAAACCCTGGAGGCCGGTCAAGTGGAAGTTTTGGGTATGACTGATATCGAGAAAATTAAACAACTCATCGGCATTCAACTTCAAACTTGCGACTATTTACCCAATCTAACTTTAGAAGAATTATTAAATTTATTTGGAGCCTTCTACACCCACCGAACTCCGGCTCAAGACCTGCTCAAAATGGTCAACTTGGAAAATAAAGCGAATGAATATGTAAAAAATCTTTCCGGCGGACAAAAACAAAGATTTACCATTGCTACAGCTTTAATCAACCAGCCAAAAATTTTATTTTTAGACGAACCCACTACCGGCTTAGACCCCTCTGCCAGACGCAATATGTGGGCTTTAATTAAACACTTAAACCAAACTGGGATTACTATAATTTTAACTACCCACTATATGGAAGAAGCTGAATATTTATGTAGTCGAGTAGCCATTATGGATAAAGGAAAAATCTTAACGATTAATGAACCCAGAAGACTTGTCGAGGAATTAAGACACACAGTGCAAATCTCCTTTCTGGCAGACACTGCCCTGCCGGAACATCTATTTACAGCCATGCCGGAAGTAAAAAATATTTTTTCTGCTTTTCCAAAAATCATTCTGGACGTAGAATCTTTAGACGCCATTCCTGCAATCCTAACCAAACTCAAAACCGCCCAAATCAACTTTTCGGCTTTTACAGTTAAGACTGCCACTTTAGAAGATGTATACTTACAATTAACCGGCCATGAATTTGAAGAGTAATATGTCTTATCCTTTTTTCCAACTATTTTTAGCTCATTTAAAAATGCTTTACCGAAATAAGACGGCATTATTTTGGAATTTTGCCATGCCCAGCGGTTTATATATTGCATTATCCGTCTTGCCGTTACCCAACATGGTTAATCTGCCCTATAAAGATTTTGTTTTACCCGGAATGATTGCTTATGTAATTATGAGTAATGGCATTTATGGGCTTGCCTATTGGATGGCCGAAATGCGCAGTAAAAATGTAATCAAAAGATTTATTGCTTCCCCGATAAAAATTTCCGATTTGGTTTTATCGTTAGTCGCCTCCAGAATTATTATAATGCTGTTTCAAACTCTCTGTTTAACTCTGATTGGAATTGTGGGATTTAATTTAAACTTTGCGGGCAATATGTTTAGCATTCTTATCTTAATTATTTTAGGAGGCGGAATATTTTTACTAATGGGACTTTTAATTGCCAACTATTCTTCCTCTTACGAAACCGCCACACCTCTCACCACAGCCGTAGGTATGCCCATGATTTTTTTTGGTAATATTTTTTTCCCTGCTGAAAGTTTACCTAAAGGTTTATACCTGGTGAGTAAAATCTTACCCATTAGTCATTTAGCTATGGGTTTAAGACAAAGTTATACTCAACATGCTGGTTTCACCCAACTCCTTTTGCCACTGAGTATCCTGAGCGCGTGGTTAATCGGTTTACTGATTGTGGTAATTAAAATTTTTAAATTAAAAGAATAATGCTACTTTAACTTGGGTATAACTCTAACTTTTATTCCATAAACCAAACCCAAAGCATCGGCAATGGTTTTTGCCACCCTAAGTCCGCTCCAAGCGGACTTAGGGTTTTTATACACCACAATTTGCCCTAAGACGGATGTTAAATCTTTAATTTTTGCCAATTTTAAAAAGTGTGCCAAACATACAATGGCTTGATCGCTCTCTCTGGGTAAGAGACTAAAAGTTTTGGTAAGATTTTTTAACTCCGCGGGTTTTTGAGTTAAACTAAAAGTCACTTTACCAAAGTCTGTGGTATCAATACTTAATACCTTAGCTGACTGATGATTTTTGATTGTCTTCATTCGAATCCAAAATTAAATGATGTTTTAAAAAACTTAAGGCGGTAATGGAACCCAAAAAACACATAAACATATCCCACTGGGTATCCCAAATATCACCTTGCGTGCCTAAAAATGCATTCCCGGCTTCGCCGGAAAGGAGTGATACCCACCATTCAATAAATTCATAAAACGCACTAAAACCTAAAATAAAAAAAATGATTATAAAGCTTAACCACTTTTTATTTAAAATAATATTCCTCCGAATAAAATACTCACGGGCAATTATGGCCGGCGTAAAGCCTTGAGCAAAGTGCCCTAAACGGTCGTAATAATTTCTCGCTAAACCAAATTCATCACGGAGCCAATTAAACAATCCTTCGTTCGCATAAGTGGTATAGCCACCGTGCATTAAAATAAAACTGTGTAATAAGATCAAGATATAAACGGTTTTACTAAACTCAAATTTTTTAATGGTTACTGCCAAAATGATTAAGGCAAGCACCGCGGGAAACACCTCCAAACCCCAAGTAAAATGCCCAGCCGGCGGATTGTACCCACTCCAGAGCATACCGGCAAAAAACAGAACCAACAAACTTACATAAAACTTTTTTCCATTTTTTAAATCCATAAATTTTATTTAATTGTATTTAATTTTATCAATTCTTCCTTAACCACACTTACTTCATCCCACTCAATTCTTTTATTTCCCGGTAAAACCAAAAACTGCTCACTGCTTTTACCGGTAAATAACACCGTATCCCCTGCCTCAGCAATTGATAAGGCGCGCCTAATGGCCAGTCGCCTGTCCAAAATTATTTCGTATTTTCCTTGCCATAATTCTTGACTCTTCACGCCTGACTCTATATTCCTAGCTATTTCCTCTGGGTCAGAATCATAAATATCATCGTTAGTAATAATAATATAGTCTGCATACTTTGCACTCGTTTGACCAAAAATAAACCGCTTAGAAGTATCACGGTGTCCGCCGGTAGAACCAAACACATGAATAATTTTTTTATGCGGAGCCTCGGCTACAGCTTTCAAGGCAACTAAAAAGGTGGCTGGCTCGCAACCATAATCTACCAGTAAAGTTAAATTGTTATGGTTGGGCACTAATTCCATTCTCCCTCGCATAGCTGTAATGCTATTAACCGCCCTTTGAGCTACAGCCCAGTCCACTCCCAGTTCCTTAGCTACAACCACCGCCAAACCAGCATTCACCTTATTAAATTCGCCAAACAGATGCACCGGAAAACTATTACCATTTAAACTAAAACCTTCCAAAGTTTTCTCTGCCGAATATACCACCTCGCATTGAGCCGACGTTTGATGTGCAAAGGTTAAACCGATTTTTTTCTTAGAGGAAAATTTTAAAAAATACTTACTGTATGAATCATCCAGGTTGACTACACTCAATCCCAAACCATTTTTCGACAAAGCTTGAAATAATTTACCTTTGGCGGTTTTATAATTTTCAAAACTCCCATGAGCCTGAATGTGCGCTTCGCTAATATTAGTAAATACCACAACATCAAATTTAATTCCCCCATGCCGATTTTGAAATAAGCCTTCGCTGGTGCATTCCACCACAGCGTATTGACAGCCCTGATCCAACATCTCTCTTAAATGTTTCTGAATGAGCCACCCGCCGGGCATAGACAACCCGTGTTTATTTATGAATTCTGTTTGACCGTTAAAAAAACTTATAGTGGTTATACTCCCACACAGCTTGCCGGATTTGTTTAAAATTTCCCTTAAAATTGTGGTGGTACTGGACTTTCCGCCAGTCCCGGTAATACCAATCACAATTAATTTTTTACTGGGAAAACCAAAATAAATGTTTGCGCACCAAGCCACTAAGCCATGATAAAACGGACGAATCAGTTTTAAAATGAATTTTGGGATAAATCTTTTAATCAATTCCATAGGATGATTATACAAAAATTCCAACAAAAAAGACAGACTCCCCGCTGTCTTAATTATCCGTGCTATCTGTCTTAATCTGTGTATCTGTGATCACAAATCCAGTCTAAATTCATAACCATAATTCTTAAACCCATATTTTAAATACATCTGATGCACTACTTTTCTCTCTTTGCGACTAGTGCCAATTAATTTGTATAATTTTCTTATTTTAGCTTCCTGAATAACTTTAAGTAAAAGGGCTTTTCCCAAACCTTCGCCCCGATACCTCTCTTCTACATATAAATCTTCCAAAAGTCCATAAGGCCGTGAATGTAAAGCATTTTTAATAATGTATAAAAACGCCCGCGCTTTTACTTGCTTGCCTGCTTTAATTTCAAATTTTATAAATTTTGATAATTTTATTGATTTAGATACATTCATATATATCGATGATTTTTTCCGCGTTATTTCAGCGGTTGCAATAATTCAGCGTTGCTTCAGCGTTATCACAATTCATAAATAATTTTTGCCAGCTTTTGACTATTGTGCCTTAAAAAACTTCTCTGTAAAACATCTCCCTTCACCGGACTTACTACTTCCTTTAAAAGCAATTTCTCCAAAATAATCTTTACCTCACACTGTTTTAAGTTTTCTTTATCTATTTCCACCATAAAACTTTTAGTGTGCGTGTAGTTTTTTAACAATTGTTTACCGGGGAATGCTGAATTAAAAATGGCGTAATCTAAATCTGGCACTAATTTTTTTACAGCCCAAATAAACTCTGAGGCCTTAAAATTATTCGTCTGCCCATCTTTGGTCATTAAATTTCCCACAAAAACTTTCTTCGCTCTAGATTGGTTCACGGCTTTTAAAATATTAGGTGCCACCAAATTAGGCAAAACACTGGTATACAAATCCCCGGGTCCAAACACTAACACATCGGCAGTATTAATCGCCTTGACTGCTTGAGGATTGGGCTTTGCCCTACTTAAACTCAGTTTGAGAATGGGAGAAAATTTTCCGCTTCTGGGACTGTCTATATTATGCTCTCCAACAATTTTCCGACCGTCCATTAACTGAGCGCTTAAAACCGAAGGAGTTAAAGTTGCGGGTAAAATTTTAGCTGGGATCTTTAACAACTGGCTGGCAATCTCAATGGTTTGTTCTAAATTATTCGTAGTTTTCTCCAAGCCGGCTAAAAATAAATTACCAGCAGTATGGCCTTTTAATTCGCCTTGACTGAATCGCAATTGAAAAAACTTTTGCCACAGCCGGCTCGGTGTTAACACAGCCAAACATTGGCGAATATCGCTAAACGGAAACGCCTTAAGTGTTTGCCTTAACCTGCCATTACTTCCTCCATCGTCCCAGCTGGAAATAATAACCGATAAATTTACCGGAAAATTTTTTAATCCTTTCAGCAGGCCGGAAGTGCCTGTCCCGCCCCCAAAAATTACAATATTTTTCATACTAGTTAGTAGTGGGTAGTTGATAGCGGTTAGCCTCAGGGCTACTTACTACCTACTACATACTAAGTGCTAATTAATTACTTTCATTTCTTTCCCGACTGTTTTAAACGTCTCTACCGCCTTATCCATTTGTTCCTGAGTATGGGCAGAAGAAATTTGCACTCGAATTCTGGCTTTACCTTTTGGCACCACGGGGTAAGTAAATCCTCGCACATAAATACCTTTCTGAAACAGCGCCCGTGCCATTTCCCCAGCCAATTTTTCTTCCCCCAGCATCACCGGAGTAATCGGATGTTTGCCATCGCCCCCTAAAGTAAATCCCAAGCTTTCCATCGCCTTTCTAAAATAAGCGGTATTGCTTTCCAATTGTTCTCGATGTTTAATAAACTTCTGATCATAATTTTGCAAAACATACAACGCCGTGTTAGCGATCATGGGCGGTAAACTATTACTAAACAAAGTGGTGCGACTGCGTTGATGGAGTACTTGAATAATTTCCTTCCTGCCGGTAGTAAACCCACCCCCAGCTCCCCCTAAAGCTTTTCCGAACGTTGATGTCAAAATATCAACCCGATCCATAACTCCAGCTTGTTCAATACTCCCCCGACCGGTTTTGCCCAATACTCCGCTGGCGTGGCTATCATCTACCATAACCATAGCGCCATACTTGTCTGCCAGATCACAAATGGCTTTTAACTTTGCGGTTATGCCGTCCATACTAAACACGCCGTCGGTGGCAATAAGCATTCTAGGCTTACGATTAACTCCCCCTACCCCCTCTTTGGACAAAGAGGGGGGAACCGTGGAACCCCCTCCCTTTTCTAAAGGGAGGGTTGGGGAGGGTTTATTTTCGCGTGAAGTAAATTCCTTCAGCTTACTTTCTAAATCCGCCATATCCCCATTTTTATACCTAAATCTCTCGGCTTTACACAAACGAATACCATCGATGATAGACGCATGATTTAACTCATCGCTAAACACCGCATCGCCTTCTTTTAAAATGGTTTCAAACAAACCCGTATTGGCATCGAAACAAGAAGTGTAAGTAATAGCCTCTTCAGTGCCAAAAAATTTACAAATTTCGCTTTCTAAATCTTTATGAATGGTAGATGTGCCGACAATAAACCTCACACTGGCTTCGCCAAAACCGTATTTATCTATACCCGCTTTGGCTACCCCGGCTAATTCATCGCTCGATGCTAATCCAAGGTAGTTGTTCGCACAGAAATTAAGCAATTTAATATTTTTGTCATTTCCGTCGCTTTTGTCATTTTTAACATTTATCTCTGTCCCTTGTTTACCCTCTATTACCCCCACTTCTTTCCACATTCCACTCTCTTTAATGTCTTGAATCTCGTCTATAAATTGTTGTTGATAGTTTTGATACATAATAACTATTCTGATATACGGATTTAATCCTGATTTGCTGATACCTACAGATACCGAATCCGGAATCATCCGTTGATCCGGATTTAATCTGTAGATCCGGATCGGGTTAATTAAAACTTAATTAATAACTTAGCGTGCTTAGACATCATCTCTGCAAATTTTTCTTTGGTATATTCCGCTATGGGTAAAATGGTGCCTTCACCCTGATTTAAAATAATCTCAAACATTTTGTCTTGCACACCAGTATTTTTGTCTTCAAACAATTTTTTAGTAATCTCCCAAGTCTGCCACAGTTGCCTGCCAATTACCGCATGAAAAGTAAAGCCGTGCACTATTAGTCGGTTATAATCTTCCAAAACAAAATCACCCTGCTTAATGCCAAACAAAACTATATCCCCACCTCGGCGCGTGGCATACAAACAATTATTCACAGAAGAATTAAACCCGGCCATTTCAAAACTCACATCTACCCCCACCCCGCCTGTAAGTTTTTTAATTTCCTCAGTTACCACTGAGTCATGAGCATAAATTTTTGCATTTGCTGATGGCTGATTACTGTCTGCTGATGGCTTAATTCTAATGGCATAATCCACTCCTAACTTTTTGCCATTTTCCAAAGCCTGTTCGCTTACATCCACTCCAATGATTGTTTTAGCTCCCAAACCTTTTGCCACTAAAACCAAAAATGAACCAATGGGTCCCAGCCCAAAAATCGCCACTGTCTTATTGTTTAAATCTACTTTACTTCCGGCATGCACCGCATTGCCAAACGGCTCTTGCATAGCCGAAATTTCCGGCCGAATTTTCGTTTTATCTGTCTTCCACAAAATATGAGCAGGAATTTTGGCGTATTCGGCAAACCCGCCATCGTGACTAATGCCTAAAATCTTTTCATTAGTACAAACTTCTTTCTGGCCTCTTTGGCATTGGTAACACTCTTGGCACACGACATGAGATTCCGGCGAAACAAAATCCCCCACTTGAACATTTGTTACATTTGACCCGACTTTTACGACTTCGCCACAGAATTCATGCCCAATAATCCGAAAAGAGCGAAGCATCTTATTTTTCTCCCCCTTGGGGGGAGATGCCGAGTCAGACGAGGCAGAGAGGGTGTTTCCAGATAAACCCATTTCCGCCTCAATACTCTTTAAGATCACATCTTTAAATGCCTGCCTGTGCCAAATGCCTCTATCGGTCCCGCAAATCCCCGCATACTGCACTTTTAAAATTACATAATTTTTATCGGCCGGATTATTCACCTCATCTAAAATCGGCTCCGGAATCTCCACGAGCTCAAAACCCTTAGTCGTTTCCCAATCGGTCTTGTTTAAAATTAAGGCTTTCATAAA
>CAZFXC010000007.1:19634-21101 GCA_964522815.1 uncultured Candidatus Saccharibacteria bacterium
CTATTCCACTGTCACACTTTTGGCTAAGTTGCGGGGACGGTCAACATCCCGCCCTAAGCCCACAGCAACATGGTAGGCAAATAATTGTAAAGGAATAGTATTTAACAGTGGTTCTAATAGTTCCATGGTTTTCGGCACATAAATAATATCATCTGCCACTTCTTTAGCTTCTTCATCGCCCTCATTGGCGATTACAATGGTTTTTGCCCCTCTGGCCCTTACTTCTAAAATAGTACTTTTCATTTTTTCATACAATTGATTTTTGGTCAAAACTGCCACTACCGGCACCTCTTTACTTACCAAAGCCAACGGCCCATGCTTTAAAGACCCAGCCGGCAAACCTTCGGCATGAATGTAAGAAATTTCTTCAAGTTTTAGTGCACCTTCTAAAGCCACCGGATAGTTTACTCCTTTACCTAAAAATAAGATATCTTTATATTCTTGGTATTTTTGAGCAATGAGTTTTATTTGTTCGTTTTGCTTCAGTATCTCATTCATTTTTTCTGGCAAATCCATTAACCCAAGTAAAATTCTTTGACCCGTAGAGAGCGAAGCGTGCTTAATTCTGCCAAATTCCAAAGCATACAAAATTAAAACCGCACACATATTAGTATAAGCCTTGGTGGAAGCGACTGATAATTCTGGTCCGGCATGAATGTAAGTACCGGCTCCGGTTTCTCTGGCAATGGTAGAACCCACGGCATTGACCACCCCTCTCACAAAAGCACCTTTGCGTTTGGCTTCTCTGGCAGCCATTAAAGTATCAGCGGTTTCGCCGGACTGCGAAATTACAAACACTAAAGTATTTTTGTTAACAATCGGATCGCGGTAACGAAACTCACTCGAATAATCCACTTCCGTCGGTAAATTGGCCAATCTTTCAAAGGCAAATTTACCTATTAACCCCGCGTGTCTGGCTGTGCCTTCGGCAATAATAATAATTCGGTTGATATTGCGCATCTGCTCTGAAGTCATATTAAGCCCGCCAAGCTTGGCTGTCCCCTCTTCCATATCCATCCTGCCTCTCAAGGCATCTTCTAGAACCCCGGGCTGATCAAAAATTTCTTTGAGCATAAAATGTTCAAAACCGCCTTTTTGGGCTGTGGCTAGGTCCCAATCAATTTCTGTAATTTTTTTATTGACAATTTGATCTCGTAAATTGATAATTTTCAATTCATGATTGATAGTGGCGATTTCACCGTCATCTAAAAAAGTGACACTTTTCGTAAATGGCAACATGGGTGTTACATCGGATGCAATATAGAACTCTTTAGTGAATGACTCACCATTTGCTTGCTGAGAACCAATGCCAATTGCCAAAGGACTACCCAAACGAGCAGCGACTAATTGGTGCGGGTGGTCGGTATGCATAACCACCAAACCATAAGTGCCTCTTACTTGCTTTAGGGATTCTCTGACTGCTTGCGTTAAATCCCCATGATAATTCTCGTAAATCAACTTAGCTAA
>CAZFXC010000007.1:21201-22818 GCA_964522815.1 uncultured Candidatus Saccharibacteria bacterium
AAAAATCCGCTTAGTTTTGCGAATTATTGTATAAATTCTATACCAAAAATTGCTGAAAATTGCATCATAAGCCCCTGAGTATTCCACAATCCCCGTTTGGCTTCCAAACCCTAATTTAAAACGAACAAACCCGGGGGTCTTTCCGCTGGCGGTTTCTACCCCCCAAAAATCATAAAAATTTAAGCCCAAATTTTTGGCATCCAGCATGGCCCTATAGTGCATTAAATAAGGCGCCATAACATTTTTATGTTCATCAGATGAACCGCCAAACAAAAACGTTCTGGTGCCGGCAAAATCCAGCATAATGGCACTGGCTAAGAGCTGATTTTTATAAATTGCTTTATAGATGTGTAATTTTACCCTTTCTATTCCTCCCCCTTGATGGGGGAGGTTAGGTGGGGGTGATTCCTGATGATTATCCATAGTAAAACAATCAATCAACCTTTGATAATACTCTGCACCATAACCTTTGTAACCTTGCCTTCTGGAAGTCTCTACTATTAAATTAACAGCCTCCTTAGTAAAAAGACCGTTACCAATAGAAATCCCAAATTCGTCCTGGACATCTACCCCATGCTTTTGTGCCAACCGAATATTATAACGAGTTTTCGGGTGCATTTCGGCTAACAACTGCTCCTCGGTTTTAGACAGGTCAATAATGAAAGTTTTACTCGGCTGAATGTTTGTAGATTTAGTGAGTAGTGGGTAGTGAGTAGTGAGTAGTGGGAACTTCGGTTCAATGCGGACAAATACTGCATCAAGAAATCTTTCTTTTAGAGCTTGTTGTAGCAATTTGAAATTTGAAATTTGAAAATTCTCGCTTTTAGCGAGCACCGGTCCATACGGTGCATACCAATAGTATTTGCCCAAAGGTAAAGGCATTTTTATAAGTTGAATTGATCCCAACCTAACTCCCCTTTCATCTATCCAATATCTATAAACTGTTCGCCCTAAGCGAACTTGCCATTCTCCCCATGCCCAGCCTTGCAAAAAACTGCCACCCTTTTGAGTGGCAACAAAATCGTTATATTGCTGTTTTTCTGATTCTCTTACCTCTATTAATTTCATAAATTCGCCCCGCTTTTTGCCTTACCCCTCCCCTTTGTTTAAAGGGGAGGCTGGGAGGGGTTAATGTTTTCCCAAAAACTTCAACGCTTGTTTTAACTGCTTATCTTCTGCTAATGAGACATCTAATTTTTGCACTACCTCCCTCACTTCACTTTGTTTATACCCCAAAGCGAGTAGAGCATCAAAGATTGCACTACTCCCCACTGACTGCTGATTAGCTGATCCGCTTACTACTATTTTTCCTTTCAATTCCACAATAATTTTTTCCGCAGTTTTTGTGCCAATCCCGGAAATGCGTTTAAACATCCCGGCATCTTGGCTCAGGATGGCATTTTTTACTGCATCCACTTTTGCTGAAGATAAAATCGCCAAAGCCACTTTAGGACCCACTCCATTCACTGTAATTAACTGTTCAAAAAACTGTAAAGTATAAAAATCCGGCAGGCCAAACAAACTCTGGCCATCGTCGGCGATTTTATGATAAATAAAAAATTCCTTGTCTTCGCCAAGTTTACTGTCTAGCACCTCGGGCATTACAAACACCTTGTA
>CAZFXC010000008.1:0-20938 GCA_964522815.1 uncultured Candidatus Saccharibacteria bacterium
ATTCAACCACCCAGTGTGGTGGGGGTGGAGAGAGGGTATAGTTTTGATAAAATTGACCCTAAAATCTTTGGTGAATTTAAAAATTTAGATAAGGCAAATTCTATCCCTCAAAGTTTTCCAAAAACTGAAATTACCAATTGTAAATCAACCACAGGTAGGATTAATGGTTTTTATCAATTTTCACAATGTAATGGGACTTGGGTAAATGATTTATACCCATCAAAAACTGAAACCTGTAAAGAATCTAATGGTAGTGCAAGCACTATTGGCACATCTGCTTGTGGACCAAGCTCTATGGCGACTATTTTAAAATATTATGAAACCAAGCAACAATTAAAACCAGAAGCTAAAGTGAAAAATTTGGAAATTAATCCTAAAACCATTGCTGGTTTAGCTGTGGAGCTTAACGAAAGAACTTGCGGACTAGGCACCAACGCTGGCATGTTTTTAAAAGTCGCTAAATTATTTGGTTTAAACGCAAGCACAATTTCAGGATGGGCCAATATTACCAAAGAACTAAACAATGGTCATCCAGTGATTGCGGCTATGGGACCCGGTAAATTCACAAGCGGGGGGCACTTTATAGTTCTACATAAAATTGAGAATAATATTATTTATATAGCTGACTCAGGTCCAAGAGGTATAGATAAATCAGATATTACAACTGTTCAAAAGGAATTAAAATACGCAATTTTAATTACACCGTAGTCGCACAACATACATTGTGCGACAGCATGTATACTTAAAACTATCACTACTTCCTAATAAATATCCGTGTGTATCAACACACGGATATTTATTTTTATTTATTTTTACTTCCCTTTTCACTGTTAAGTAATGATTTTAAAAAGTTTATAATTTTTATTTTTTTATAATAATTAACTCCCCCAACATAGAGTGAAAATTTTAAATTAAACTTAGCGTTCGCATTAAATTAAAAGTATAGATAAAAAAAGAAGCTGTGAGTGGCATATAGCTTCAGGAACCACACGAAGTGATTCGCCTCCCTCAGGAGGTTAAGGGAGGTTTTACCTCCACTATAGCCACTCACAGACCTAAGGCTAAGCCCTAGGATTTTAGCAAAAACGTCCCCACCCCGTGTAAGGACGCAAGACTCCAACCTTGCCATTTCAGGCAAGTGGTTCTTGATTTTTTGCTAGGGTATCCCAATGAACAGGAACCTTGAAGGCTCGACATGTCACAATAGGATAAACATAGTTTTTGGACCAAGGTTTGTCCGTAAACCATGGAAAACCCCAACCGCCTAGGGATTTTTTGTTTTTTAAAATTACATACATTTACTCTTTTTGTCAACGACTGGATTTGGTAAAGCCAGCCTGCTTAGCTTCAGCTTCAGTATTAAAGCATCTTTCCGGATTAGTGTTTTTATAAAAAGCGCCAGTTGGTAAATGGTAAGTCATTTTACCTGTAGAGCTAATATTGCCTTTAATTTTGCAGTCTTTTGTGGCTTCTTGCCCAGTAGTAGTTTCCCCTGCTCCATTTTGCTTTTGTGGCTGATTTTTAGTATAATTAATTAATAATTCTTGACGTTTTTTCTCACTTACTGCCGAACTCTTATATTTACCTAATCCAAACCCAGCAAAAAACGTCAAAATAAAACATAAAGCAATCTGTAATTCCTTTGGATGTTCCTTTAACCAATCTTTTATTTCTGTATAATTTGCCATACAAAAATTATACCATAAGTCTAATTTAAAAGTTTATACTTCTTATATGCAATATGCTTTTGTTTTAGGCAGAGTCTATACCCTCTCGATTGCGGAAATTTTAGCTGTGCTGGAAAAAACCGACCCTACCTGTGGTCTTGTAGATAATCCGGTAAAAATTTTAGAAGCTTCTAAAGAGGTTTTAATTATTGAAACCCCTAAACCCCTACTCTGCCTGCCTTTACAAAAGAAATTGGGCGGGGTGATTAAAATTTTAAGAATTGTAGACGTGGTTGAAAAACGCAAGCAAGAATCATTAAATTTTGCTTTAAGAAATTATTTTAAACCCAGTCTCCTAAAAAAGGAATTTTTTAAAGACTATAAAGGCAAGAAACAATTCGGGGTTAGTGTCTATGTACTAGATGAGGAATTAGTTGCCAAAACCAACTTTAACCAAGCTCCACGCTACCCTGCTCCTAAAAATTTCACTGACCCATCAGCCAAAAACAAACCTACTACGCAAACCGTGTGGGGCGAGCCTAACCGAATTGGCATGATGATTAAAAAAAGTCTTACCGAAAGCGGTTTAAGCGTCCGGGTAGCCTTGCCGGAAAAATTTTCCCTAGCATTGTCTTCGGTGGTGGTAAGTAAAAATTTACTGCTTGAAAAAGGAGCGGAAATTTGTTTAATTGCAGGTAAAGAAAAAGTCTATACAGCCAAAACTTTAGTGGTGCAGGATTTTGAAGATTACGGCCGAAGAGATTACCAAAGACCGATTCGCGACGAAGAACAAGGTATGATCCCCCCGAAAGTTGCTCAAATAATGCTAAATTTATCCGGCGCCAAACCTAATGAATTTGTATTAGATCCATTTTGTGGTATTGGCACTATTGTACAAGAAGGTTTATTATTGGGTTTTAAAATGTTTGGTAGTGACATTAATCCCCTAGCTATAAGGGGTAGCGAACAAAATTTGGAATGGTTTAGAAATCGCTACCATGTACCGGCGGGGAAATACATAATTAATTGTTCTAATGCCAATAATGTAAGTGAGTTAGTTAAACAATCCCCTATTTCTGCAATTGTTACGGAATGCACTTTAGGGCCAATTTATGGCAAATTGCCCGATGCTAACCAAATCCAACAAAATTTTACTAAATTAGAAAAACTTTATACTGAATGTTTCGCTGATTTTTCAAAATTTTTAAAACCTAAAACCAAGGTGATAATGTGCTTGCCGGCTTACAAAACCGGTAAAGATCAATATATTATGACCCCAGCCCTTGACTGGGCAAAAAATTTAGGTTATAATATTTTGGAACTGATTCCAAAAAAAATTGCCAACCAAATGAAGTTTTTAAAACTTACAGACAGGAAAACGGCAATTTATGACCGCAAAGAACAAATTGTGGCCAGGGAAATAGTTGTTTTTGAAAAAAATTAACTAGCGTTTAGTAAGTAGCATTTAGCGATTAGCCTAAACAACTATTGCTAATCGCTAACTGCTAACCGCTAACTACTAACCGCTAAAAATATGGCACATAAAAAAGCTGGTGGCTCAACCGCCCTAGGCCGAGACAGTGTTTCCAAACGACTCGGCGTTAAAATTTTTGGTAATCAAGCCGTTAGAACCGGACAAGTGATTATCCGACAGCACGGAACTAAATTCCATGCTGGTAAAAATGTCAGAATGGGTGGCGACTCCACTTTGTATGCCACTACCAATGGTAAAGTATCTTTTCAAAAAAAGATGACTGCCAAATTCCATGGCAATCTAAGAAAAACCAGAATTGTGAATGTAATTTCTGAAACTAAATAGTACTTAAAAGTTAGCTTACTTTGTAAAACACCGCTTCAATATTTATTGAAGCGGTGTTTTATGTAAATGATATATTAGGGTCATCTTTCCAAATGGCTTTAATCCTTTCGTCGTGGACAGTAATTTGAGTGGGGTTTGTTAAATCTAAGGCCAGATTTAATGTACCAGCTATATTAGGTAAGCATGCGCCCTCTAATTCACCCACAGCATCTGTGGCTACATTTGAGTCAAAATCAAAGCCTCGCGCATTCACCAAACGCTTTAACGTCTCTACTAGATTGGGGTATACTAAAACGTTTTCTTGAAAATTATTCGACAGAACAATTAAACGGCGACCCAACTGCTTTTTCCATCTTTTTAAATTTGTTATGTATAATTGACTTTCCTTACGCAAACTTTCTTTAATTAGCCCGTTATCTTCATGCGTAATCGCAATTACCAATTCGTCGGGTTTAACCCTATTTAAAAATAAATCTTCTTCGTTGAGTTTATTTAAAGCGGGTAATGTAGCATCATCTACTGAATTAGCCTGCCTTAACATAAATCCTGGGTGGATTAAAAAGTGAATTTTAGACACTTTGGTTAATTCGGTTTTATTTTCCGGCAATGACTCTCCTTGATATTTTCTCATAAAACCTAATTTTATCTTAATTCAAAATTAGTTCTAACAATTGCCGTAATTTCTTTTTCCACCGAAGAAGTGTCGTAGTAACCTTCTCCGGAAAGATCTGTGGAGTTAGGTGCGGTAATTTGCATTACGCCCATGCTGGCAGATTTTAATTTGCCTAAACTGGCCTTAGAACTCTTTGCAATCATTTCCGCCCTAGTTTTAGCATCTTCAGTGGCTTTACCCAACATCTCCACCCTTAGTTCAGACAACTTACTATAATAGTATTCCACTCTGGAGTTAGTCATAGTCACGCCTTGGTTAATCATCTCCCCTACCAAATCGGAAAGCTTGGGCATTTTGGCAATATCGCTGGAGGTTAACGTAATATCTCTAGACAACGTATAACCGGTCTGACTACTGCTCCCATCTTTATAAGTATAATCATTGGAAATATTTACCGCGGATAAATCTATACCTTGTTTTTCAAACCCTAATTTTTTTAAATTATTTAGCACCACTTCAATATCCTCGCTTAAGGCAGAATTAGCCAATTTTAAATTATACAAATCGGATTTCCGACTAATGGTTGCAGACCACTTAGCCACATCAGAAGTAATGGTTTTTTTGGCTGAACCGGTTACCGCAATACTATTTTCTTTCTTAAAATTTACCAAACTGCTTCCCAAAATAACCATCCCCAAAAGAAACCCGGCAACTCCTAAAATTGTAATAGTGATTTGATTTTTATTGAACATAAATGTTGATAAATTATTTCTTCAATTTAACCACGGCTTTCATAAAGCCAGCAAACAGCGGATGCGGGGACAATGGACGAGATTGAAATTCCGGATGGAATTGACTCCCGACAAAGAACGGATGATTTTTTAATTCAATTATTTCTACCAGTTTTCCATCGGGTGTAGTGCCGGAAATTACTAAACCTGCCTTTTCTAACTGTTCTCTAAATTCATTATTAAACTCATAGCGATGGCGATGCCGTTCACTAATTAGCGCTTGTCCGGTAGATTTAATCGTTCCAGCCTCTATATATGCTTTTTCTGTGTGCGTGCCCCTAGTTATTAAGCAATCCCAACCCCCAAGGCGCATGGTAGCGCCATACTCTCGCTTTAAAAGTTTCTTTTCTTGATCAGGCATAATGTGAATCACCGGAAAAGGCGTTTTCATGTCTACCTCTGTGGTGTTGGCATTTTTGAGTCCAGCTACATTCCTAGCAAATTCAATCGTCGCCATTTGCATACCATAACATAAACCTAAATATGGGATACCATTTTCTCTGGCATACTCAATAGTTTGAATCATACCTTCGGTTCCCCTACTCCCAAATCCACCCGGTACGACAATGCCATGATAATTTTTTAATACTTCTTTGGCGCCCTTTTTTTCCACATCCAAACTGGACACCCAATGCAAATTAGCTCTAATATTATTGGCCCACGCGCCATGCTTAATCGCTTCCACCACCGAAATATACACATCAGACAATTTATAAGCCCCAGTCTCGTAATATTTCCCTACCACCGCAATATCCACAAAGTCATTGGATTTATTCAGTTTAGTTATTTTATTTGCTAAATTTTCCCACTTTTTTATATCGTGTTTTTTAGGTTTCAAATTAAATTTCGCTAAAATTTTATCTGTAAGACCTTGCTCGTCAAAATTTAACGGCACTCGGTAAATGCTATCTACATTCGGGGCAGCAATTATGTTTTCCGCTGGCACATTACAGGTCCAAGCCAAAGTTTCTTTACGTCTGTCATCAATTTCATTTTCCGCTCTGGCAATTAAAAAGTCAGGTTGAATACCACTACCAATCAACAAACGAACCGAGGTTTGAGCTGGTTTACTCTTCATTTCCCCAATGCTTGGTGGCGTAGGCAAATACGCCACGTGAATATGCACCACCTCCCGACCATCTCGATATTTCATTATCCGATTCGCTTCCATAAACAAAATATTTTGGTATTCACCGACAGTTCCGCCAATTTCGGCAATGACAAAATCAGCTTGTCTTTCTTCTCCTGCCTTCTCCAGCCGAGCAATGATTTCTTCCGGCACATGCAAAGCCACTTCTACATCTTCGCCATCGTATTCAAAATTTCTTTCTTTCTGAATAATTTTTTGGTAAATTTGTCCATTCGTTACATAATTTTGAGAAGATAAATCGGTATTCATAAACCGCTCGTAATTACCCACATCTTGGTCAGTTTCCATCCCATCTTTAGTCACAAATACTTCCCCGTGTTCCTGCGGGCGAATGGTGCCGGCATCGACATTTAAATAGGCATCCATTTTCACCGGCGCCACAGTAAACCCGCGGGATTCCAGCAGGGTAGCAAGCGAAGCCGTGGTCACGCCTTTGCCCACAGACGAGATAACCCCACCGGAGATAAAAATGAATTTAGTGTCTAACTTTTTGGCTTTGCGTGCATTGATATGATAGGACATATAAACAATTTTCAATAATTAATTTTCAATTTTCATTACCACAAAAAGAATCCAAATTTATTTAATAAATTTAAAAGTTGAAAATGCATAATAATCAACAAGTTCCTTTTGTACTAAATTCGAATAAATTAAAACTATTTGATTATCTCTATTCCAACCAGCCGGTGGAGATAAAATAGTTATTATTTTTAAATAACCATTTTCATCAATAATTTCTTTAACTAGAGCTTCCTTATTACTTATCTGACTGGTATAACTCTTTGATGGTAACCAGGAATTTATATTATATCCACCAACTGGATAAATTAATATTGCGTAATCTTTTTTATAATTAGTAGGTTCAAAAGTTATATAAATATCAGATTTAATGATTGATTCATATACACTTATAAAATCGGGGTGTGATATTTCGAATCCATATTTATCATTTCTATAGACTTTCCAATTATGAACATTTATATTTTCAGCCGGGGTTGATAGCGGGTTGGCTTGTAGCTTGTTTCTTTCCGGAAAAATTACCTTTACCTCGCTATCATTTAAAACTCCTTGCTCATTTTCATAATTTTGAATTTGCGCTAACACGGCTAAAGTAATACCGCTGGCAACGAAAGTAAAAATTAAAATTAACAATAAACTTCTAATGCGCTGGTTGGCTTGCAAATAATTATCAATATCGGTGGCCATTTAATCTTGGGGTTTAATTAATAATTTAAGCTGAGCGGTAATGTGCATACCTAAATTCACTTTACAAGCATGTTCACCGAGAGTCTTTATTGGTTCCAAAAAACTAATTTGCGATTTTTCCACCACTACACCTAAATCTTTACTTAGAACTTCTGCCACTTCTTTTTCTCTAATTGCTCCAAAAATCTGACCCTTCTCTCCTACTTTCACTTTTAAAGTTAAAATTTTTCTTTCAATCGCGGTCTTTAATTTTTCTAATTGAACTTTTTCTTTATCCAGTCTATTTTTTGCTTCTTGTTTTTCCTTTTCCACTTTCGCCATTATTTGGGTTGTAGCCATAACCGCAAAACCCTTGGCAAGTAAAAAGTTTTGGGCATAACCATCGGAGACTTCTTTAATTTCACCCAATTTGCCTCCTCCCGGCTGATTTTTTATAAATAATACTTTCATAAAATAAATAAAAACTCTCCTTATAAAGAGAGTCCTAACAATTTTCTGACCATTCCCAATTTGGGCTCTTTATTAGTATAATCTAAAATTGACTTTTGTCAAATTATGGACTTAAGTAATGCGAGGCAAGCCCAATAATTTACTAAATCTGTAAATACTTTCTAATGGCAAACAAAGTAGAGACGATCGATAACACCAAAGCAATGACAAATAGTATTCCAACCAGCAACCCAAAATTTATCAACCCGGAATTATTTGAACTGGCCGAAATAAAAGTTATTAACCCAGATAAAGGTTTAGAATAAATCGGCAATAAAAGTCCGGCGGTAAAAATTGTAGCAGTCAAACTATATAACATACTTTCTACCAAAAAAGGAGTTCGAATATACCAATTCGTAGCCCCCACTAAACGCATAATTTCCACTTCTTCCTTACGGTTGAAAATGGTCAAGCGGATGGTATTAAACATAACCAAAATCGCAATAAAAGAAAATACCAAAACCAGACCAACTCCAAAACTAATTACAAATCGTAAAATTTTACTTAAACGCTCAATAATTTCCTTATTGTCATTATAATTAATCTTATCAATAAACGCAGAAAATGTTCCGGACTTAATTTTTTCTGAAAGTTCGGGAAAATCGGCTAAATTTTTGGCCTTTATCCGCAAAGTGGCAAGCAGAGGATTTTCATCAACTTCGCTTAATGCCGACAAGATTTGCGTATTACCTGCGTGCCTCGCTTTAAAACTGGCCAAAGCTTCCTCAGCGGAAACATAACTGACTTCTTTTACCAAACTATCTTCTTCAATACTTTTTTTGATATCCAAAATTCTTTCCTCCGCTAAACCTTTTTTCAAATAAACACTAATATCCACTCTTTGCTCAATAGCTGAAACACTTATGCTCACTAAGTTAAAAATAATAATTAATAAAGCAAAAGTCAGTAAAGTTACCGTCATAACCAAACTCGCCGAAACCGACAATACCCAATTTCGAGTAAAATTACTTACTCCACTTTTAAGAATTCTAATTAAAGAAATTTTGTTGATCATAAATTAGCCGTTAGTAATTAGTAGTTAGCGGTTAGCTACAAGCTGAGCCAAAATGAATAGTAGTTTTTCATGCTGGCTAACTGCTAATCGCTAAGTGCTACTAACTATAGTTTATACTTTCCTTTTTCCTGCTCCATGGTGATTTTGCCATTTTCCAAAGTAATTACCCGGCGTTGAATTTTATTTACTAAATCGGCCGCATGAGTGGCGAGCAAAACAGTTGTGCCTAAACGGTTAATTTTTAACAGCAACTCTAAAATTTCATTAGCGTTGACTTCGTCCAAATTCCCTGTTGGCTCATCGGCTAACAGTAATACCGGTCTGTGCGCCAAAGCTCTGGCAATAGCCACTCTTTGTTTTTCTCCCCCCGACATTTCGTCGGGAAAACTATTTCTTTTATGCACCAAACCCACTAAATCTAAAATTTTCGGCACATCTTGCTCTATTTTTTCATTTTCGTAACCACAAACTTCCATAGCAAAAGCAATGTTTTCAAAAGCTGTCCGCTTGGGTAACAGTTTAATATCTTGAAACACAAAACCAATTTTTCTTCGTAAAAAAGGAATATCACTTTCCTCCACGGTACTCAAATCAATCCCATCAATTAAAATTTTTCCTTCATCGGCTTTTTCTTCCCCAATAATCAATTTTAAAAAAGTCGATTTGCCAGCGCCCGAAAGCCCCACCATAGAAATAAATTCTCCCTGTTCAATATTCATATTCAACTTATCCAGCGCTTTCACAGGACCATAATATTTAGTAACATTAATAAATTTAATCATAAATCACAGATTCACGGATTAGCGCTGATTACACAGATTTTAAACCCAAACTTTTACCCAAATAAATTATATCAGACTTATACTATTTATAAAAGCAAAATCACTTTTTATTGAATACCTGTGTTATCGATTTTTATTCTGTGCATCTGCGGTAAGCTCTAAATACTTTTCTACAAATTCTGTTAATTCGCCATCCAATATACTATCCGGATTCGTTGATTCAAAACCGGTTCTATGATCTTTTACCAATTTATACGGATGAATCACATAAGAACGGATTTGATTGCCCCATTCCGCACTTTTAAACTCCCCCCTAAGTTCCAATTTTTCTTTTTGTAATTTTTCTTCTTCCAAAGTTTTTAGTTTTGCCATTAAAATTTTCATAGCCACTTGGCGATTTTGGTGCTGACTTCTTTCGTTTTGAATGGACACTTTCAGACCCGTGGGAATATGGGTAATCCGAATGGCGCTATAAGTGGTATTTACGCTTTGTCCCCCATGACCGCTGGCAGTATTCGCTTCAATTTTTAAATCTTTTTCGTCGATTTTTAATTCTTCCTTGTCTTCTAAAATTGGAAGCAATTCCAACAACGCAAAACTGGTTTCACGAGTATGCGCCGGGTTAAACGGACTTAAACGCACCAAACGGTGCACTCCGGCTTCACTTTTAAACAAGCCGTAAGCATACGGACCTTTTACCTCTACCACCGCGGTTTTCACCCCGCCTTGCTCGCCCTTAGCCAATTCTAAAATCTCTGTGCTAAAACCTTGTTTTTCCGCATACCGCAAAAACATCCTAAGGAGCATACTGGCCCAGTCCTGCGCATCTACTCCCCCGGCTCCGCTATGAATGGAAAATATGGCATGATGATCATCGTATTTTTTACTTAAGAGCGCCATAAACCGATTTTTTTTGTATCCTGCTTCTAATTCATCAATTTGTTGTTTTATATACTCAATATCTCCTGACTCCCCTCCTAAAGTAGGAGGGGCATCCCGATGCTCTGATTGGGATGGAGTAGTATTTAGAGACGCATTAATAAGTTCCAAAATCTCTTTTACATCCTCTTCTAATTTAGTCCAAAAATCATAAAACTTTTTTAATTGATTGTATTCTTGGCTGACTTTTTGAGCGTTCTGATTATCTTGCCAAAAACCCACCGATTGCATCGCGTCTTCCAATTCTAAAATCTTCTGCTCTGTTTGGGGCAAATTTAAATGAGCTTTCAGATTTAAGATTTCAGATTTAAGCTTTTCTATCCGTTTTATTAATTCGTTCACAAAAAAAATGTTACTTAATACTTCTCATTATAGCAAAAATTTAAAAGCGGGTATTTTACTACAAAAATAAAATTTTGTCAAGACTGCCATTTTTTACAAGGCTTGTCTTTTTGGTCAGGTATGCAAAAATTACTGTAGCAGGACAAACTATACCAAACCCTGCTACCAGCCCAAAGGAGGGCACAAATGATTTGGATTTTTTGTTTCTTGGTAGAGGTTTTTGGCCTGGCGCTTCGAGCCATGGCCTACGACTTCGGAGCGGAAGGCTGGCAAGCCTTCCGAACAGATGGGGCAATCGCAAACCACGTGGTTTGCAACTTTTTGCTCGCCCCTGCCGGCCTCTGGGCCGGCGCTCTGTGGTGGATGGTCAAACGCTACTCGCGGTGACCCCCAACCACAAACGGCCGACACAAACACTCGGCCGTAACCTTCAAAATTATTTCCGCCTAAGGGCGGGTTTTTTATTTAACCACCCACAAAGCGCCGGAAAGCAACACATAAATACCTAAAGTATTCAAACAAAAAACTAAAAATAAAAACCGATACTTGGGCATATTACCTATACCCATAAGCCCAATACCAATTTCATCCGGCAACGGCAAAATAATAAAGATAGCGCCTATAATAGGCATTAACCAGCGAATCGCCCGAATTTTAAAAATCTTTCCCATTTCCAATTTAAAATATTTTCCCGCTAACAATCGCCATTCTGCCCATAAACCATGCTTTAAAAATCTTAAAATGTAATAATCGCTCACCATGGCCCCCAGCCCGCCAAAAACACTTAAAGCCAATAAACTAAACGTGCCTGTCATTTCATATAACATAAAAAAACCAGCCGGAGCGGTAAACAGGGAAGCGGTAAACATCCCGGAAACAAATATACCTACTACACTTAATTCACTCACTAACCTAGCCAACTCATGAAAAAAACCATAAGCTTCTCCCAAAATCCCAACTCCCAGCAACAGCAAAAATAATGAAGTATTGGGGTAAGTTTTAATCATTTAACCAGAATTGATTTAATAATTTTTTAGTAATTTCTAAAATTGGGACAATGGTAAATGCCAACAAACCAATAAATATCCAAGTATGCCCACTCAGCTGAGTGGTGGAAAAGATTTTTTGAAAAATTGGCATATGACTGATCGCCCATAAAATCGGCAATTGTAAAATTACAGACAAATTTAA
Organism: uncultured Candidatus Saccharibacteria bacterium; assembly: GCA_964522815.1. Lineage (GTDB taxonomy): Bacteria > Patescibacteriota > Doudnabacteria > UBA920 > UBA920 > JBBTRN01. Next base: position 12,005 of record CAZFXC010000008.1, read on the forward strand.
CCAAGGGTTATTAAATAAGCCTTGAAAAAAGCCATCTCGTTCATTTTTTAGAGCATAAGCTTTAAACAATTGAATGAGAATTAAAGACAAAAACGTAGCCGTGCCAGCATACACTAAATTATCCGTGGTCTGCCAAAAATACAGAAAAATAAAAATGTTTAAGAATGTAGTCCACAAAGCCGAAACAAACATATATACTAAAGACCGCTTATTAAAAATGCCGGATTGAGGATTTCTCGGTTTTTCTAACATCACACTCAAACTCCCTTTTTCTGCAGATAAAGCCAAAGCCGGGGGTCCGTCGGAAGCTAAATTCACAAATAAAATTTGTACAGAAGTCAGAGGCAAAGGCCAACCCAAAAGCACAGCCAAAGTGATGAGCACCACCTCACCTACGTGGGCAGATAACAGATAGGTTAAATATTTTCGAATATTCCCAAAAATAATTCTCCCCTGTTCCACCGCAGAAACAATCGTGGCAAAATTATCATCCAACAAAGTTATAGAGGCTGATTCCTTAGACACATCCGTGCCTTTTATCCCCATCGCCACACCAATATTGGCCTTTTTAAGGGCTGGCGCATCGTTAACGCCATCCCCAGTCATAGCTACCACTTCTCCCTGTTTTTGTAACACGCTCACAATCCGTAATTTATCTTCCGGTGATACTCTAGCAAAAATATTGCAAGCTTTTAAACTTGACTCAAACTCAGCATGACCCATACCGGCAATTTCTTGTCCGGTAATTACCTGACCTTGCTGGCTGATTATGCCCAATTCCAAACCAATCGCTCTCGCCGTATGCGGGTGATCACCGGTGATCATAATCACTCTAATGCCAGCACTCTTACACAAACTTACCGCCGTCTTAGCTTCTTCTCTTAAAGTGTCAGCCATAGCCACTAAGCCTAAAAATTCCAAATTGTTAGGCTTTTGCTTTAAATCAGTTAAACTATGATTTTTAGCCAAAGCAATTACCCTTTGTCCGTGTTTAGAAAAATTTTCCGCTTCGGTTAAAAAAGCTTTTTTTCTGTTCTCATCAAAATTTTCTTTTTTACTGTGAGTATAAATATAGTCACACATCTCAATTACCACTTCCGGAGCGCCTTTTACAAAAATTACATTACCCTTTTTTGATTGGTGCAGAGTGGCCATAAATTTTTTTTCCGAAGTAAAGGGAATTTCTTCCATTCGAGGAAAATTGATTTCCAAACTCTCTTTGGCAAGCTTGGCTTTCATGCCCGCCACCAGAATTGCGCCTTCGGTGGCATCGCCTCTAATTTGCCATTCAGTTTGATTAAACACCAAACTGGCATCAGAACATAAACAACCAGCCGTTAGAACCTGTGCCAAATCATCGGGTGCTTTAGATAAAAATTGTTTATTAAAAAATATCTCCCCATTAGGATTAAAACCCGCGCCGGAAAACATATAATTACCCATAGGCGTTAAAATATTTTTTACTGTCATTTCATCTTTGGTTAAAGTGCCGGTTTTGTCGGTACAAATAACCGAAGTACAACCTAACGTCTCCACCACGGGTAAATTCTTGGTTAAAGCATGTTTTTTCGCAATCTTACCCGCTCCCAAAGCCAAAGATACACTCACCACAGCCACCAAAGCTTCCGGCACAATTGCCACAGCCAAAGACAAACCAAATAAAAACATCTGACTTAAGGCTTCATTTCTAACCAAACCTAATAACACAATAAAACCAACAACAATTAATGCCGTAATACCTAATTTTTTACCTAAACTATCCAAATTATTTTGTAGTGGGGTTTTATCACCTTTCACTTCCGCTAACAATCCTGCAATTTTTCCAATTTCCGTAGTCATCCCCGTTCCAACGACCAAACCTAACGCTCTACCATAAGTTGCGGTTGTGCCGGCGAAAACCATATTTTTTCTATCAGCCAAAACGGTTTCAGGTTTTAAAATGGCTTTTGAATTTTTTTCACTCGGCACGGATTCACCAGTAAGCATAGCTTCTTCAATTTGCAAATTATAACTCTCAAGCAGTCGACAATCCGCATTTAACTTATTGCCTGCGGTGATAATTAACAAATCACCAGGCACAATCTGAGTAGATAAAATCTCTTCTGTCTTCCCAGCCCGAATGACTAAACTTTTTGGCACTGCATACTTTTGTAAACTTTCTAAAGATTTTTCTGCACGATATTCTTGAAGCACGCCTAAAATAGCAGAAGATAAGACAATGGCGACAATAGCTCCCATTTCCACTAAGTGACCTAACAATCCGGACAAAATACTGGCAATAATTAAAATTATGACTAAAATATTTTTAAATTGATTTAAAAAAATCAAAAAGACACTAGGAGTCGTTTTCCCGGTTAATTGATTAAACCCAAAAATCTTTAAACGATGCTCCGCTTCCTGTCGGCTTAAACCCGTTCGAAGATCGGAGTGTAATTTTTCCACCGCTTGAACATGACTTAAACTATGCCAATTTTGCTTCATTATAAGTTATGTTTACTATTTTCTAATTCCTAAATTATTTTCATTCGTCTTCCATTAACAGAAAATCAAGTTTAAATCTTGTGAAATAACTCTTTTAATGCGATTCTTCTTACTAATTCCCAAAGTTCGTTATGTACCAGATTTTCCGGTAACAGATTTTTACCCTCCATACACTCCACAATTTTGGTATTGGGAAAAAGTTGAGCAATTTGCAAATACACATTTTGCGCCAATCTTAAATGAGTTAAATTTTTCTCGTGGACGCTGTCTATCCAATTTTCTTCTGACTTGCGACTTTGAATTAATTTATGCGCTGTCATATAAGGCATGTTTAAAATTATATTTAAATCGGGTTTGGGCAATCCAAAAATATTATATTCTAAATTATCCAACCACTTAAAAAATTTTAAACGTTCGGCTTCATCAGCAATTTTACAACCCTGATGTCCGGCATTAGCCGTAACATACCTATCTGATAACACAATTTTTCCCTGGTTCAGCCATGTTTGAATTTGTTCTTTGGCATCAAACCTATCTATGGCATAAAAAATGGAACCCGCATAAGCATTCACTTCGCCGTATTTCCCTTTTAAATATTCATCTACCAAAAACGCGGTAGGCTGGCCATGACGCGGAAAATGAATACTTTCGGTTTTAAACCCATTCAATTCTAGTTCTTGCTTTAACAATTCTCTTTGAGTAGATTTACCACTGCCATCAATGCCGTCTATTACAATTAGCTTGCCCAAGAATTTGGGTGGTTTTTTGCCAAATGATGATCTTTTTAAGATTGCCATAAAATAAATGAACAAAAATGACAAAATTTAGCATAAATGACAAAAGTTTTCCGAATCCAATTTTTGTCATTCATTTAACTTGTGTCAATTAGAAATTAGCATATTTAGGTTAATTCTCTGAGTATCATTTCGATTTTTCCATAAAGCTCTTCCAAACTTCCTACATTTTCAATTTTATAATCCGCCCTTCTGCCCAAAGCTGGAATATCCTTTTCAGTTAATTCTACTTGGTCTTGCTTGGCAAAAGCTTCCAAACTCAATTTACCATCGTCAATTTTTTCATGCCTTTTCAAATATCTCTGATACCTAAGTTCCAAAGGCGCGGTTATATAAATGGTTTTGGCTTTTAAAGCTTCAACGACTTTATCAAACTCATCCATTCTAATCCCATTAATTACCACCACTTTAGCGGTAGATGTTTCAATTCGTTGTTTTAAACCCAAATACAAAACATCGGAACCAAAAATTTGTCTTAAACCTAAACCCAGATCTATTTCATTTCTGCGGGTTTTTGGCAAATTTAAAACATCTAAAATTTCGTCTAACAAATGGCTAAATTTAATATGAAAAGCATCTTGTTTGGCAACAATATACCTAGCCACCTCATCTTTGCCAGATAATTTTTCTCCTATTAGGCCAATAATTAATTTTTGCATAAATTAATTATACCATTAAAAATGGTTTAAAACAAAGGGGAAATTGACTAGATTGAATTATGGGTTTATGATAGTTAAAGTTAAATTTTAACCATTTTTTATGAAAAAAAATCGAGATCTGGAACTGCTTTATGAACTGGGGGCTTTGCGTTTTATTCCCAGAGCTTGGAAACAATTTTTCAATGCGGATTTTGAAAACTTAGCCGAACATCACTTCCGGGTAGCGTGGCTCGGAATGCTTTTGGCTAAAATGGAAAAACGTGGCGATGCCGGAAAAATTGTGCAAATGGCATTAGTGCACGACATTGCGGAAAGTCGCACCGGCGACGCTCATGCCATTTCTCGGCAATACGTCAAACGGAACGAACACTTGGGCGCCATGGATATGTTAAAAGACACACTCTTAGAACAAGATATGCTAAACCTGTGGCAAGAGTATGAAGACCGTAAAACCATTGAAGCTAAAATTGTCAAAGACGCCGATTGGTTAGATGTTGATTTGGAAATTAAAGAACAATTAGCCAGAGGCCATGCGTCTTTAAGGGTTTGGATGCCTCAAAGAAAATTAGTTTACAATAAATTTAATACTGCCTCAGCCAAAAAACTCTTTAAATTAATCCATAAATCTGATCCGTTTGATTGGCTCCTTCATGCTCGTTCTCGCTTTACCGAGGGCGATATGAAACCTACGGCTTCTACTAAATACGAAAGTCACTAAATTACTAAATTAACATTAATTTTTTCTGTAGGCATCAGTAGTGACTTAAAAAAATTAATTATTCTGTAGCTTATGCATAATTTTGAAATTGAAATTAAATCCTTATTGGGCTCCAAAGCAAATGCCGACGCTTTAGTGGAAAAAATGCAAACTGCTGATAATGATTTTAAAATTCTCGGCGCTCATAAACAACTTAACCATTATTTTGTTGGTGGCAGTTTAAAATCCTTATTTGATAAAGTTAATCATCTCTTAACAGAAGAGTCAAAACATAAATTAGAAGATTTATCCAAGAGAGCCAAGGATTTTTCTGTCCGCACCCGCGAAGCCGACGGTAAAATTATCCTTGTAGTAAAAGCCACAGTAGATGACACCACCAGCGAAAACGGCACAGCCCGGCTGGAATGGGAAGCAAAACTTAATAACTTAAACCTGGAAGAATTGGATAAACTTATCCTTAATGCGGGTTTTACCTACCAAGCCAAATGGTCCAGAGAAAGACAGGAATTTTTATTTCACTCCGGCAAAAGAGAGCTTTCGGTAAGTATAGACAAAAACGCTGGCTATGGTTTTTTGGCTGAATTGGAAGTCGTGGTTAATGATGTAAGCAAAGCCGAAGAAGTTAAAGCTTTTATAAGGGAAACCATGTCAAAACTGGCCATAGAAGAACTCCCGCAAGATAGACTCCAAAGAATGTTTGATTTTTATAACCAGCATTGGCAAGATTATTACGGCACAGACAAAGTATTTACGATTAACTGATTTTTATTGGTATTATTAGCATCATTCGCATTAATTCGTATATTAGCATCGAGTATTATGCATCCCGAACACCAATACCTAAATTTATTAAAAGATATTTTGGAGAATGGCGATCGCAAAGTTGACCGTGGCACTCACGATGCGTCTTTTAGCGTGTTTGGCAGACAAATCCGGTTTGATTTATCTACAGGCGACTTTCCCCTTCTCACCACCAAAAAAGTTTACTGGAAAGGCGTTTTGCACGAACTCTACTGGTTTTTTTCCGGTCAAAGCAACATTAAATACTTAGTGGATAATGGCGTTCATATTTGGGACGATTACCCCTTGAAAATCTATAACGAGGCAGTCAAAGCTGGTAAAGAACCCAGCTTAAGCAAAGATGACTTTATTCAAAAAATTTCGGAGGATGCGAAATTTGCCAAACAGTGGGGCGAATTGCCTAAAATTTACGGCGAACTCTGGCGACGTTGGCCAACTAGAAGCGGGAGAACCATTGACCAGCTTCAATGGGTGGTAAACGAACTCACCGAAGACCCCAACGCCCACAACGCCATAGTTAACTCTTGGAATCCGGAATATCTGTATACTATGGCTACCCGCGAGGATGCATCACGTTTTCCGATTTGTCATAATATGTATCAGGTCAATATTATTAAAGACAAAGTTTGCTTACAGCTTTACCAAAGAAGTGCGGATATTTTTTTAGGCGTACCGTTTAACATTGCTTCTTATGCGCTCCTGACTTTAGTGATTGCCAAAATTTTAAACCGTGAGCCCGGAGAATTTATCCACACTTTTGGTGATGTGCATATTTACGAAAACCACCTAGAACAAGTCAAAGAACAACTCAAACGAGAACCCTTACCTTTTCCCAAAATTATTTTAAGTGATGAAATAAAAACTTTAAACGATTTTACTCCTGACAAAGTTCGCTTGGAAAACTACCAGGCTCACCCACCACTTAAAGCCGAACTCTCCGTGTCGGGTGGATTGTTTGAACACAGCTAACTCTATGAATATCTATTTCAGTCATTCCAAAAATTTTGACTATTTAAACCAATTTTATTTACCTATAAAAAATTTTCCGCTGAGCAAAAAACACCGGTTAATTTTTCCTCATCAGAATAGCCAAAAATCTTATCCAATAAAAAAATCCTTAGCTAAAGGAAAAATTGATTTAATCATTGCTGAAATTTCCCACCCTTCCACAGGCCAAGGGATTGAACTGGGCTGGGCAAATTTATATAAAGTTCCCATTATCTGTATCCACAAAACATCTGCAAAAATCTCTAGTTCAGTAAAATTACTTACGAAAAATATTATCCCTTATAAAAAACTGGAAACAATTTTACCTCAATTGATAAAAAAATAACTTTTTTATGTCAATTTCTCTCATCGCCTGCATAAACAAAAACCGTGGACTCGGATACCAAAATAAACTCCTCTACCAACTTCCGGAAGATATGAAGTTTTTTCGGGAAACCACCAAAAATAGCGTGGTGATTATGGGCAAAAATACTTTTCTTTCCATTGGTCGGCCTTTACCCAACCGCACCAACATTATAATAACTCGGGATAAAAATTTTACGGCTGACGAATGCACAATTTGTCATAGTGTTGATGATGCGTTCCTTATAGGGGCGACCACTGGTCGCCCGCTGTTCGTAATTGGCGGAGCCCAAATTTACGAACAAACCATTCAACAAGCCGACACCCTGTATTTAACCATTGTGGACGATGACCAAAAACCAGCCGATACCTTTTTTCCGCCCTACGATAAATTTAAAAATCAGACATTAATTTCAGAAGGCGTTTCTCAAGGCTACCCATACCAAATTTTAAAATTCACCAAATAATTTATTCTCATATTCTTAAGAATATGAGAATAAATCTTACCCCATGCAAATCTTGCAAATCGTCCTGCCCGTATTCTTAATTATTTTTTTTGGCTATTTGGCAGGAAAAAATAAACTTATCAACACCCAGCACTTAGATGCTCTCAATAACTTTGCTTATTTTATCTCTTTACCCGCCTTAATTATTGCCAGTTTTTGGCCCATTGAGTTTTTAAGTCCGGGCTTATTTAGAATTTTAGGCTTTAACTTGCTTGCCTTAGGTTTATTCGCTTTTTTATTATTATTCGGTTTAAATTTAACTTCGTTTAAAAATACCACCAAAGCAGGCATTTTTCTTTGTGCCTTAGTTGGTAATGCCATTTATATTGGCTTTCCCATTGGCAAAGAGGCTTTTGGTTTACATAACTTCACCTTTACAGCCGGAATTGGCTCCGTGCATTTAGTGTTAGGCACTTTTTTAGGCATTATGTCGGCCATTTACTGGACCAAACAACACCATAATTTAAAACAATACTTCGGGGAGTTTATAAAAAATCCTTTAATTATTTCCATGATCTTGGGTATTTTACTTAGCTTTACACCCCACTTTGGCATAACCGAAACCATACTCAATAAAACCATCAACTTACTCGCTGTCACAGCTTCACCGGTTGCCTTGTTTGCTCTAGGTTGTTTTTTGTCTTTACGCCAACACCAACTTACTTTGGGCCTTCAGACTTTACCCGTTGTGCTAAAATTAGGCGTATTCCCCTTATTTATTTTTTGGTTTTTAAAACTCTTTAATTTACCAGTCGGACAAATTAATATTTCAACCTTCTTAAGCACTATGCCAACTGCGGTCACCACTTTTGTCATTGCAGAAAAGTTTAAATTAGATGAAACTTTGGTAACTTCTGCTTTGCTGATTACCACCGCGCTTTCGGTTATTACTATTTCTATGTATTTAAATTTCATCCAATAAAAAAACCGCTCCGATGAACATCGGGGCGGTTTTTTTAAATCTCTACTTTTTTCTTACTTCATTGGTAAGTTTAGAAGCCAAAGGACTTTGCTGACCCGCATACTTGTTGCCCAGTTTTTTTCTGTAAGGCACCTCTACCGGAGAGGAAACTTCCTCAAACGTAAACGCACAAATCCGCATGCCGGGGTAAAGGGCTACAGGCATGACACCTAAGTTCCCCAGTTCCATAGTGGGTTTGCCTGTCCAGCCTGGGTCAAAAATACTGGCCGTACCGTGCACAATAATCCCTAAACGGCCGAGCGATGAACGACCTTCTATTCGGCCCAATAAATCATCGGCTAATTCCAAATTTTCCACAGTGGTCACTAAAGCAAAATCCCCCGGTTGCATTACAAACGCTTCACCTTTTTTTACCACAATTTCCTTCATAAGTTTGTCGGTATCCACCTTACCTTTTAAATCTATATAAGGATGACTGGAATGCTTAAATACCCGAAAATTATTACCTAAATGCAAATCTATAGAACACGAACCCAGTTGCTCCTTAAAATTCGGCTTAGGCGTAATTTTTATTCTGCCCTCTAACAGGGCTTGTTTTATATCTCGATCAGATAGTATCATAAGATTTTAATCCCCCCTCTTTTCCAAACCTGTCCGCCTCTGGAGGAGAGGGGCAGGGGGAGTTAATTTTCCCCCTTACTTG
>CAZFXC010000009.1:0-13140 GCA_964522815.1 uncultured Candidatus Saccharibacteria bacterium
GGAGTTAAAAGCCATAACAATAATTAAGCGCTTCGGTTATTGGAGTTTAAATATTCATAGGCTTGCCGAAGCTCTTTTTCTGAATATCTGTCTGGATACTTTGCGCTTTCGGTCATTAAATGATTATACGCTTGTTCTAAAGTTAACCTTGAATTTTGCATCATATCTTGCATGGTGCGTGCCATTGCCGGCTCGGTTTTAAACCTGCTTTTTGACGATTTAAAAGCTTCTTCTTCCAATTTTTTCATTTTAGAAAAAAAATCTCTGATTTTTTTGACTAACTTTATATGATAATGCTCGGCCGTGCCCACACCTCGGGTAGGTGATAAAGTTACAAACCATTCAGGATGCTCTACTCTATATTTTTCCGCCTCTCTTTGAATTGCCCGGTAATCTTTCTTTAATTCCATCGCCAGCCTATTGGCAGTGAAAAATTTTTTATTTCTATACTCCTTATTTTTTTCTGCTGCCTTAACTTGCACTAACCGCCACATTTCCGGTCTCATGGTTTCTGCCTGCGCATCATACCATTCTGCCAAGCCCGGATTACTGTTTACCAACTCGATGGCATATCTTTTTAACAAAACTCTTGTGAGCCCCAAGCGAACTGCCACCTTGCTTAAGGGCTCTTTGCCACCAACTTTTTTGCCCTGTGTTAACTCTGTGGAGATTATTGTTTCTCTCATAAATGTGAATTTAAGATTACTGCCAAACCGGCCACACTTGCGGTTTCGGCTCGCAATGTGTTTTCGGAGAGTTTTAAAACTTCTAAATTTTTAATCTGCTTTAAGCTCACTTTTTCTTGCTCGGAAAAACCACCTTCTGGTCCGACAATTAAGCCAACGTTTTTTAATGCGGGGCTTCCTGCTATTAACTTAGAACCAGTCAGGTCCAGCAAAAATATTTTTTCTAACTCTTGTGTTTTTAGCAGGGCAGTTTCTATATTTTCGTAAAATTCCAACTCGGGCGGGCTTACCCGATCACTTTGCTTAACGGCTTCTAAAATTATTTTATTCCACCTAAGCAGTTTTTGACTGATTTTTGATTGACCTAACTTTACTGCGGTTCTTTCGGAATTAAATAATATTATTTTACCCACCCCCAATTCAGTAGACTTTTGCAATATCCAGTCCAAAGCAGTTTCCATAACCAAAGCTTGAAATAACACCACCTGGAGCTGGGGTACAGCCGGCACCGACAATTCCCCCACCGGCTTTACCACGACCAGCTTTTTATCAATTTTAACTATTTCACATGCATATCTTTTTTTCCCGGCATCTTGAAAATTAAACCTTTCCCCCACTTTAGCCCGACGGACCTTTAAATGATGCGAGGTTTCTAAATCGGCTTCAAACTGCTGATCGATGTGGATATTTCCGTTATAAATAAAATAAGACATAAATCCAATTAATATTCTACAGCCAAAGCATAAACCACCACTTTACCCAACATCTCATTAATCGCCCTTACCAAACTTTTTGCCATGGCAATAATCTGACTAGCTAAAGTATGGCTTAAACACGCAACAAATAGCTTGCCTTGTTTAAACTCCACGGCTTGCGTTAGACCCTTGGCTTGTTTAAAAAAACCCTCCACCACCTCTTCCCAAACTTTTAACACTTGGCTTTTTACCATAGCCTGCTGATAAAGCTTAGCTTTTGGATGCGTATAGAGCATTACGTTATTTAACTTATTCATTTTGTGCCCTTTCCAATTCTTCTGCCGGCGACAAACTAATATGCTGAGCAGGGATGTCTAATATTTGGGTGGTGGTAATAAACGTTTGAAAGCCATTCCCTAAATACTTTAATAAATAATTTTTTCTGGTTTCGTCCAACTCGGACAATACATCATCTAACAACAAAATTGGCCTATCTTCACCTTGGCTTAAAAATTCCAATTCTAAGATTTTTAACGCCAACACCTGACTTCTAAGTTCCCCCCTGGAAGAAAATGGTGGTAAAAATAAGCCATCGCTTTTTAGAAAAAAATCATCTCGATGCGGACCCACCAAACACGATCCTGACAAAATTTCTTTTTGTTTATAATCTTCCAGTTTATTTAACAGGTTGGTTTTAATTTCTTCTCTGCTTTCTCCCTCCACACCTTTGTACCAAACCTCAACCGGTCTATGAAACCCGGAAATGGAAGTGTAAATATCCGCAATACGGGAATTGAGAAAATTAATATATTTTTTTCTTTCCAAAAGTATAATAGAACCCAAATCGGCTAATTGTAAATTCCAAGTTTCTAAAGTATCGCTTACTGCCCCTCCCCGGGCTTTTATGTCTTGTAGTAGCCGAGTTTTTTGAAAAATACTTTTTTTATATTCTGACAAAGCTTCCAAATATTCCGGATTTTTTTGGCACAAAACCATATTTAAATACTTTCTTCTGGCATCCGGACTTTTAGAAAACATATCTACATCACTCGGATCAAATACCACCACACTTACAAACCCTTGCGCGCTTTGTTTTTTGGTCTTTACTCCATCAATTTTAAAATTGGCGTAAATCTTTTCCCTTCTTTCTAAAAAAACATCTAAGGTTCTTTGACCACCATCTTTTTCCACGACTATTTGTAATTCCAAACGGTTTTCATCTTTAAGAAAAATAAATTCCGTATCATCCCTGAACGATTTAAACAAAGAGGAAAAATATACTGACTCCAAAAGATTGGTTTTCCCCACGGCGTTCGGCCCGGTCAAAACCACCGTATCTCCGGTAATAGCTAAATCTAAATCCGGGTAATTTCTAAAATTCTTTATCTTTATATTTTTTATCTTCATACTTTTATTTCTGCGTCTTTATTTATTTTATCTTAACCCCTAATCTAAGACGGTTTAAATTTTTATGGGCATAACCAAGTAGTTATACTGCTTGGAACCCAAAGGGGAAAAGACTGCCGGGGAGCTGTCGTTATTAATCTTAAGCTCAATTTGGGCTTCTTCCACTTGTGACAAAAAATCTAAAACGTATTTATAATTCAACAACAAACTACCATCTTGACCCTTTACTTCACAATCCAAAGACGCCACCCCACTCCCCAACCCTTCTGACTGCGAAGATAAAATAATTTGTTGTTTACTGGTTAAAAATTCCAACCTCACACTATTGGTTGACTGCGATAGTAAAGCTGTGGTCCTTAAAGCGTTTTGTAACTTTTCCTTATCTACCACCACTTGAGAAATAAAACTTTCAGGGAAAATACTTTTATAATCCGGATACTGGCCATCCACCAACCGGCTAATTAACAAGACTTCACCAATATTGAAAAAGATTTGATTTTCTTCAATTACGACGCCTACCTCACCAACAAAACCGCTTAATATCCTTATTACTTCTTGAATGGTCTTATGAGGAATAATCACGCTGGGAAACTCGGGTCCGGCAAGTTTTCTTTCCACCAAACGATATCTGTCCGTTGCCACCACCACCACTTCTCCGGAAGTTGAGGACATAAAAACCCCGGAAATTTCTGGTTGGGTTTGGTTTAAAGAAACCGCATAAACCGATTGCATTAAAGCTTGTTTTAACTCAGAGCTTTTTATGTTCAGTTTTGGGGTTTTGGTGGTTTCCGGCACGGTTGGAAACTCTTCAGCTGGTAGTGTTTTTAACTTAAACTCTTGATTATCGGTTTTAATACACACCTCGCCTGCCAGGGCAGTTAGTTCTATATTTTCCCCGGTTAAGTTATTTACCAAATCTTGAAAAGTTTTAGCTTGTATTGTTGTTTGCCCCTCGTTTTCTATTTTGCATCTAACTTTGGCACTAACGGCCATTTCTAGGTTGGTGGAATAAATTTTTAATTGTCCGTTTTCGGTTTTAAGCAAAATATTATTTAAGATCGGTAAGGTGTTGTTGGAGGTTATGATTTTGGTTGTTGCCAAAAGTCCATTTTTTAAATTTTCTTGGGTACAAATTATTTTCATTGGAGTGGTATTAGTTTTTAAATAAAAATATAAATACAAACAACAGTAACAATAAGGGGTGTGGAAATGTTAATTACGGTAAAACATTCAGCAAAGTTGGGAAAGGTTGTGGTATAGCTTGTGTAAAAATGGTGTGCAGAAATTGGGGAGAAGTAAAGGCAAATAAAAATTAATTTTTCCCCACTAAGTTATCCACTTTACATTAACAACTTATTCATAATCAGTCCGATTTCTTGTTTAAAGGTTTCTTTGGCGGAAATTAAAGTTTTTATTTTATCCACTGCGTGCATTACGGTAGTATGGTCGCGCCCCCCAAAGAAATCCCCAATGGAGGGAAAAGAGGTATCCAGCTCGGTTCGAATTATATACATCGCCACCTGCCGGGGTTTTACAAACTCTTTTTTTCTGGACTGTTTTATTAAATCTTCCGGTTTAATATTGTAGAATTCCGCAACAATTTCCGCAATTTTTTTGGGTGAGACTACCTTTTTTTTAGCGCTAACAAGGCTGGTAAGTATATTTTTGGCTTGGTCAATGGCTAGTCCCCGGTTTTCCATTTGTTGGTAAACTGCTAAGCGGTTTAGGGCACCTTCCAATTCTCTCACGTTACTTTGTATGTTTTCAGCAATATAAAACAAAATATCTTCAGAGAGAAGGGTCCCCCGTTTCTCCATTTTAGTTCTCAGAATTGCCATTCTGGTTTCTAAGTCAGGAGCTTGAATGTCCGCCACCATTCCCCATTCAAATCGGGAAATTAATCTTTGTTCAACCGCCGGGATTTCTTTTGGTGGTCTGTCCGATGTGATAATTATTTGACTCCCTTTGTCTTTTAGTTCGTTAAAAGTATGAAAAAATTCTTCTTGGGTGCTTTCTTTGCCGGCTAAAAATTGGATATCGTCAATTAACAAAGCATCTAAATCCCGATAAGTTTTTTTAAACTCTTCCACCCTTTTTTCTTTTAACGACTCAATGTAATCATTGGTAAATTTTTCACTAGTGGCATAGAGAATTTTGGTCTTTCCGTTTTCTGCCATTTTGTGGCCCACCGCTTGCATTAGATGGGTTTTGCCCAAGCCGACTCCGCCATAAATAAAGAGTGGGTTATAGTGCCCTCCCGGGGATTTGGCTGCCGCAATGGCTGCGGCATGGGCCAGTTCATTATTTTTACCCACTATAAAACTGTTAAACGTGTATTTAGGGTTTAATAAGCTATTGGGGGTGGTTGTGGCTGAATTAACAGTCTTATGGGCGGATTCTTTTGCATTGGGATAGGAAATAGTTCTGGTTTCTGCGGATTCTGTGGGGTTTTTACCGGAACCAATATGATATTTAATTTCTCTGACTTCCGGAGCAATGCTTTTTAAGCACTTTAGCATTTCCGTTTGAAATTTGTTCGCAATCCAGTTTTTGTAAAAAATACTGGGAACATTTAGCGTGATAAAATCATCACCTTTTTCAACAATAGAGGTGTTTTTAAACCAGGTTGTAAAATTAGCTTTACTTAGAGACACTTCCAAACTACCCAAAATTGCTTGCCAAAGTTCTTGGTTACTCATAAGTTAAAGGAAAATTTAATAAATAGCACAATAATTACCTGTCTGTTTCGTCAAACGGATTAGTGGAGAGAGTAAAACTTAAATATTTTTATGCTTTGATCCAAGTTTTATTAGTAATAGTTATACTATCAGACAAGTTATCAACATGCAAAGTAAAAAAAAGTGGCTTAAATAAAAGAGAAATAACCAAAGCTGTTAATTAATTGTGGATATTGTGTGACCAAAGAAAAATTAAACCAAAATTGACTTTTTTTCGAATTTTTTTTATACTTAATAAATCCAACAGGATAATAAAATAATTAGTATAATCGTTGATTTATTATGAAAAGAACATATCAACCCAAGGTCAAACGCAGAAAAAGAAGACATGGATTCTTTAAAAGAATGCAAACCCGTACGGGCAGGAAGGTTTTAGCTAAAAGACGCCTAAAAGGACGAAAAAAATTGTCAGTATAAATTAAAAAAATGCTTGCTAGAAATAATAGATTAAGCAAAAATATGGAAATAAAAAAAGTACTGTCAAAAGGACGGGCTTTTTTTAACCCTTTTTTTACTTTAAAGTTTATTATTCAGCCCAATGGCCGGTGTAGATTCACGGTGGTGGTTTCCACTAAGGTTTCCAAACTGGCGGTAAGGCGAAATAGGATCAAAAGAATCGTTAGGGAAAAATTCAAACTAATTAGTTCTCAATTACCTTCCGGTGATTATTTGTTAATTTGCAAGCCCTCAGTAAACACCATCGAAGAGTCAAAATTTTTGCAATACTTGGAAGAAGTATTTAAAAAAGTAATGAATTATGGGCATCATTAGTAAATTGCTAATCAAGTTAATAGGGAGTTACCAGAAATATATTTCCCCAGATCATGGTTGGTTGAAAATTTATTATCCTTACGGTTATTGTAAATATTATCCGTCTTGTAGTGAGTATGCAAAACAGAGTATAATAAAATACGGTGTGGTGGTTGGTAGTCTTAAAAGCTTTATTCGAATTATTAAATGTAATCCACTAGCCAAAGGTGGAATCGATTTACCCTAAAATATGTTTAACCCATTCTCCTCAAATTTTTTCTTAGTTCCCATATTTTTGAATGTGTTGGTTTTGGTTTATAACCTTGTGCCAGACATTGGAGTGGTCATAATTTTATTAACTTTATTAATAAGATTAATTTTAGCTCCCTCTTTTCATAAATCTTTAAAGAGCCAGTCTGCCATGACGGCAATTCAACCCAAGATGAATGAAATTAGAGAAAAGTATAAAAACGATCAGCAAGCGCAGGCCAAAGCCATGATGGAGTTGTATAAAGAACATAAAATCAATCCTTTCTCATCTTGTTTACCATTGTTAATTCAATTACCGATTTTAATTTCTCTGTATTTCGTTTTTACTAAAGCCCTGTCCGGAAATTTAGGCGAGCTCTACAGTTTTGTGCATCGTCCAGAAAATTTAAGCCCTATGTTTTTAGGCTTCCTTAATCTTTCTCAGCCGAGCCATGTTTTGGCGATTTTGGCCGGTTTGGCCCAATTTTGGCAATCTAAACAAATGGCCCCCAAAAATACCTCTGCTAATAATCAGGACGCCACGCAAAAAATTATGTCCGCTCAGATGACTTATATGCTTCCGGTAATCAGCGTAGTGATAGCTTGGAATTTTCCCGCTGGTTTGCCCTTGTACTGGATTGTGTCCACTTTGTTTGGGATTGCTCAGCAGTATTATATTAATTGGAATAAAATTTCAGAACCTAGAACTTTAAATTAAGAATTAAGTGGTTGAAAAAAACTACAAGTAATCAAATCAGTTAAAGCTATGACAGAGATTTCCAAAGCTGAAGAAATAAAAAAAATTATTCTTACTCTTTTAGAGCAGATGGGTTTTAATAATGCCACCGTGGCTTATGAAGACAGTGCCACTAAAGGATTGATTTTTAATTTAGATGTAGGAGCTGAGGCTTACCTGTTAATTGGAAGGCAGGGCACGAGTTTGCATGCTTTGCAAGTTATAGCCGGTCAGATGTCAGAACGGTTATTGAAAGAACCGGTATGGTTTGTTTTGGATGTGGATGATTATAAAATGAAACGCGAATGGTTTTTAAAAGAAACCGCTAAAGCAGCGGTAGAGCATATAAAAAAAACTGGCAGGGCTGTGGCTTTGGAACCCATGCCGGCTTTTGAGCGTAGATTTATCCATGCGTATTTACAAGAAAATTTTTCTGAAGTGCAAAGCTCCAGTATAGACCGTGAGCCTTACCGAAAAGTGGTTATACGACCAAGGAAATAATTATCCAAAACACAAGGGCTAAATCGTTTTTAAAATACGGGTTATCAATTAACCCTTGAGTAAGTAAAGTTAAAATAAATAAAACTATCCCAAGCGCAATGGTGTCTTGGGAGTTTTTTATGGTTTTTTTCCAAATATAAAATATAATCAAGCTAAAACTGAATAAACCTAACACCCCAAGCTCTGTCCACAGCGTAAGTAAAAGATTATGTGGATATTTGTGCGAATCAAGCATTGGGTTTGGGTTAAATTTTGTCCAGTTGTCTTGGAAACCGTTTAAGCCATTGCCCAGTATGGGTGAGGTTTTAATGGCGTTTAGTCCCGCGTGCCATAATGAAATTCTGGACACGGCAGATTTTTCTCCATAAAACGGTAAAATTATCCGCCAACGTAAATTGGGAATTAACAGTACTATAAAAGCCAAAACCAAAATGATGATTTTGGCCCGCTGTTTTACTTGTTTACTTGCAACTACAAATAAATAAACCAAGCCGGCCATGCCCAGCGCCAACCAGCCAGAGCGAGATAACGATAAACCGAGACCGATTACACCCAGAATCCATAACATTATCCAAAACCAATTCTCCTTAATCTTTTCTAATTTAAAACCCAAATCCCCCAGCAGAAAAGCCAGTAAGGGCGCAGAGAAAAGTGAATAAAAATTGGGGTGTAAAAATAGTCCTACCGCTCTTTTGGGTTCTATACTATTGCCCCAATAGGCAGTGGGTAGGGACCAAAGTGTAAAATATTGTAAAATCGCCAATAAACCCATAAAGCCAAGGTAAATGTATAAGCTCATTAGCAGGCGGGGTTTTAAAGCCGGTAAAGTCTGCCTTAAAAAACCGACTATAAAAAAGCTCAAAATCGGGCAGGCAAACAAAACAATAAATTCACCAAATTTCTCCACGGAAACGCGGGGGTAAAATAAAGCAATTATGCCCGCTAAGCAGAAACCAAAAATCCCTATTAATAACTTGGGTTCGAGTTGTTTTAAATAAGTTAAATAGGCTGGCCATTTGTGTTTTAGGGTAAGCCAGCACAAAAATCCTAAACAACCGCCTAAGCAAATTATGAATAACGCATTCAAGTTAATCTGCCCAATCGAAAATTTGATTACATAAGTCGGACTGAGAAACAAAAGTAGCAAAACCAAAATAAACATAAGTTTAAACTTAAGGGATAGAAATGGTAATTTTTTTCGTTTCTAAGTTGCCACTTTTAGCAAAAACATTGTAAGTTTTTTCATCGGGTTCGGTATCCCAAACAAAACTATAAATATAAAAATTTCCAAAATTTTCAGTTTTTACCAGATTGGTAATTAAGCTTTTTACCCCAGCAGTATTTTCCGCGTAAAATTCCACATCAGTTAATTTTTTACCACTTTTAGCTTTTAAAGTAAAAGGAAAAATAACCAGACTGTTACTGCCAGGCTCAATTAGTTCAAATAAGTCTGTATTGCCATAATTAATTTGAATGGATGTTTCAACGGATCGGTTTAAGCTGTCAATCGCTTTAGCTGTAATAAAATGTTGGCCTACACTTAGTTCTTTAGTGATTTCTACTCCAAAAGGAGAGAGATTTAGGCTTTTATAAAATACGCCGTCAATAAAAGTATCAATCCTTTCAATAGGAGCTTCTCCTCCAGCCTCTAGGGTAATGGTAAAAGGAGTGGTTTCCACTTTGTCGTTATCTTTTAAATTGGTAATCTTTATCCAAAGATTATTGGTGAGTGTGTCCGATTCGCTTCCAGTGGGAGGGTAGCTGTAACCGTGGTTTAAGGCCCAAGTTTTCACTGGCATTTCCCAATCGGGGTTATTGGGAAGTTCGCTGTGAAAAATCGTAAAAGGTTTATAAATAATTTGATTAATTGGCGTGTTGGCGTTTGCCGGTTCGTTGGTAAACATGTCAAACGGAATGCTTTTGTGAATCGGATCGTATTCTGTAGGTTGATTGTAATCAGCAAAAACTTCTTCTTTGGTAGTTGGAGTATTGGCCGTGGGTAATTTTCCGGAAACACTATCGACTTGAATTCTAACAATCCCCGCTGGTTCAGGAAAGGCTTCGGCAGGTTTATCAGCCAAAGCCTCTTGCATAAATTTATGCCAAATTGGTGCGGCAACTAAAACTCCGTCTGCACCGGGTTTCATAAGACAGTCAGGGTTCCCCCCACCGCAATTATTCCCTGCCCACACGCCGGCTACTAGCGAAGGCGTGAAGCCCATGGTCCAGCCGTCATGCCAGTTTTGGGTGGTGCCAGTTTTGGCTGCTACGGGTCTGTCGGGTAAAGTTAAGGGAGAATTGGGACCAAACACAAAACTTCGCGCATTATTATCTGTCATTATACTAGTAAGTTGATAAACGGCTTGCGGATCCAAAACCGATTTGGGATTACTTTGAAATTCTTCTAAAGTTCTACCATCTCTATCTAAGATTTTAAGAATGGCGGTTTTTTCATTCTTTATTCCCCCATTAGCTAAAACCGAATAAGCCGCTACATGGTCAATGAGTTTTACTTCACAACCGCCTAACACTAAAGCGAGCCCGCAGTCTTGCATGGGGCTGGTAATGCCTAAATCGCGGGCAGTTTGCACAGCTTTTTCTACGCCCACCATACTTAAAGTTTTTACTGCCGGAATGTTTAAACTGCCGGCCAAGCTTTGTCTAATAGAGACGGGTCCTCGTTCTTGGTTGTCATAATTATTAGGCGACCAATCCCGACCGTCCACTTTGCCAAAAGTGGTTTTTACATCCATGAGCATGGTGGCTGGGGCCAGCTTGGTGTCTCTGCCAAACGCTGAGACATACACAAAGGGTTTAAAACTACTCCCCGGTTGTAGGTTAGATAATGCCACATTTACATTGGGCGAAAACAAACAAGTTTTTGGGGTGCAGTTTTCCGGAAAGTTTTCTCCAAAGTAATCTTTACTGCCGACTAGGCTTAAGATTTGTCCGGTTTTGGGATCCATGGCCACAAGTCCAGCGTTATAGGCTTTATATTTTTTTTCATTGTTTGCCACTCCGGCTTTAACGGCTTCTTCGGCTATGGTTTGGAGTTTACTGTCCAAAGTTGTATAAATTTTTAAGCCCCCCTCTTGCAGGGTTTTTTCCCCATATTTTTTGGCCAAATAATCTTGGACCCAAAGTACAAAGTGTGGAGCGGTTATGGCGGTTTTGGTTTTCACAAATTCCACTTTGGCTTCTTTGGCAGTGGCTTCTTCCTCTGCTGAAATATAACCCTGTTCTCGCATGGCTTTTAAGACTCGGTTTTTTCTAGCATCCAAACTGGCGCGGTTGGGACCTAGGGGGTTGTAAAAGGTGGGCGCTTGAGGCAGAGCAGCCAAATAAGCGCTTTCCGCCAAGGTTAAGTTTTCCGCCTTTTTGTTAAAATAACTGGCAGAAGCGGCTTCTATGCCATAAGCATTCCTACCATAAGGAATTTCGTTTAAGTATAATTTTAAAATTTCGTCTTTAGAAAATTTTGCTTCAATGGATAAACTTAAGATGGCTTCTCTAATTTTTCTGTCAAAAGTTTTTTGGTTATTTAAAATGGCATTTTTAACAAATTGCTGAGTTAGCGTGCTACCCCCGCCCCCTTCGGGTCCAAAGTTTATTACAAATCTTAGCAAAGAACGGGCAATACCTTTAAAGTATAAGCCGTGATGATTGTAAAAATCTTTATCTTCAATGGCAATAGTGGCTTTTTCCGCAAAGTCAGGAATTTGGTCTAATCCCACCAAAGTTCGTTTGGCTTCGCCGTGGATTTCGTAAAGCAATTGCCCTTCTCGGTCAAAAATTTTTGTGCTTTCCGCCACTTGTCTTTCTAATAGTTTATTGGGGTTGGGTAAATCTTTGGAATAGTATAAAAATAACAGCGCAATCAACAAAATACCCACGGCAAAAACCCGAAACAAAAACACGCCAAGGTTTTTGGGTTTTTTAAATTTAAAAGGCAACTGAGGTAAGGTAAATTTTCCTTTTTGCTTGATTCGTTTTTGAATTAAATAGGAATTAATTTTCATTTCATCACTTTTTTATCATTCCCGCGAAAGCGGGAATCCAGAATTTACAAAATTAAGATCCCATAGATTCCCGCTTTGTGCTGAGAGCGTAGCTGAATGTCTATAACAGGATTATACCTTTTTTACTCAGCGATTGACAAATTAAGCAGGTATTGATAATATTACCCCATTATGAAAGAAATAGTTTTAAATTCAGCTGTTTATTATTACGTTTTCTCTTTGCAGAGCAAGCGTTAATTTGAATTTATTTGAAATTTTCAAACCGCTACTCTGTAAAGAGTGGCGGTTTTGTTTAGTTCCCTCCCCTTTTGAGGGGAGGGATAAAGGGAGAGGTTGTCTGCGAGTCCGATGATTTTGAGGACGTGGCAATCTAAAGTAGTTTAAATAGATTGCTTCACTACGTTCGCAATGACCGAATAAATTATTTTAATTTTTATGACCAGCCGTAACCAACCTTTTACATATACCTATTACAATCCTCTTTTTAAGAGGCTGGTTTTAGGCGTGTGATGAATTAAAATCATCGTTCTCCCAAAAGCCCGCCCCTTAAAGGCGGGTTTTTCAACTATGTCCAAAGCCACTTAAGGACAATAAAAAAGACGAGTGGAGATAAATATAAGGAGATTAAATGTTTAAACCTGAAACATTCGGGTTGATCGGTTTCGGGAAGTTTGGGCAAGTGGTCGCAAGCCACTTGCTCAAGGGGAAGGAGGTGCTGGTTTATGACCAGTCCGAGCAGGTCATGGCGCAGGTGAAAAGCCCTGCTGTCCCCGCGGCGCTGGAGCAGGTTGCGAAGGCAGACGCAGTTTTCATCGCTGTCCCCTTCTCCTCCCTATGGGGGGTGTACAATCTCATTGGCGCTTATGTGCGCCCAGAGTCGGCGGTGATTGACTGCACTTCGGTGCAGGTGCGCGCGCGCGAGATGGCGGAGAAGGTGTTCCGCGAGAAGGGGTGCCACTTTCTCCAGTGCCACTGCCTCTTCGGTCCCCAGTCCCTGGCGTCGGGAGCCAAGCCTCTCATCGCCATCGGGTCCGGTTTCGGCCCCCGTATCTGGGATGTTGGTGAGTCTTTCATAGGGTGGATGCAGAGCAGGGGCGTGCAGTTCATCGTTCGGGGGAGGAATGAGCACGACAACGAGATGGCGAACTCCCAAGTAGTACTCCATTCGTTGGTTCGTGCCCTCTCGGAGATTCTGCCTCCGTTCATCGGACAGGTTCGTGAGGACATGCGGACCCCAAGCTTCCGGACATTGGTTGGGCTGGTTGAGGGGCTTCGCTCGGACGGCGTTGAGCCATTCGCTACCATCACTGACGGCAACCCCAAGTCGGTTGAGGTGCTCACACACCTCATCACCGCTTT
>CAZFXC010000009.1:13150-14527 GCA_964522815.1 uncultured Candidatus Saccharibacteria bacterium
ACAGGCGCTCTCCTAACAACAATGGGCGCAGAAATATCCAAAATCCGCGCCCCACACTTTTATTCCCATTTTTCGGATTTGATGATAAAATAAACTAAATTATATAGATCCTGAACCCTGTTCAGGATGACAAGGAAACTTATGAACCTCGTTAGAAATAGCTCGGTTCATTAAGTCTTTAAACTTTACTGTTTATTTAGCAACATTAACTAGGTTACATTTTTTATGAAAGAAAATTCTAACGGGGTGAATCCAATAGAAGACATTTTAACTCGGGGCGTGGAAGAAGTTATAGATAGGCAAGATTTAGAAGAAAAGCTAAAATCTAAAAAAAAGCTTCGGGTAAAACTGGGCATAGACCCGACTTCCCCGAATATTCACATTGGCCGGGCTGTGGTTTTGTGGAAACTCCGGGCGTTTCAAGAACTTGGACACAAGGTAGTTTTTATAGTGGGAGATTTTACAGGACTAATCGGCGATACTTCAGATAAAGAAAGCGAGAGGCCAATGTTGGAAGAAAAAATCATCAAACAAAATCTTAAATCTTATTTTGCTCAGGCAGGAAAAATAATAGATGCTAAAAAGGCAGAGTTTTACTATAACTCAAAATGGCTTAAGAAGCTGGGTTTTAAAGATATCGGTCAAATGGCGAACTTGTTTGGTTTACACGAGATGTGCGCGAGAGAAAACATCGCCAAAAGACTGGAAGCCGGGAAACGAGTATCTTTACGGGAATTGTTTTATCCTATTATGCAGGGTTATGATAGTGTAGCCATAAAAGCCGATGTGGAACTAGGCGGAACAGACCAGCGGTTTAATCTGCTTGCCGGTAGAACCATTCAACCTTTTTACAAACAGGTCCCGCAAAATATTTTAATGACTACTTTAATGGAAGGCACTGACGGCCGGAAAATGTCTTCATCTTGGGGAAATGTGATAAATATTACCGATGAACCCAATGAGATGTTTGGAAAAGTAATGTCCATAAATGACGAGCTGATAAAAAAATATTTTGTGTTGGCGACCAGAGTAAACTTAAGCGAAGTTGAGGAAATTATAAAACTCCCCAACCCCCGCGATCAAAAATTGATTTTGGCGGAAAAAATCACAGAATTATACCATGGGAAAAAATCAGCTGAGCAGGCAAAACAAAATTTTGTAAACCAGTTTGCAAAAGGAGTTTTACCCGAAGATATTGAAATAAAAAAATTGAAGAGTGGCGAATATCAATTAGCAGAACTTTTAGTTTTAAGCGGTTTGACAGGAAGTAAATCTGAAAGCAGGAGGTTAATTGCCCAAAAGGGCGTAAGTGTAAACGGGCAAGTAAGCGGTGATGTAAAAATTACCCTAAATGGCCAAACCGAAGTTCTGCTTCAG
>CAZFXC010000009.1:14627-16003 GCA_964522815.1 uncultured Candidatus Saccharibacteria bacterium
TTAAATGTTTACTTAGTTTATCATTTAAGTTTTAGTTTGTAAAAATGTCCGGTGCAAATAGCTATGGCTAAAGCGTCGGACGCATCGTCGGGCTTGGGGGGTGAAGCCAGCTTAAAAGTTTTTTGCACCATAAATTGGACTTGTTTTTTTTCGGCTTTACCAAACCCACAAATAAAGTTTTTTATTTGCAAAGGCGTAAATTCCAAAATTGGAATGTTTTGTTTTTGTGCCAAATATAAAATTACCCCCCTTGCCTGACTTACCGTCATAACGGTTTTTTGGTTGGAAGTAAAAAAGAGTTTTTCTATCCCCACACAGGCCGGTTGATATTTTTTTATTAATTGATTAATGTCTTCACCTAAAATTTTTAATCTTTCCGCATCAGTTAAGGTTTTGTCAGTCGCGATTACGCCAAAATCCACCAGTTCGGGTTGGTGTTTAGTAAGCTTGATAAGGCCAAAGCCGGTGGTAGCAGTGCCGGGGTCAATGCCGAGGATGGTCATTATGTTTTTGATTTAAAATATTCTTCTAAATAATTTAAAAAGCTATCGGCAGTATGAATATCTGATGCAGTTATCCAAGTCTCGGGAGTATCTCCCCTGTTAGATATAGTTGTAGTAACAAACTTTCTGTAATCTTCACATTTTTCACGAAGATTATTATCTTGGTTTAAATTGATAAAATCAATTATGCAATTAATGCTAGCAAAATAAGCTTTTCTACATTTATAGTTTCCATAGTTTGGTAAGCTGGTATTAATCCTAGTCGATGGCATCTCATTACAGTAAAATAATTGGCGAATGCGTGCGATCTCGTTAATTATTTGTTGAGGGCTAAAATATTCGTTTAATTCAATTAATTCTGCCATACATTTAAATTTGCTAATTTTGAAATCTATAAGCCATTGTTGGGTTTGTTACTTGTTATTAATTATCTGTTATAGGTTAGCCGAAGTGTGTACCGCAATTACGTCTTCGTTATTTTCCAGCTCCGCAAATAAGGCATCAACTTTGGGTTTTTGGTCGTCAGTTAGGTCCACCCCTTGGGAAGACTCTTTTATAATATCCGCTCTGGCAATTTTTGCTCCGGAAGCAGTTAAGACTTTTTTGATTTTATCTAAAGCTTGAGGCTGGGTATATACTTCTAAGCCTTCTGCTGATTCGCGCACGTCATCGGCTCCGGCATCAATAGCTATTAATTCCAGTGCAGATAAATCTTCAGACGTTCTTTCTATTAGTATTTGCCCTTTGGTAGCAAATTGCCAAGCAACGCTTCCTTCCGCGCCAATATTTCCTCCATGGTCACTAAATATTTTTCGGATGCTTTGGAGCGTGCGGTTAGAATTATCGGTGGCGCATTCCACTAAAAACGCTGTG
>CAZFXC010000009.1:16103-20009 GCA_964522815.1 uncultured Candidatus Saccharibacteria bacterium
TAAAAAATTTTATAGTTAGATCTTTGGGGCTGATGAAATCTGTATTCAAAGAAAACACTGGCTTCAATATCATCTTTAAATTTAAAGTTTAAACCCTTTTGCATGGCATGGTTTACAGTTGGATCAGCGTCAAAATGTTTAACAATCTCCATAAAATCTTTTTGGCCTTCGATGGCCAAATAGTTCCAACCTGCTCGCCCTGCTACCAAATAAGGGAATAATATGACAGCTGTTTTTTCTACACCCTTTTGGTCCGTAAACACAAAACAATCACCTTGGGAGTACTTGGGGAGAGAAGGGTTTATAATTTCCGGATTATACAGTTCAGTCATTATTTAAATGAAATTAATACAGTTAATTCTCCTTTAATGCTGGGGCGATTTTTAAGGAGATCTAAAACTTGCTCGGGGTTGCCCCGAATAAATTCTTCGTGCAGTTTGGTGAGTTCTCTGGCAATTACCACTTGGGCAGTGGGAAAAGCATTATTAATAAAGCTCAGGGTTTTTAAAATTCGTTCCGGTGATTCGTAAAAAATGGCGGTAGCATCGGCTTTTAAGGCAGTTTCCAAAGCCTCTACCACTTTAAACGCGGTTTTTTGCAAGAAGCCTAAAAATAAAAACTTATCGGTGGGCAGACCCGAGGCGGAGAGTGCGGTAATTACTGCGCTGGGCCCGGGTATGGGCACAATTTCCACTTGTTCTTTGACACATTCTCTGACGAGCCGGAAACCCGGATCGGAAATTCCCGGCGTGCCGGCATCGGTAATTAAACAGCCGATTTGAGTTTTTAGTCTTCGAGTTAAATCTTTAACTACTTGCTGTTCGTTGTGTTCGGCAAATTGCAGAATTTCCCTCCCCAGGCGTGGGGAGGGATTAAGGGAGAGGTCGAAAGAGTCTGTCTTTTCAGCGACTGCATTAATTTTTAGCCTATCGATATACTCAAAAAGTCTTCTGGAGTAATGGGGGTTTTCGGCAATAATAAACTCACAAGCCTGTAAAGTTTCTATGGCTCTTAAGGATAGATCTTTTAAATTGCCAATCGGGGTAGCGACAATGTAAAGCATGTTAGAGGTTTTTATAAATGTCGTGTTTGCCAACGCTGATAAATACAATTAAGCCATTATTTTGTCTTTTAAAAATAATTCGATAATCGTGATTGATGGAGATTGAAAAAAGACCCTCTAAGCTTCCTTTTAAGCTATGCAATCTAAGTGATGGATGCAAAGGATTTTCTTTAAAGAGCCTTTCTTTTATAATGGCGTGTTGCTGAATATCCCTAGGGAGTTTCTTGAGTAGCTTCACAAATCCCGAGGAATAGTTGATTGCTAAAACCAGCATGGCTTTTAAATTAAGTCAGCCAGAGATTTGGCTTTAATTAATTTATTTTCTCGATATTCTTTGTCTGCCAGTTTAGATAGCCTTAAGATTTCTTCTTCGGTTATTAGGTCATCTCCATCTGATTCAATTAAAAAACGGATATAGCTACTGGTGCTCGCAAATCCTCTGGTTTTAGACCGTTTTTTGATTTGCTCAGCGGTCTTTGGCGGAAGTGATAAATTTACTATTGTTCTCATAAATTAATTGTATTACAACTGTAATACCGCTGTCAAGTAAAACAAAAACCCCTTTTAGACGCCTGCCCTTTCGAGGGATAATGGCGTAAGGGGTTTTTGGGAAAAGCCCAAGAAGATATCCTTTAAGCACAAAATGTGCGCATAAAGCGAACGCGTGAATAAAGGGTATTTGGTTGTTTTTTGTTTTTGTTTCTTTCTGTTTCCGCTTTTTGCGGAGAAGAAGAATGACTTTTCTATAGGTATTATAGCATAGTTAAACTTTTTTTGCAATAGCAATTCGTATTACTATTCACCTTTCTCCAATGTGTCATCCTCGCCCGCCAAAGGCGGATAAACTCCGGCGGGGATCCAGAAAATACAGTAGATTCCGGATATTTTCATAGCTATGAAAATTCCGGAATGACAGACTTTTGTAGAGTTTTGGAAAAAGGTGAGTTATTAAGATTTGTTTTCCAATCTTTTAGCTTCGGCCCAAGCCAGCTCAAAAATGCTTTTCATAGCTTCGGCGATTTCTTTGCTTTCTATGGTAATTCCAAGTTTCTCTTTCCAAGAAGCAATCATAACTTTGTTGTCATATATGTTTATTTCAGGTGAAAAAAAATATTTATCTTTAGGGATAATTACCGTTTCCCGTGATTCTTCTTGGTCATGACTTTGTCTGTTTCTAGCCATAAGATTGTCGGGAAAAATGGCACGAATACGAATGCCTTTTGCCGAACGACGTTGGTAATATTTCGGAAAGTAGCCAGGTAGTGTAATTTCTGTGTCTTCCACATTTGCATAAGCACGAATAGTTTCGTGGGAGGTTAGTGTGTCCTCGTAAACTTGTTTTAAGCCTTCCACACCTTCATAAAAACGAATCTTCGGGCGGTTGCCGACATTATGTAAAGATTTAAGTTCCGGAATTATACTTTCAGCTGTCTGTTTTAAGGCAGTGGTTTTTTCGACTTCTTTTTCCATTAAGTTTAAAATCATATTCGGACTTTCGGCAATAAATTCTTGCAAAGGCTCTTTGCCCGAAACGCTTACCAAACCTTTATTAATTAATGAGCCAAGAATGTCATAAGTGGTGGTGCGGTTAATGCCGGCTTTTCTGGCTATGGGCGACACGGTGCGTTTGCCTAATTCTAAAAGCGCTAAATACACCGCAGTTTCCTTTTCAGAAAACCCGAGTGTGGTGAGTTTTTTAAAAATTGGTGATTCAGTGTTTGTCATAGTTTTGTTGTGCTCCCCCTCTTTTCTAAAGAGGGGGTGGGGGGAGTTAGTCTTGCCTTTAAGGCAAAGAGAGGTTGTTTAAGTATAACTGATATTTCCGAAAGTGTCAATATTTTTCCACAAAATCTGTAAATTTGTAAAATAACCTTTAAACAAAGCAGTTCTAATAAATTTTTTTGACGCTAATTATTGACAAACTATATTAACTATGGTATTTTTGTTGGTTAAAACAAAATGCATACATAAGATTCCTACCGTTTTTTTTGTCATTCTGAACTTGTTTCAGAATCCAAATTTGATTCACTTGTAAAGAATAGGTTTCACATCAATCCGCCAGCTGGCGGATGGAATGACAGCATGGACACAAGCAAAAATAATGCAAAATCGTGAATAGGCTTGGATTTTCATAAAGTAATACTAGTAGCTTTATGAAAACCTAAAGGAGGGTTTTGGATGCTCGCTATCTTAGAGCAAAAAGTTCCTGCCAAAAAGGTAGTGTTGGTTGACCAACGCTATCCTTATGGTAAAAAAAAGGTATACATGTCAACTGCTTTGATTGTTGTGGCGTCTCAGCTGTTAAAAGCTGGCCATCAGGTTCGTCTGGTTGATTTCAACATTGACCCCTACGAATCAGAAATCGCTCAAGAGGCATTCGTGCAGGCAGAGGTGATTGCTATTTCAGTAGTTGGCGCTCCTTACATCCCGCAAACTATTGAGCTGGCAAAAAAGTTGGCTACGGAATTTCCTTCGGCTAAGCTGGTTGTGGGCGGGCAGATTATGAAGAGTTTGACCAAGGAGCAGTTCGCAAAGCTGTTTGAAGGCACAGGTGCGTTACAAGCTGCTGAGCTCCAAGACCAACCGCAGTTGTTCGGAAGTGTTCCGTCTGGGTTTGAGGTGGGCGTGAGAAAGTTTTTGGAGACCATACCAGAGGCTTGGCTCAAAGCGTATCTCTCCACAGAGTTCGCGCTGTTTGTTTCCCAAGGCTGTATCTTTAACTGCACTTGGTGCAGTGCAAGCAAAGGCCGGCCAGAGAAGTTTCGTCACTTGGCTCGTTTTCGTGAAGACTTTGAGTACTTGGTTGTGCGTGCTAAGAGCTTTGGGCTGGAGCGGATGGAAGC
>CAZFXC010000010.1:0-15036 GCA_964522815.1 uncultured Candidatus Saccharibacteria bacterium
TAAATAAAAACAGCCTAATTTCCGTAACAATTTTTGGCTGTGTTTTTGTGTTTATTAGGTTTATTTTAATATAAACTAAAAATTAAAAAGAAGCAAATTCAATAAAAGGATTACCACTTTCTCTTACATATCGGGATTCGCAATAACAAACCCCTTCTACCCAAAAGCGTCCCGATATAAATCGGGACGCTTTTTTTTATTTTATCCGCACGTTTTATCTGTAGTCATCTGTAGGCATCTGTAGGCATCTGTAGCATCCGTAATCTTATTCCCAAATGAATTCCAACATTTTCTTTCGATTTCTCACTACAGCCATACCAGCCACCATTAAAGTACCAAAGATAGTAGCCATTTGAGCAGAAGGCCCACCGGTTTTTGGAGCCACAAAAGCACCTAAGACCTGAGGCGTATTAATTCTCACGCTCAAAGTGTTACCATAAGTGTTAGTCATAGTGTAAGACAAGTTAGCGGCTAAAGAGAATTTAACTCTAACCTTAAAGCTCTTACTTACACTACCGCCCGCTGGAATGGTAATGCCAGGGTAAGACAAAATATTTCCGGATAAAGATCCACCGCCATTATCTACCATATCGGCGTAAGGCAAAACTTGGCTCAAATCGTCGGTGATGACAAAACTGTTAGCCGGCACATTACCGGTGTTAGTCACAGTTAAAGTGTAAATAATATAATCTTCTCTGGAAGCAACCACTGTGGTGGCATCGGAATTCTTGGTTTCGTTTACCGCTTTTTTACTATAAACCAAATTTACATTTCCACCTTGTACTTGACCGCCTTGCACAAACACCCAAGCATCATCTTGCACTTGATTGGCATTATCACCGGAAACTCTGGCAATATTTTGCACGGTTTGACCGGCAGTACCGTTAACTCTAGCTTGGAATACTACCCGTTTTTGCTGACCGCTTAAGATACTACCCAAATTAACAGAATTGATATTGTCGCCAAAATAATTACCATCTACTCTAACTGTCCCAGAAACCAAATATAAATTAGAGCTAAAGGTGTCATTTAAAATGACATTATTGACCACTTGGTTACCGGTATTTCTAACTACAATTTCAAATTCCACGGTATCATTATTATTAACACTTACGCTATCTTGGAAAGCTCCGCCATTAATACTTCTCACCAATTTTGAGACAGAAAGTTGTCTGTATTCATTGGCTGGCACGGTACCCCCAGTTTGGTTAATGTAAACAATATTCGTGTTGTTACAGGAATTGTTCACACAAGTGTTGATAATATTAGTACTGCCTCCGCCCGGCGGATTGACTGGTGGCTCATTGTCTTTAATCACATTAACCAAAGCAATGGCTCTTTCAGTGGAAGCATTGGATGCCGATACAGTTGCTGTGTTTCTAATTTCACCCTGCTCAATAGTTACATTGGCATTATAGGTAATAATGACATTTTCGCCTTGAGCTAAACTGCCTAAATTAAGACCGCTTGGCAAGTTTCCGGAATAAGTTTTGGAAACTGACAAACCGGTAATAGAATTAATAATGGTGCTGGAATCGCTTAAGACTACATTGTTAGCAGTAGCGCTTCCGACATTTCGCACGGTAATTCTGTATTGCACAGTATCGGACTTTTTAGCATTTACCGAAGAAGTAAAATTAGTGGTTTGGGAAGGACCCAAATTTCTCACTTCTTTGTTAATACTCAAAGTCGGTTGACCTTGGGTAACCGGCACTACAGTAATATTAGCTCTATCTAATTTACTTTGGGCATTATCGGCCGTAGCTCTAGCCAAATTGGTAAGTGTGCCACTATTCACATTTACAGTGGCTCGGTAAGTAATAGTTATACCGGTTTGATTAACCGTATCAAACACTAAACCACCGCTAGTCAAGCCCGGATTCACTGTTTGACCATCAACTTTTAAACTACCCGCTTCGTAAATTAAACCTAAAGGCATTTCGTCGGTAACTCTAACATTGTGTAAAGCAGTAGCGGTTAAAGCTCTCACAAAAATTTTGTATTCTACTTTATCGTTTTGTTTAGCGCTAACATTATGACTAAACTCGGTGTTATCCGTAAGATTTCTGACGGTCTTTACCAATTCCATTTCCGCATTTGGTGCAATGGGTTCTCTGACTCTCACGGAACAACTTTCGGAAGCGGTACCATTTTGGACAAATACGGTTTTATAACCTGCGGAGTTGAATTTAGTGCTAAAATCACGTCCGTTGCCACTGGTTGGGTTTGCCCCCAAAGCTTGCCAAGTGTAAGCCGAGGTGGCACCACCGGTTGCTCTAAAATTAGCAGTTTGATTAATTTCTACTTCCGGAGTTAAAGTTATACAGGTTAACTCTTCAGTTTGAACTTGATTAACTTGCACATAACAATTTTGGGTTTGATTGCCACTGGTCACACTTACCACTTTACTGCCAGCTTGGGCATAACGAGTGCTAAATTGACTCCCATTACCACTGGAAGTTACCGCACCATTAGCAGTCCAAGTGTAAGTCCCGTTTCCACCATTGGCAGAAAAGTTTACAGTCTGGTTAATATCCGCAGTTTGTTGAATTGGAGAACAGGTTAATTGAGCTGGCGGAGGTGGAGGTGTCTGACAAACCACTTTAGCTTCGGCTTGCGCATAAGCTGTGGCCTCGGCTTGCGCATAAGCTCTTTCATAAGCTAATCTTTCTGCCTCACCTCTCGTAGATGCTGTGGCTGTAGCGGTGGCACTGGCAGAAGCACTGGCACTGGCTCTTGTCCCATCTGGACAACTGGCATAAGCCGTAGCAGTCGCGCTGGCGGTAGCTGTGGCAGTAACTTCGGCAGGCGGATTAATTGGTCGATTACTTACTGTAATTGAATCACTGGTTAAGTTACAATTCATTGCCCCGTTGGGAGCTGTCCAATTGGTTCCGGATACATAAGCTGTACCGGCCGATATACCCTTTACAGAATTACCTCTCGCGCCATCTACTAAACTGGCTACCGAAGGATTAGATGTAACAAAATTACCGTTACTCCAACCAGCCGGAGCACTGACTGTAGCAAAATCATTTACATAAATATTAGAAGGACTTACTCTGACGCTGGCATTAGTCGGACAAACTGCTACAGGAGGCGGGGTTTGAGTTTGTGTAACAGTAATATTTACTGAACCTAAAGCACAATTGGTGGCGCCGTTAGGAGCAGTAAAGCCAGTACCAGAAACATTCGTATTACCTTGGGCCCTACCCACCACACTATTTCCACCAAACACTGGAGCCACATTTGGATTAGAAGACACTAAAGTACCATCATTCCAACCAGCGGGAGCTAAAACAGTCGCATATTCCCCAATTTTAATGGTTGTAGGGTATCCAGAAAGATTTTGACTTGGACAAACCGGAGCCGGGGCTGAACAATCCTTCACTCTAAAACTTACAGTTTTTAAAACATAGTTAACATTGGATTGTTTTTCCCAATCACCAATATGACCGCTATTCCAAGTGGAACCCCATTCACTCCAATTACCTTGAGAGTTTAAAGTAAAACCATAATCTGCATCAAACTCACCGGTTTGGACATTGTTTTTTCTGGAACTCCACAAAATTTTACTACCAGCAATAGTGGAATTTCCAGTAATTCGGTATTCAGGCGTATCGCCCACACAAAATTCTCCATTATCTTTTAATTGACCATTCTGATTGTAAATATGTAATTCGTAATTAGTATTTTGTTGCTGTCTTGGACTTACATTCACAACACATTCAGCCGTTTGTCCGGCATTGGCAACCGTTACCGTAAAACTTCCGCTGGCCTGAGCCGGATAAGTAACATGGAAATTCGTCCCATTACTATACTCGTTATACCCGCCAGGAGCTGACCAAACATACTCAGAATTTTCATCCCCACCTTGGGCATTAAATAAAACTATATCATTGCCCATGGCATTTTGATTGCCCGGACTGCACACTAAGTTAGCAACCGGAGTATGACAAAAGCTATCATCACCACCACTTACCCACTGCTCGGCAATATGTTTGACATTTAAATTTTGCCCAGCCACATTCCTATTTTGACCATCACTGGCCGGATTCACTTCCCAAAGAGTAAATCTATAACCATCGTTTGGGTTTATCCAATCAACCACTTCATCACTATTCGGTGAATAAGAAAAGACCACATCGTTCCCATAATAATTGTCAGAATTTTGTTCCGGGTTAGATACGGTAACTAACACTTGAGACATATTTTCCGTATCCCATTGCACTCTAGCTTTATATAAACACTGGTTAGGCACAGTACCGGCTAAATTGGCAGTCAACCAACCTGAACTAGGATTAGTTGGAGTAGTTGGATTACCTCCTGTTTCGCCCACTACTTTTACTCTAAAGACAAAGAATTTGGAAAACTCAAAACAAGCATCCATATTTTGCATGTCAAAAACTCCGCTTTGGCCATAAAAACCCGCGGAACCGGAATAGATTCTGTTAGCTTGATAATCATAAAATTCTTCACTTCCCGGAATCATTTCTAAAGTAGCACCGGTAGGCAAATCAACGTTCACAGAACCATTCACGGAATTAGTCGGGATATATCCACCATTACCATCACCTCGACTGGCAGTAGCAGTCATGGAAATATTATTCCCATTAATGTACATACCACCGTTCACGCCTAAAGCTGTAGTTAAATTGGTATCCAAACCTTGCTGGGCACCGTTGTGAATATAAATTCTGACTCTTAACTCATCTCCCACCTGAGCTGAAGCACTTTGAGCATAACTGCCACCATTGGCATTTTTAATCGCAATCACCGGCGCATCAGTACAATCGCTACCGGTTGTGCCGTTCCAAGAGACTGGAAACGGGTTTAAAGTCGCCACTTCGGGAGCGTTATAACAATTTTCAGCTTTAGTAGTAGTAATCTGTCTGGGAGCCAAAGCTAAAACTGTTCCCACAAACATAAACAAACCCACAAAAGTGAGAATGGAAACCTTAAATGATATAAAAGATTTGATTCTTTGCATATGATTTATCCTTTTTTAGCTGTTAACTAAAAAATTAGTTAATCTTGAAGATATCTTATATTTAATTAATAACTGTATATTATAAATTATTTTTGATAAAATGTCAAGTCTGGAGCTTTGAGATTTTTCCTCTTATATAAGCTTTTTTATGCAATTTTGCTAGCTCTTTTTAATTCATAAATCCAAGATTTAAAGCAACTGAGGAATAAGCTAAACTTCGAAACATAAAGTTAATCTTCTCAGTGTTATCAGGGTTTATCAGTGATCTGTGAATCTGCTTCTCTACTTGAGTTAATTTTCCCTTCAAATTACCCAGGATAAATTCTATCATTTTTCAACTTGGGTTAATTTACCAAACACCACGAGCCTAGATTTAGTACTACCTACCGGCCAACAGGTCGATAAAGCCACTAATGAATCACCGGTATTTCTAAATTGTGCCTGATCAGTGGGTGAAAATTCTTTACGCTTAGTCACTATATAGTGAAATCTGGCATCTTTACCATTTTTTTGTACCACAGTAATAATAAAGGAGCTGTTATCGGGTAAATCCCCCAGTTTGCTAAATACTTTATTATAATCGCCTTTGGCCCAAGAGTAATTACTGGAATGTCCGGAAATATACGCAGTACCAATTTGTCCGGGCAACGCTGTGCCGGGATAATGCACAACTCCCTTTTGCAAATCAGTCTCAAAATTTTTAGTATTTTTTGTCCAAATAATTGGCACATTAATCCCCAAAGTTGGAATGTCTAACCTACCTGCCATTTCTAAATTTAGGCTAGAGGAATCAATTTCAGAAATTACCTGGTTATCATAAGCTGGAAGCACTCCTTGAGGATTGACGAAAAGGCGCCTTTGTGTGGTCTTTTCACCATTTCTGGCAGTCTCAACAGTTAAGAAATTATTGCTAATATCAAATGAACTGTCTTGGCTAATTATACTTTTACCCGCCACAGACCCTCGTTTATTTAACTGTTCTAAAGTTAAGCGATTATTTATAATTTCCAAATCAAAATATTTATCTACAATTTCTTGCTGTTTATTGGTTAATTTATTGCCCGTTAACGGATTAATCCCCTGAGCAATCGCCTGACTGTCAGGCATACCTAAACCAATTGAATCATAAGCTTTAGGACTTAAACCCATTAAATACTTATGAAAATTGCTTAAGCCATTACCAGAATTATCTGCATTAGGCTCTAAGATGGTTTTGTCCGTTACCTCGAAATAAAAATTATTTATCCAGTCGTAATATTGGTTCAATACCTCGGAATTTTTTTGTAAAGTTAATATTTCGGAATCTTTAATAGTTACAGGCGCTACTGATGCTTTCGGTGCCACTTGTTTAATTACCTCAAAATTAAAGTTGGAATTAGATAAAAAGAAAAAGTATCCAACTACTCCAACAATAAAAACCAAAGCATATGGAATAATTGCTACTAAAACTTTACTAATTCTACTTTTCCATGTAGCGTTTCCTTCATTTTCATCATTATCTAAAGACTCACCGTGAACCAAGTGGGCTTCTGAATTATGCGCCTCAGCCTTATGCTGATGATCCGCTTCCTCTGATTTGTGGCTTTCAGTATGATGGGTATGACTATCTGAGTGAGCATGGGTTTTTGGCTCATCAAAAAAGCGAAGTAATTTTGCAACTTCCTCGGTAGTAGAATAATTTTTGCCAATAGTGCTACTCATATTTCTAATATCCTTAATATTAATTGACCATATATAATATCATAAATTTTAAGATTTGTCAATATTATCTTATAATTAATACATTTTTCTCATATTTAAGTCAATATTTTATTTGAATTTAGAGTAATTCCTTGATATTATAATTAAACAATAGATTCCTATGCAACAGCTATGGCATCATCCATACCCGCCTTCGCTGAAGCTTCGGCGGGTTTATCTGCCCAATTGTGTCAACATCAACAAAAACGTGAAAATTTTACAATAAAACTAAGATTTAGTTATAAAACTATATGCAAGAAACAAATAATACTATTTATCGCAACTTTAGTGAAAATGCTGATTTATTAAAAAACTATAGGGAAAAATACCTGGAACAAGAGCAATTAATTTCAAAATATAATGGCACAAGAGATTGGGAAGAGCGGTATTTGGGTTTTTTAATTGAATTAGAACAGATTGGAGCTACAACCGCTCTACATTTTGCTCACCAAAATGCAGAGGTTCCATTTCGAAGGCTAACTGACAATTCATCCAATACAGCAGACCAAAAAGCAAAAACAAAAGCAAGTTTAAATTCAAGGATTATTGATTTATCGCTAGACAAGGCAATTGCACAAGTTGCCAAAACAATCGATTTTTCAAATAAAGAAAGTTTGGAAAAACAATTCGGTTTTTCTGTGGCCGAGGGCAGTGCTCCCATAGTCCCTCCTCAAAGAATACGAATACCAGAAACTACTGGAAATAGAGTTAGTTTTAATAAACCTAAAATTCAAGAAAGATTTATTTGGATTTTGGATCTGCTTAAACAAACCAATGTAACCTTGGAGGGAAAAGAGGGAACAAATATAAGTCTTGATCCAAAATCGTGCGAAGTTTATTTTGGAAGTGTAACAAAAAGCCAAAGACGAACTATTCCTTATATAATCATTACCATTCCCAGTATTAGAAAACAAATTTTAGTTTGCGAAGAAGTAAATGAAGCCACTTTTTTTTCACACCAAATTTATTCCTATGCAGTCTATGAAAATTCCCAAAATGACAAACAACAATTAGAAAGAGTTTATGGTTTAAAAAAACTACCCTTTCCACCTGGAAATGCTTCATTAGCGGACAGAAAAGCACAATGGTTAAATAATTTATTAACGGAACTCAATACAGATTTACCCCAAAACCCTTGTTACATTGACATGCAGGAATTTACCCGTTTAAAAGAGGCTTTTTTAAGAACGTATCCAAAGCCCTTAAGTATAAACTGTTTTAAATTGCGTAAAGATGGGGAGTATGAATTTAATTTTACAGATTTTCGTACTAACATTAAGGTAAATGGAAAAAAATGTCACATTTTATTATCCTTATCTGGATTTAAAGATTTTAATAGATTAAATTGTTTAAAATTTTTAAGTTTAATGTATGGTGCGGAGAATAATATTATTAGACCTCTTTTAACCAAAGAAACTCAAGAACACACCCAAGCTCAAGAACTTGGCAATGACCCAGAAAAATGGAAAACCTTTATTACCCAATTAAAAGATGATAATGGAAACTTCCTTTATACAGCGGAAACATGGAAACATATGACAGTTAAAAATCTTGAAGAACTGGAAATTTTAAGGAAAGGATATAATTATCTACTAGGAATTTTTCTGTGTCCAAAAACAGAACTTTACTTTAAAACTGACTGTTACATCCCCTCTAAGCTCAACCTATTCTTTTTAGGCACTAAACTATTTCCTAATGATGAGGCCTTAAAAACTACATTTGAAGCAGAATTAGAAAAGGTAAAGCGAAACTTACCAATTGAACAAAAAGCTCAAAAACTTGGCAAGGACCCAGAAAAATGGAGAGAATTTATTGCCCAATTAACAGATGACGAAGGAAACTTCCTTTATACAGCGGAAAAATGGAGACAAATGCCCACCACCGATATTACAAGCTTTAATATTTTAGGCAAAAAACTTTATTATTTACTAGGAATTTTTAGGTGTCCAAAAGAAGAACCTTACTTTAATTCAACTAGAAATCAGTATCAAAAATCTAGACTTAATCTACTCTTTTTAGGCACTCAACTATTTCCTAATGATGAGGCCTTAAAAACTACATTTGAAGCAGAATTAAGAACTGTAGCAACAAGCTTGCCAATGGAAACCAAAGCTCAAGAACTTGGTAAGGACCCAACAAAATGGAAAGCCTTTATTACGCAATTAACAGATGATAACGGAAACTTACGTTATACAGCAGAAACATGGAAACACATGACAATTAGAGACTTTGGTCAGATAGCAATCTTAGGGAAAGGATATAATTATCTACTAGGAATTTTTGGGTGTCCAAAAGAAGAACCTTACTTTAATTCACAAAAAAATCGCTATAAGTTTTCCGGACAAACTAGAGACTTTTTAGGCAATCAACTATTTACTGCTTATGAGAAATAAGACATATGTCCTTACCAAGACAACAGTCCGAATGCTATGAAAAAATATTTTTTATTGATTCTATTTGTGTTGGTGGTTCAAGTAATGTTGTTTTACAAACAACCCGAATCAAACGCCTCTGACTTAACCACAGACAATATTCTCAATGCGGTGAATCAGGAAAGACTGGCTAATAACTTACCTGCTTTAAATCTGGACAATCGACTTGCTAACGCTGCCCAATATAAAGCCGACGATATGCAAGGTCGACACTATTTTAGCCATACCGACCCTGAGGGTAATTATATTTGGAACAAAATTGTAAGTGAAGGCTACACTCCATATTTGCAACTGGGTGAAAATTTAGCCATTGAATTTTACTCCACCGAAAGCTTAATGAGCGCTTGGATGAACAGCCCCACTCACAGAGCCAATATTTTAACCGTGGGGTTTAAAGATCAAGGTATGGGTTTAAATTTTGGGCAACAACCAAATACCTATGGCTCTGCCATTGTCAATACTTTTGGGAGCTTACTACCGGCTAAAAAATCATTGCCCATAACCCAAACTCAGACTCCGGTAAAAAAATCTACGCCTAAACCCAAAACACCAAGTAAAAAACCAATAGTTAAAGAGAAGATCCCTCCCCCACCTTTAAGTGCCCAAGCATTAGACAGTCATGCAAACTCTAGTGAAGAAGTTCAAACAGTTGATACGAAAACTCCCCCACCCGAACCCTTAAGAGGTGAAAAATTAACCCAAAATTTTTCCATATCCCCAAATTCCCTCAGTAGGACAGAAGACATCAATCCATCCTCTACAACTACCACTTCCAATTCCCAGTTACCCACGCCAGTATCCTCCACCCGGGCAACAAAGACCGTAAAATCCACGAATCACCTACTCAATAACCCCAGTTTAATTTTAGGAAGTTTAATCTTACTGTTTTTACTAATTGACTTAAACCAAGCTGTACAAAGCAAATTGGCCCATTTGGACAAAAAAATTAACAATAGCCTATTGTTAATTTTAAGTCTTTTATTTATCTTATTTATCTATTGGTTTTAAACTGTCAATAAAGACAAGCATTCAATATCTTTTCTTTAAAATTCGTAACAGACGCCAACATTAATACCAGCACAAGACAAATCAGTAAAGTTTCAAACAAAGCTTTTTTGGTTAAAGCTCCGTCTAATTTATAGTGGAAAATGCCCCATAAAGCATTGAACCCAGCACCCATTACTAACATGGCTGTATATGGGTTAAGGGCCCAAAACCTATAGATAAAATAGCTCATAATACCCATCAGACCGGAAATTACTAAAGTCCAAATTAAATTAAAAATTTTAACCAGTTTATGCTGAAACAAGGCTTGATAAATTAACAAAAAACTAATGCAAAAAATGGCCAAAACAAATAAATCACTATTCAAACAAAATCTACGAAAAATTGCAAAAGTCGCACCAAAAGCAATTACAGCAGTGTAAATTTTTACCACCGCCAAGCCGGCAATGACATCGGACTCTAATTTTTCCGTTTTTCTTAAAAAAACCTCTTTTAAATACCAAAATAACACCACGAGCGCCAAACCCGAAAGTAAAACAAAAAATTGTTGAAGCGGTCGGTCGGTGATGGGCGAAGAATTTTTATAAATCCAAATCACTGTTGACCAAAACAAAATTCCCGGCAGAATTAAATAATTTTGAAACTTTAGCCAATGGTCTTTAGTCGCTAAATGACTAAACCGATCTAACAGAGCACTTACCATTACTTTACAACTTCTTAGAAGCCAATGCTCTATACTCTCATGTTTTTTTATGGCTCGTTTTAACGCGCCGGGATTTTTAAAGTGCAAATCATACAACAAGCCAATTTTAAAAGCTAAAAATAACCAAATCACCAACCCGGCTTTTAAAAACCAAAGTGTTTGGTTTAAATTAATAATTTTAACCAAAACTTCCAAACCCCCAAAAGCCACCAAAGCAATAAGTGTGGCAGAAATAATTTTTTGATGCTTAATAGACATAAAGATCAAATTCTAAAGCATAAAACCTAAAATCTAAACAAAATTAAAACTCTAAAAAACAAACAGTTTATGCTTTAAATTTTATTATTTGTTTAGGATTTAGTTTTTAGAATTTAGACTTTTTAATCTGCTTAACTCACTAGCTCTAAATAGACTTTCAAATGTGCCAGCATCCAGCCATTCACCTTTAACAATATCTACCTGTAGTTCCCCTCGCTTTAAATACCAATTGTGAATATCGGTAATTTCCAACTCCCCCCGCCCTGAGGGCTTAACTTCTTTGGCCACCTCGACGACACGATGGTCGTAAATATAGAGTCCGGTTATGG
This sequence comes from uncultured Candidatus Saccharibacteria bacterium, assembly GCA_964522815.1. Classification (GTDB taxonomy): domain Bacteria; phylum Patescibacteriota; class Doudnabacteria; order UBA920; family UBA920; genus JBBTRN01. Next base: position 11,458 of record CAZFXC010000010.1, read on the forward strand.
CATAATTGGACAAGAATGTTTTAGGTTTTTCTTCTATTTGGATAGCTTTACCCTGACCATCAAACTTCACTACGCCAAACCTTTCCGGATCACTTACTTCTTTGGCAAAAATCTGCCCGCCGGATTTAAACTGCTTAATATGATTCGATAGTGCATTTTCATCTTCAGTGAAAAAAATATTGTCACCTAAAATCATACAAACATTATCTGTACCAATAAAATTTTCCCCAATAATAAAGGCTTGAGCCAAACCTTCGGGTTTGTCTTGAATTTCGTAAGTAAACCGAGCATTAAACTCACCGCCACTACCTAACAATTTTAAGTAATCATCACTGTGTTCCGGCGACACAATTATTAAAATATCCTTAATCCCGGCTCTAAGCAAAGTTTCTAAGGGATAATAAATCATCGGTTTATTATAAACCGGTAAAAGTTGTTTAGAAGTAATTTTAGTTAGCGGGTAAAGCCGAGTGCCTGCCCCACCGGAAAGAATTATGCCTTTCATAGTTTAGGTGTTAGGTTATAGGTGATAGGTTTTAGAAAAAAATTTTAATGCTTTAATTTTATTTCCCAGCTTATTCACTTATTTACTTACTTGCCCCTTCTTGTACCACTCAACTGTGAGCCTCAAAGCTTCTTCCAGCCCAAACTTAGGTTGCCAGCCCAGCTCTTTAGTTATTTTACTATGATCCATAGCATACCTTTGGTCATGCCCAGGCCTATCTGCCACGAACTCAATCATGTCTTCCTTTAAACCCATTAACTCAAGTAATTTTTTTATAACTGCCAAATTGGTTAACTCCGGATTATCCGGCCCAATAAAATAAGTTTCCCCAATTTTCCCTTTAGTTAAAATCGCTTCTATGGCACTGCAATGATCTTCTACATATAGCCATTCCCTTACTTGATTCCCGGGTTTGTAAATTGGCACTTGTTTATTTTGGAGTAAATTTGTAATGGCCAAAGGAATTAATTTTTCCGGAAAACACCTAGGTCCAATATTGTTAGAACAATTCGAGATTGTAATGGGTAAATTATAAGTATGAAAATAAGCTCGCACCAAATGATCGCTTGAGGCCTTACTGGCTGAATAAGGACTTCTAGGGTTATAAGGCGACTCTTCTGTCCATTTCTCGTTACTTCCGAGCGGTAAGGAACCAAACACCTCGTCGGTGGAAACATGATGAAACCTTTTAACTTGATGTTTGAAGGCATATCTCAACAAAGTGTGCGTGCCTAAAACATTGGTTTGGATAAACTCATCTGGCCCGGTAATAGACCTGTCCACATGACTTTCCGCTGCAAAATGCACGACAATCTCAACCCCGGCCATAGCTTTATCTACATCAGCTGGACTGCAAATATCTCCTTGAATAAATTCGATTTTTTCCAATACTCCGTTTAAATTTTCTTTGCGTCCGGCATAAGTAAGCTTGTCTAAAACCACTATTTCATCGGCCGGGTGTTGCTTAAGCCAATAATGCACAAAATTGGAGCCAATAAACCCCGCCCCACCGGTTATTAATATTTTTTTATTTATTGATGATGTCATAAAATTTTCCAAGGTGTGACGAGTAACACAACACCAATACAAATTGCGGACAAACCCACATGAAATTTAAATTTCTTTTCAGTTAACGTTTTAAAAATAAAAAAATAATTTAAACTAGCTAATAAATAATACACATTAAAACCAATAATGGCCAAAGCTGAAAAATGAAAAGGCAAATATAAACAAGCCCAAAAAATTTGAGCTGACAAAAAACATAAAACTAATGCGTTTATCCACTTTTCTTTTTGAGACAAAGGAGCGAACTCATAAAAACAGCGGGTAAGCAAACTAAGCACAACAAACAAACCAAAAATCCCCAAATAGTTAAAGGTGGGAAAATTCCACAAAAGCCCGTTAAAACCGTAAAAAAAGCCAAACGAAATCAAAATTACTTCGTTAAATAAAATATTTTCTGAAAAATCAGAAATTAAATATTCGGAAATATAAAAAAATATCAATGAAAGCCCTAAAAAAATTAAACGCGCAATGGCGCTAGGCATTACAAAAAACAGTAAAAAACCGGCTAACTGCAATAACGCCACCCGAGCGATTGGCCATACATTTTTTAATTGTAAAGCGCTTAAATAGTTTAAATTGTAATAAACGGTTAAACCTAAAACTCCTAAAAACACCGGAAACAAAAACCGAAAAACTGGAATGGGCGATGTCCAGTAATACAATACCCAAACAAATAAAAAGCTTAAAGCGCCGGAACTAAACTTATGATATTTTATAATATTTAAACTCATACTGTGTGCTTCTTACCTTGTTTATAAAGCATTATTCCTAAAACCGTCAGAACCAAAAACAGACTGACGAGGGCATTTTGTCGGAATTGACCAATAAAATTGCTGTCAATTCTTAAAAATTCCAAGCTAAACCTCATTAAATTATACAATAAAACATAGGAAATAAACAAGTTGGATTTTTGACCCTTTAAACCAAATTTTAAGACACACCAAATTAAAATTAAGCCTAACTGTTCGTATAAAAACCAAGGATGATAAAAGCTTGTATCCCAATACGTGCTTAAACGAAATTCCCTTGGCACAAACATTTTCCAAGGTAATTGGGTCGGATAGCCGTAAACTTCGTAATTAAATAAATTTCCCAAGCGACCGATAATTTGACCCAAGATGAGAGAAGGAGTTAACCAGTTTAAAATAACTGATAACTTTAAATTTATAACTAATAACTTTTTACAAAGCCAAAGTGCAACCAACCCACCTAAGACTGCACCGTAAATAGACAGCCCACCTTGCCAAATCTTTACAATATCTGCGGGATGCAAATAATAATAACCCACAGCTGATAAAACATGATACACTCTGGCGCCAATAAACCCACCAATAATTATCCAAAATATTATGTCTCCCCCCTGCTTCACGGAAATATCATATTTTGATGTGCTTTTGATTGCCAAATAATAACTGCAAAAAACTGCAATCGCCAAAATAATTCCGTAATAATGAATAGTAACAAATCCAACAGAAAAAGTTTGGGGTAAAATAAGACGACCAGAAAAAACCGAGCTTAAAAAATAAACTAAGCTTAAAATTACAGCCCCTGCTGATAAATATAAATATTTTGTAGTACGTAGCATGTATTAAGTATTAAGCGGAACCTACTTACTACTTACTACTTACTACTTACTACTAAAACAAAGCTACCTGATGCATAATACCAACTCTTTGTTTAGCCTCGGGGATTTTTAACGCAAGTTCTTTGACTTTAAAAAAATCCTTATACAACAACTTCTGATTTTTTATTACATAATCATACAATTGTTTGGTAATTTTCACGTCATCCAAACAATATTTTTCCAAATCACTAAACCGTCCCTGTTTATACAGGAGTAAAGCTTCCTTACCAGAGCCAGATTTACCCGAGCCTAAGGTAGCTTCTGCCACATCTTGCAATTTAATTCTATGACCTAATTTTTTTCCAATCTCTTCCAATAAATCCAAATAAGGCAAAGTTTCTATGTTAAAATTTAAATAGGGTTTTAATACTTCAAAATCAAAATC
>CAZFXC010000010.1:15136-17011 GCA_964522815.1 uncultured Candidatus Saccharibacteria bacterium
TGCGTTTCCAAATCCAAGACGATTTTTTTTAGCATTAGTTATTTTTACTTTTTCTATGTCATTCCGAACTTGTTTCGGAATCTATTCAAAATATGGATCCTGAAATAAATTCAGGATGACTCACCTAAGTATATTAAACTTTTTATTAAATGAAAAGAGCGCCACAGGGTAAGCCGTGGCGCCAGATGGAAAATGTCTCTTTAAGAGACACCTTTCATCTTAGTGGGGTTATAAAATTCTACATTGCTGTAGTTAAACTTTACCCTGGGAGAGAACATCTCCCCTAAGTTTTTTTACTCCGAGTGCGGAATCCGAAAAGGGGGAGGTTAGCTCCCGCAAGACTTTTTCAAGCCTCCCCCTTTTTTTTAGTTAGTCATACTCACCAGGGCCTCCCTGAATCCACCAATTGGTGGGTGGGTTCATTGCATCTTCCCATGTGGGCAAGATGCTGGAAGGTAAAAAAATACTAGTCTCTCTCTGATTTTGTCAAATTAAAACTTTATGTTAAAATAAAACAAATTAACTACTCTACTGACTGTTTATCAGTTAGGGTAAAAAATATATGAAAAGAACACTTTGCATAGAAACGCCAAAACTGGTTGGTCAAACCGTTAGCTTATCCGGTTGGGTAAACTCTCGAAGAGACCACGGAGGCGTTATTTTTATTGATCTTAGAGATCATACTGGTTTGGTTCAACTTGCCATCCACCCCGACCAAGCTGAGGCTTTTGCTGTGGCAGATAAATGTAGAGATGAATTTGTTATTAAAGTAGAAGGTCAAGTGGTAGAGCGTAGTGATGCAACAAAAAATCCCAATTTACCCACTGGCAACATTGAACTTACAACTTACAACTTACAACTTTTAAATTCCTCCAAACCTCTTCCCTTTCAAGTTGCGCACGGACATGGCGAACAAAACCAATTGGCCAACGAAGACATTCGTCTTAAATATCGCTTTTTGGATTTGCGAAGAGAAAAAATGCAAACCATGCTCTTTAAACGTCATAAAATGATTAAATTTATTCGCGATTGGATGGACGGGCAAGGTTTTATAGAAATTACCACTCCCATTTTAACTTCCTCTTCCCCCGAAGGCGCGCGCGACTATTTGGTGCCTTCCCGCCTGCATCCGGGGAAATTTTACGCCCTCCCGCAAGCGCCTCAGCAATTTAAACAATTGTTAATGGTGAGTGGAGTGCCAAAATATTTTCAAATTGCTCCTTGTTTTAGAGACGAAGACCCTAGAGCCGACAGGAGTCCGGGCGAGTTCTATCAACTCGATTTGGAAATCGCTTTTGCAGACAAAGACGAAACCGTCTTTAATGAAATGGAGCCTTTGTTCATTAAACTCACCGAAGAATTTGCGCAAAAGAAATGTTTGCAAAAACCTTTTCCTCGCCTACCCTATCTTACAGCTATGGAAGAATACGGGAGCGACAGACCGGACTTAAGATTTGAAATGAAACTTATTGATTTATCGGCTGAGCTTAAAACCACCGGCTTTAGCGTATTTGGTAATGCCTTAAAAAGTGGTGGAGCGGTAAAAGCGATTTGCTGTAAAGGCGGAGCCAAACTCACCCGCTCGCAAATCGATGACCTAACTGAATTTGTTAAAAAAGAAGGCGCTGGGGGTTTAGCGTATATTGTGCTAGATACCGATGGAATGAAATCCCCCATTCTTAAGTTTCTCTCTCCAGACGAAATTCAAGCGATAATTTCCAAAACCCAAGCCCAAACCGGCGACATAATTTTCTTTGGGGCTGACAGTCGCGAAATGGTTAACAAAGTTTTAGGCAAACTTCGCCATCATTTGGGCGATCTCTTTAATCTAAAAGATCCAAACCTAATTGCTTGGGCGTGGATTACCGATTTTCC
>CAZFXC010000010.1:17111-19588 GCA_964522815.1 uncultured Candidatus Saccharibacteria bacterium
TCTTTAATCTAAAAGATCCAAACCTAATTGCTTGGGCGTGGATTACCGATTTTCCGATGTATGAGTTAAATAAAGAAGGCAAATTGGATTTTATGCACAATCCATTTTCCATGCCTCAAGGCGGACTAAAAGCTTTAACTGATGATGATCCATTAACTATCAAGGCCTACCAATACGACATTATTGCCAATGGCCTAGAACTTTCCAGTGGTGCCATTAGAAATTACAAACCGGAAATTATGTATAAAGCTTTTGAGCTGGTGGGTTATGACAAAAAAACTGTAGATGAAAAATTTGGCGGGATGATTCGCGCGTTTGAATACGGTGCGCCTCCGCACGGCGGTTTTGCGCCGGGGATAGACAGACTGTTAATGCTCTTAGAGAACGAAAATAACATTAGAGAAGTTATTGCTTTTCCTAAAAATGGCAGTGCCGAAGATGTTATGATGTCCGCCCCCGGAACTGTGGAAGAAAAACAGCTGAAAGAATTGCATATACGTTTAGATTTACCAAAATTAAAAGATAAATAGGTCTCATTAGTCCCATAAGTCATATATCCATAACAAATAATAGTTTGGGGAAATAAATTAGAGTATGTCAATTCAATGGGGTGTAAGGTATCAAAATAATCAAATTTATTCACGAGATTACTGTTGTCCAACATGTGACTGGAGACCGGATCTTACTAAAAACGAAACCTTTGGTACTTATACCATAGGCATTGATAGTGAAGCCCCCCTCAGCAAACAACCAAATATGATTGCAGCGCAAATTGTGAAATGCCCAAAAGATGGTACATTCTTTTGGATGCACTTAGATGAGAACAGATTAAATACCTACAGAGAACTTTACCCGGAAAAATTTTCAAAATTAAAACTTCCTAGTGAAACAAAGGAACATAAAGGAAGAAGAAAATAAATAAATTAATTATGAAAAAAACATTCAAAGCTAAAAATCCAAAAATCACCAAACTTTCTAACGATTTAACCAAATTCTTAGATAAAACCAAAGTTAAATACAATTTACTAAAACATAAAGTGGTGTACACGGCTCACGATTTAGCCCAAACCACTAAACGAAAACTTAGCGACATTGCTAAGGTGGTTTTAGTTCGGGCGGATAAAGATTTTGTTTTAATTGTCCTGCCAGCTGGTAAATATTTAGATTTAAAAGGAATAAAAACCGCACTAAAGGCAAAAAAAGTCAGCCTCGCCACAGAAAAGGAAATTAAAGCCAAACTAAAAACTAAAATCGGTCTTTTGCACCCATTTGGTAGCCAATATAATGTTAAAACCCTTTTAGATAAAGGGATGTCCAAAAGCAAAAAACTTATTTCATCTGCCGGCTCCTATACTGACAGCTTTGAGTTATCTATGAAAGATTTTGAGAAATTGGTTTTACCGATTAAGGGTGCGTTTAGTAAAACAAATAAATGAACCCATATCAAAGTTAGCCGATCCGAATATAACGAATTATATCCGAATACTCCGAAAAATGTTAAAATGGCACAAATAATTGAAAAAGATCTATGTTACGAGATTACTGGATTGTGTTTTCAAACACAAAAAAAACTAGGCAGATTTTGTCGTGAAATTCAATATGCAAATGAGCTAGAGCAATTATTCAAAAATAAAAACTGGGATTATCAGCGAGAATACGAGATCAAAAAACTCACCCCCGATTCTCCTAGTGGAAACAAGGTTGACTTTATTATTAATTTCAAGGTTTTAATAGATTTAAAAGCAAAAAATTACATTACAAAGGAAGATTATTTTCAGATGCAACGCTATCTACAAGCCTCGGGTCTAGAAATAGGATTAATTGTTAATTTCCGAGACTCACACTTAAAACCCAAAAGAGTATTAAACACCCGGTTACATTCGAAGCATTCGGATGTATATTCGGAGCATTCGGATCGGGTATGAAAAACATAAAAACCAAACATTTTGAAGGCCCGTTGGATTTACTGCTCTCGCTGATTGAACAACGCCAACTGGACATTACGACTATTGCCTTGGCAGATGTTACCGAGCAATTTTTGCAATACATAAAGCAATTAACCAACATTGACCCCACGACTTTAGCTGACTACTTAGCTATTGCGGCTAAACTCCTAGTTATTAAGTCCAAAGCCATACTCCCCTCGTTAGAACTGGAAAACGAAGAAGAAGATGCCGGAGTTGATTTGGAAGGCAAATTATTGCTCTATAAACAATTTAAAGAAGTTGCCAAATTTTTAAAACAGCAAGACAATAAACGCAGACAAAGCTGGGGTAGAATTCTAACCTTTGAAGAAAAAATTAACTTTTTTCCCGATCCTGCCGTCTCGGCCGAAACTTTACATAAAAGTATTTTAAAAATTCTTTCTTCGTTAAAAGAATTAGACAATTTACCAAAAGCCAAAATTAAAGAAGCCATCTCTATTCAAGAAAAAATTGACCATCTGCAAGGTCAATTATCTTCCCAAATCGAAACCA
>CAZFXC010000011.1:0-18994 GCA_964522815.1 uncultured Candidatus Saccharibacteria bacterium
GATCGTAAAATTGTTTTTTCAGAAGAGGCTACCGAACCAGAAAATGGTACGGTTTTCAGTTTGGCGAGAACAATGCTTAAAGCAAAAAAATATTTGCAATGTCCTTTTATTTTTCATGCTGGGGACACAGTTGTTTTTGAGCCTATTCCGTCACCTTTAGAAGGTAATTGGAATGGTGGACAGAGAGGAGGGTCAACAGTAAATTATCGGTCATTTACCGAACTGGATGAAAGAGTTTTTAGTTTTAGCGACAAGGGGGCAATAGATTACGACTATTTACACATTGGTTTGGTCGGCATAAAAGATTACGAAAAATTTTGGGAAGTTCTAGAGGGGCTGTGCGCAACTGATCCGCTTAATTCGGCTTTAGGCGACGTACCTGTTTTGGAAAAATTAATAAAAGAATTTGGCTACCATTTTGATGTCAAGGAATTTAAGAGCTGGTTAGATATTGGCAATATTGAAGCTTTGCAAGAAGCTAGGAAGAAACTGGATGATCATCAGATGACTTTAGGAAGAAGTGATCAAGTTGTGTATCTGTTTGAGGATTTTGTTGTTAAATTTATGGCAGATGCCAATTCTGTGAAAAGTCAGGTACAGCGCGCAGTAGTATTAGAAGGATTAGTACCCCAAATTGAAGGCAGTAAAAATAATTTTTATCGTTACCGCTATGTTGTGGGCAGGCTATATTCACGTGTGGTCACGTCTAGTGATTTTGCGTTGTTTTTGGATCAGATGAATGAACGTTTATGGAAAATTGAAAACGAAGTCAATCCAGAAGAGTTTAAAAAGGTGTGCTTGGGTTTTTATAAAGAAAAAACTTTAAAAAGAATAGAGCAATTTTATAAGCTTACCTCGATAAAGGACGAGGCAATTAGTATAAATGGGGAGAGTGTGCCTAAGTTGTCGGAAGTTTTAGAAAAAATAGATTTTAACTGGTTAGCAGATGGTAAACAAGTAAGAATTCATGGGGATTTGGTATTAGATAATATTATCCGCACTCCAGATTCTTGGTCGCTTTTAGATTGGCGTCAGGATTTTGGTGGGTTAATAAGTGCCGGAGATTTGTATTATGATTTAGCGAAATTAAATCATAATTTAACGGTGAGTCACGATATTATATTTAATAATCTTTTTAAAGTAAAAGTTCGAGGCAGTTCTGTTTTTTGTGATATTTTAAGATCGGAGAATCTCATTAATTGTCAAGAAATTTTGCATAAATTTATTGAAAAACAAAATTTGGATGTTAAAAGAGTTAAAATTTTAACTGCCTTAATTTGGTTAAACTCTTCGCCTTTACATCATCATCCTTATACTTTATTTTTGCATTATTTTGGTAGGCTTAATTTGTTTAAAGAACTTAAGTTAAATAATGATTAAAACTATTGCTAAACTTGGAATTGGTCCAATGAGTCCTCAGATTGTGGAAGCGGTTTTTTCTTATTCTCAAGAAAAGGGAGAGCCTTTAATGTTGATTGCTTCTAAGAATCAAATTGATCACGATGGTGGATATTGCGGAAATTGGAATACATTACAATATGGGGAATATATCGGTAAGATGAAACAGAAGTATCAACAAGCTAAAGTATTTGTTTGTCGGGACCATTGTGGTCCGGGTTTTAAAAATGACGAGTTTGAAGATGTTTATAAAACTATAGACGCAGATTTAGAAAACGGCTTTGATTTAATCCATGTGGATTTTTGTCATTTCAAAGGTAGTTATGAGCAAATATTAGAGGAATCCAAAAAAGCCATTACTTATATTTTAAAACGGAAACCGCAAATTCTTTTAGAAGTTGGAACAGATGAAAATACCGGAGCATTTTTGAATAATTTGAAAAAAATTGAAAATGAAATGAATTTTTTTTCCTCGTTTGCATCTTTGCATTTTTTTGTTTGCCAAACTGGTAGTCTGGTTAAAGAAGTAGAGCAAGTGGGGGGCTTTAACAAGAAATTTTTAGGCCAAGTGAGGAAGCTGGCAGACAAATATCAAGTAGGACTAAAGGAACACAATTGTGATTATATAGAAGAATCCGAAATAAAAAAACGTAAAGGTTTAGTTGATGCAGTTAATGTTGCGCCACAGTTCGGTGTTATACAAACTTCAATAACCCTTCAAAAAGCCTATACTTATGGTATAGACCCTAGTGAGTTTTTAACCACTGCTTACCAAAGTGGCAAGTGGAAAAAATGGTTGCATAAAAGCAATTTAGACAACAAGTTTTTATGTTCCTTGGTTGCCGGACATTATGTTTTTTCTTCCAACGCATATCAAAAATTGTACGAGAAAATTTGCAGGCATGAAAATCTTACTCAAGTAATTATTAATGAACTTTCTAAGAATTTTGATTTGTACTTAAATAATTTATGAAGAGTTTTAGTGAAGTAAAATCTAACCAGGCTTTATCTACTTTTACCCAATCAGTTTTGGCAGATGATAATCCACATAATAATTTTAAATCAAAGGAAATTAAAGTAAGCGCGATCGTTTCTTGTTATAAGGGTGAAAAATATTTGCCTGAATTTTTAAAGAACGTGGCTGGGCAGACCATAAAAAACCAAATTCAAATTGTTTTGGTTCATAACGAGCCTTCAAGTGAAGAAACCGAATTGGTCTTGTCGTTTCAAGTAAAATATCCAGGATTAGTAAAGTATATTCCTGTTAAGAGGGAAAAACTGGCTATCTCAATGAATCGATGTATTAAAGAAGCCGATGGAGAGTATGTTTGTATTTGGAATGTTGATGATTTACGTACTGCAAATTCTTTAGAAATTCAAGCAAAAATTTTGGATGAAAACCCAAATGTGGTTTTTACTTACGGAGATTACATAATTGTAAATCATTGGTTAAAAAAAGAAGGTCGGTATATTAGCCCTCCGGAATTTGAAAGACGAGAATTTATTCGTAGTATGCATACCGGTCCGTTTTATATGTGGCGTAGAGCAGTAAGTAAAAAAATTGGTTATTTTGATGAACAATGTTTGCAGGGAGCGGATTTTGATTTCTCTTCCCGATTGGCTTTGGAGTTTGAAGGTAAAAAGAATATTGGACTATTAGGGTATTATTTAGATCAAGGTTTGGGGCTTTCTACAAAACGAGCTACTTTACAGCCTATTGAACGCACTTTTATTGAATTAAGGTATGGAGTTTACCGTAAAATAGATTTTTTGTATTTATCCCGCGGAAAGAAGTATAATATAAATCAGGTTTTGGAAAATGGGCAGTGGATTTCTATAGATAAGCTGGTCCCGCATCGAAAAGATTACATGGAAAGTAAATTATTTTATCTACTGGCAGTAATACGATATCCTTTTTGGATTTTACAAAGAATTGTTAATAAGATTCGAGAAAAATATTATGACTGAATTTTTTAGAGGTAAAAAAATAGTAATTCCTGGGGGATCCGGATTTTTTGGTAGTCATTTGGTTCCGAGGCTCAAGGAGCTGGGTGCGGAAGTTTTTGTGCCCATACACAATCAACCTTGGGATTTTCGAAAGCAGGAAGACTGTCAAAAATTATTTACTCAGGGTAAGTATGATATAGTAATAAATTTAGCTGCTAACCAGGGCGGTATTGGCTTTCATAAAGGTAGACAAGGCGAGTTGTATTTTGACAATATTCGTATGGGTACTTACCTTTTAGAAGAAGCTTGCAAGGCCAAAGTTGGTAAATTTATCAACGTAATTGCGGGTTGTTCTTATCCCGGATATTTAGAAAAAGAAGAGTTAAACGAGGAAGATTATTGGAGCGGTGAAGTTCACGAAAGCATTTTTTCTTATGGTTTTCCGCGTAAAGCTAGTGTGGTTCAAGGTATGGCGTTAAAAAAACAGTATGGGTTTAATTCCATTCATCTTGTTTACGCAAATATGTTTGGGCCAGGTGAGCATTTTAATCCAGATCAGAGCAAGGCCATGGCTGCTATGATAAAAAAATTTTATGAAGCAAAGAAAAATAATTTTTCGTCCGTGGAAATTTGGGGCTCAGGTAAACCAGTTCGTGATCAGCTTTATATAAAAGATGGAGTGGAAGGCCTTTTAATATCAGCTGAAGTTTATAACGAAGTTGAGCCTTTAAACATTGCTACTGGCGTGGGTATTTCTATTGTCGATCTTGCTCAGAAGATAAAAAAAATTTCCGGATTTCAAGGTAACTTGGTGTTTAATACCGAAAAGCCTGATGGCGCTATGAAAAAAATTTTTGGAATAAAAAAAATGAAAGAAAAGTTAAATTGGCTACCCTCTACCCCCCTTGAGTTTGGGATAAAAGAGACCATGGAATGGTTTGAGAATAATTATAATTATGCAATAACTCATTAAAAAATTGAAAAAATCACTTTTACTCAATAATGAATAGAATATGACTTACGAATCAGAAATTAAGAGTATCGCGGTTTTAGGAGCAAACGGATTTTTGGGTGGAAATTTAGTAAGGTATTTTTTAAATTCAGGATACCAAGTTACCCAAATTAATCGTGATTGTTACGAATCAAATATTGGCAAATTTTTTGATGTTTTAATAAATGCTAACGGTAATAGCAAAAGATTTTGGGCAAACCAACATCCAAATGAAGATTATAAACTTTCAGTGGATTCTGTAAAAAGATCTGTTAGTGATTTTAAATTTAAAAAATATTTTTATATTTCCTCAAGCGATGTGTATCCGGACCATGGCAATCCTCAACTATCGGTTGAGGACTCAAAAATCGACATAAATCGTTTAGAAGCTTATGGTTTGCATAAATATCAGGCTGAGCAAATTGTTAAAACGCTTCCCAACTATATTATTTTACGAATGAGTGCTATGGTGGGACAGGGATTAAAAAAAGGTGTAGTTAAAGATATTTTAGATGGAGAGGATTTGTTTGTGACTTTAGCTACTCACCTTCAATTTATTAGTACCTATGAGGTTGGCAGGGTAATATGCGAGTTGTTTAAGCAAAATATGGAAAATCAAATTTATAATTGTGGTGGCATGGGTTCTGTAAGTGTTGGTGAGATGTTTTGCATCTTAAATAATATCTGTAAAATTCGTCCAGAAGCTAAAAAACAGGAATATGAAATGGGTGTGCAAAAACTTCATAATCTGGTAAGATTAAAACATTCTAAAGAATATTTAATAAACTATGCAAATGAAAAATAATTTTAAATACAAGAGAATTTTAGTTACTGGCGGAGCTGGGTATATTGGATCGTGTTTAGTACCTATGCTTTTGGAAAATGGCTATAAGGTTAGGGTTTTGGACAATCTCGCTATGGGTGGACAGGGTTTGTTTCAAAATTTTTCCAATCCAAATTTTGAGTTTGTAAAAGGCGATGTGCGGGATTTGGCAGTTGTTAAAAAAGCAATTCAAGGAATGGATTTTGTAGTCCATTTGGCTGGAATTGTTGGTTATCCTGCTTGTAGAAAAGACCCAAAAACTTCTTACGAAATAAATGTAGGTGGTACCGAAAATATAGTAAAGGCTTCAAATAAAAAAATTCCTATTCTTTTTGCTTCAACTGGTAGTAACTATGGAAAGTTGATAGATAAATATTGCACTGAGACAACGCCTCTTAAACCACTCTCAGATTACGGCAAGCAAAAGACTAAAGCAGAAACGATTGTTAAAAATGCCAAAAATTTTATTATCTACCGCTTTGCAACGGCTTTTGGAATAAGTCCACGCTTACGATTGGATTTACTTATAAATGATTTTGCTTATCGTGCGGTAAAAGATAAAACAATTATTGTTTATGAAAAAGAATTTATGCGCACTTTTTTGCATGTTCGCGATATTGCGCGTTCTATTATTCACGGGATTGAAAATTTTTCCACTATGAATCGGGAAATTTATAATGTTGGGGATGAGAGTTTAAATTTTAGTAAAGAGGATGTTGCTCGCGCTTTACTTAAGCAAGTGGATTTTTATCTTCACTTTGCAGATGCTGGCACTGACATCGATCAGCGTAATTATATTGTGGATTATACTAAAATCCGAGCCACCGGTTTTAAATACAATGTTGCTTTGGAACAGGGCTTAAAAGAACTGGTTAAAGTAGTGGACATGATTGAAATTAAAAATCCTTACTCTAACGTTTAATGAATATAAAACCTAAAGCATTAGTTTTTGCCCATCCATTTGAGGGGAGAACCAGCTATTTTTTAGCTGGTCTTTCTCATTTTTATCAGCTGGACATTTATTTTACCACCAGTAAGCGTTTTCGTTTTGCTTGGCAAACATTTTATAAGTGGCAATATTGTAATGATATTAAATTTTTCCGTTGTAAAAATTTAGACCAGCTCCATGCCCTTGAAAAAAAATATGATGCCGCTTTTTTATTTTTGGAGTCTTATTATCAATTTTTACCTTGGCCACTTGGTCAAAAGGAAATTTTGGAATCTATAAAAATAATAAAACAACAAGCAAAAAATATATTTTGGTTGGAAATAGGAGAGAGACAATTCTTTACTTTTGGGGAGCCTGAATTTTGGAATTCTATTACAATGGTAATAAAGGGCCAGGTTTTTAAAAAAGAATACGAGCATTTATTAAAAAATCCGGCAAAAATTTCTCTTTTTCAAGACGCTAAATTGGTTGAATATCCTGAGTTGGTAAGGCAAAACCAAATTTTGGATTTAGAAAAATACAGGCACAAAATTATACCATTTCCATTCACTCCGACAATTACAGATTTAGCTAAGTATAACTGGCAAAACCATCCTAAAATATATGATTGGGCTGCAAACACTCGCACAGTCGGTAATGGTCAAATGCGTTTTCAGGTGATTGAATATTTGGAAAAATCCTTGCCTGCTAAATATAGTCATTCGATTGAATACCATAATGTAAGACATGCATTAAATTCGGAACCGAAAGATTTCGATATTTATTTAACCCCTTTTTTAGGCAAATGGCTTTTTAAGGCAAATTATGGAAAATATTTTTATGCTCAACCGCTCTATTTACACAACTTATTACGTTCTCGCTGTTATTTGGCTTTGGGTTTTACCTTTTCTTCCTTGAGGACCGCGGATGCTTGGGGAGCAGGAAATGTATTAATTAATTTTAGTTTTGATAAATGTGATTATGGTATCCCAGTGGAAGATGGATATAATTATATATCCATAGGCGAACGGGATGAAATGAGTTTGGATTTAAATACTTTTAAGTCGGAATTTGGTCCTTATATTAGGGAAAGATTTGAAGAAATTTTGGGAGATAGAATTAAACAGCAAAAAATTGTAAAAAATCAAAGAAAAATATTTGAAGAATATTTTTTAACTCCGACTTTATTTGTTAAAAAAATTTTTATTGAAAAAATTGGAGTTCTAAGTTAAAATAAACTTATTATGAAAGTAATTATACTTTGTGGTGGGGAAGGCACTCGTTTAAGAGAGGAAACTGAATTTAAGCCCAAACCTTTGGTGCTAGTTGGTAGTAAGCCAATTTTATGGCATATTATGAAAATTTATTCATACTACAAGTTTAATGAGTTTATTTTGGCTTTGGGTTACAAAGGTGAAATGATTAGAGATTATTTTACCAAAAATAACCCGGAAGGTTTTAATATCACTTATGTTGATACGGGTTTAAAAAGTTTAACTGGTGAAAGAATTCTTCAGGTATCTAAATATTTAGACAGTCATGATTTTATGGTCACTTATGGAGATGGGGTTGCAAATATCAATATTGATAAGCTTTTAGATTTCCATAATTCTCAAAATACCATTGGGACTCTAACCGGCGTGCATCCGGCGACTCGGTTTGGTTTAATTGATAAAGACGAAGTTACTAAAAAAATAAAAGGCTTTCATCAAGTTACCGTAGTTTCAATGAACCGCGATAGTCAGAATGTGCAAGAAATAAGTCATATTCCTTCCAAAGATTATATTAACGGTGGTTTTATGGTTTTTAAAAAGCAATTTTTAGATTTTATTAAGCCCGGATCAATGGTAGAAGAAGCTTTTGTGCCTTTAATTGAAAAGCAAGAACTTTCGGTTTTTGAACACGAAGGTTCATGGAAATCCATGGATACTTATAAAGATGTTGAAGAACTTAATATATTTTGGGAAAGATATCCTTTTTGGAAAGTTTGGTAGAGGCGGATTTGAAGTTCAATTATTGCATTCGTGGAATTGAAGTAAAAACAAGGTCTTATTTATTAATAAGAATGCTAATTAATCAATAGCAAGAGTTTATATGAGTCATATTTTGCAAAATAAAAATGTTTTAGTGACTGGCGGTGCGGGTTTTGTGGGTTCTCATTTAGTTGAAAAACTTTTGGCCCTTAACGCTAGAGTTTTTGTATTTGATTTTAAGTTGAATCAGGAAGGGTATTTTAAAACATCCGGACTCTCACAAAAAGTTGGGTTAATAGACGCGGATTTAAGAAATTTAGCACAGCTTAAAAGTGCGGTGACAGATAATAAAATTGATTATATTTATCATATAGCTGCCCAGGCATTAGTGGGAGAGGCATTCGAAAATCCCATGGAAACTTTTGAGAGTAATATTATGGGAACAGTGAATGTTATGGAATCCGCAAGGGTATCCCCATATATTAAAGGTGTTTTCGTCGCTTCATCTGATAAAGCTTATGGCAAGGATTGTGTAAATGCGATAGAGACTCAAAAAGTTTTTGGCGACCATCCTTATGACGCTTCCAAAGCTGCGACAGATATGATAGCTCGAACTTATTATAAAACATACAATCTGCCAGTTGTGGTGGCTCGTTTTGGTAATATTTTTGGGCCGGGTGATATTAATTTCAGTCGCATTGTGCCGGGTATTTGTGAGTCCATAATTAAAAATCAGGTCTTGGAGATCCGGAGTAATGGTCAATTTAGGCGTGACTATGTTTATGTAAAAGATGTGGCTGAGGGTTATATAAAAATGGCAGAAAAATTAGGAAACGTAAAGGGTGAAGCTTTTAATTTTTCTAGCGGATTGAATTTATCGGTAATTGAAATGGTGGAAAAAATAGGCGAAGTAGCAAAAAAGAAATGTGATTATAAAATTTTGAACGTTCAATTGAATGAAATTCCCAATCAAAGCCTTAATTTTGAAAAAGCACAGAATATGTTGAATTGGAAACCGAATTGGGATTTTAAAAAATCTGCTAAAGAGACTTTTGAATGGTATATAACTTATTTTAAGCAATGACTTTAAACAGAAAAAATTTTTTAGTTACGGGGGCTACTGGTTTTTTGGGCGGACATATTGCCGAATCCTTAATTCAGCAAGGCGGTAAAGTTTATTTTACCTACAATAGTTTAAAGAAAAATTGCTATTTTTTCTTTGAAAAGCTTGATCGTAGAGCCGAAGGCATAAAATGCGGTCTTGATGATTTATCCAAACTGAAAGAAATTTTAAAGAAAAACCAAATTAAACAAATTTTTCATTTTGCGGGTTTACTACCCAATGTGCATAAGCAGCCTACGGCCCATGATTTTTTTTCTGTAAATTTAATCGGGACTTTAAATGTTTTGGAAGCAGCAAGGCAAACCTCGGGGATTGAGGCGGTAATAATACCTTCATCGACCAGAGTTTTTGATCCGTCCGTTTCTACCCACCCATATGATGCATCCAAAATTGCCTGTGAAATTTTAGTAAGGAGTTATTTTAAAACCCATGGGTTACCGGTTGTAATTGGTCGCGTGGGTAATGTTTTTGGGGCAGGGGATATGAGTTTAAACAGAATTGTGCCGGACATTTTACAATCAACTATTAAAAACAAAACTTTAATAATTAAGAGTGCGGGAAAGTCCAAAAAAAATTTTATTTACATAAAAGATATGGTCCAGGGTTTCATCGGACTTGGAGAAAATATCAGTCGTAGTAAGGGCTTGGCTATAAATTTTTTGGGTAAAGAAAATCTTTCAGTTTTGGAGTTGATTGTAAAAATTTCTAAAGCTTTAAATCAAAAATGTAAGTATGAAGTTTTAAATCAGATAATTGACAAACAGCGTCTGCCAAAGCTTGATGCAGAATTAGCACTGAAAGTTCTGGGTTGGCAACCAAAATACAGCTTTGAAACGGCAATGAGGGAAACCTATAAATGGTATAAAAAATTTTTATTATAAAAGAAAATACATTTTTTTGGAAAGCTGGGTTTTAGTAAAGATGTGAGGTATGGATCGTTTGGGTAAATAATGGTTTGCTAGGCGGGATTTGAGAATTTGGGGGCAAATCATAATGTCCCCAGTTTGAATAATCTTATATAAGATGGATTTTTTATTCAGAGTTAAGGCAGTCGATAGACAAGCTTTGCGTCAATTGCTTATAAGTGAAAGTCCTTTAAGCGAGTATGTAAAATTTATAACCGACCTAAGAGGAAATTATCTTTTATACCTTACAGCCTCGGACATCAAAAGATAGACAGTTATAGTTTGTTTGCTGACACTAAATTTAGATAGTATCCCCCGCTTTAGACAGGCGGGGTTTTTGCAAAAATCTTGTATTTTATATATAATTAAGGCATTAATTTTTACAAACCGCTATGAAAAATAAGTTAAATATCCGCGTGCCTTATGGTTTATCTGTACATGGTCAAGAAGAAATCGACGCCGTGGTAAAGGTACTAAAAGGTAATACCGCTCTAGGTGACAAGACAAAAGAATTTGAAGAGAAAATTGCTAAACGATTTGGGAAAAAATACGGAGTTATGGTAAATTCCGGCTCAAGCGCCAATCTCTTGGCTTTTGAACTGTTGAATCTGCCTCGAGGATCTGAGGTCATCACTCCGCTTTTAACTTTTTCAACTACAGTGGCGCCTATTGTGCAAAAAGGTTTGGTCCCGGTTTTTGTGGATGTGGATTTAGACACTTATATTGTAAATCCAGAAAATATAGAAAAAGCCATTACTAAAAAAACTCGTTGTTTAATGATTCCATTACTTTTAGGAAATATTCCAAATATGAAACGTTTGGCGGAAATTGCAAAAAAATATAAACTATGGTTTATTGAAGATTCATGTGATACCTTAGGGGGAACTTTTGCAAATGAACCTACTGGAAAATTTTCTCACATTACTACTACATCCTTTTATGGGTCGCATATTATCAATGGCGCAGGCGGTGGAGGAATGATTTGTGTAAATAATTCAGAGTGGATTGACCGTTTAGTTGTATTAAGAGGTTGGGGAAGACAGTCATCTCTATTTGGTGAAAAAGCCAATTCTGAACTTTTAGAAAACCGTTTTCAAAGCGAACTTTCCGGCATTCCCTACGATAATAAATTTATTTTTAGCGAGATTGGTTATAATTTTTTGCCGTTGGAAATATCTTCGGCTTTTGCTTTGGAACAATTAAAAAAATTTCCCAAATTTGCCCAGCTCCGAACAAAGTATTTTAACGATCTTTATTTATTTTTTACCAAATATAAAAAATATTTTATCTTACCCAAAATAACACTTGATACCAAAACCGTTTGGCTGGCATTTCCCATAATTATTAAAGAGGGTGCGCCTTTCACTCGTTTACAATTAATTACTTTTTTGGAAAAAAGCAATATTCAAACTCGTCCCGTATTTACCGGTAATATTTTAAAACAGCCTGGTTTTCAAAAAATTCCGCATCGTTTAGCGCAAAAAAATTTTCCAAATACAGAACATATAATGAAACATGCTTTTGTTTTGGCCAGTCATCATGGCCTAACTAGTGCTCAGGTAAATTATTTAAAAGTCAAGATTAGTGAGTTTTTAAATTTTTATGCTTAATAGTAATATTACTTTCTTTTTAGCATCTTATAACGAAGCGTTCCGTATTGAGTATACGGTGCGGAATTTAGTTAAATACGGACGTGTGATAATTTTAGACGGCGGAAGTACGGACAGCACAAAAGCAATGGCAGAAAAATGGGGGGCAGAGTTTTATGTCAGGCCAAAAACTGACAAGCCCTATGCTGACACAGAGGAGGTTTTAGATTTTGCCAAAAGTTTATGTAGAACTCCATGGATGTATTATGGTTGGGTCGATAATTTGTTAACAAAAAAACTTTTAGAGAAATTGGTTGAACTTTCCAATCAGGAAAAATACAAGCGGGTTTTATTGCCTGTTTATACGTATATGTGGGGCGATATAAAACATAAAATGATGAAGGCAAAATATGGCTGTTTTTTTATGAAAGATTCAGTTACTTTCAAACAAAATTACATTCATCATTTAGGAACTTTCTTGGGTAAACCGGAAGAAGATTTATCTTTGCCTTATGACCCAACTACTGCAATTTATCATTTTAGTCTCTATGATTTAAACAAATTTGTTCAAGGGCATTTGCGTTATGCAAATGAAGAGGCAAAATATAAATTTGAAAGTGGTACTAGAAAATTTAGTTTATGGTACACCTTTGGAAGTATGTTTAATTATTTTAGATTGTTTTTTTTAAATGGTGGTTGGAGGATGGGTGTGATCGGATTACTTAATGGAATGCTTTTTGTATTTTTTAGGTTAATGCTTTCCATAAGGTTGTATGAATTGGAAAATGGAATTACTATTGAGAAAATGGAAGCTGAATATGTTGTAGGTAAAAAGCAAATCCTATTGGAAATTGAAAATAGTTAATTAAAACGAAATTTCCGAATGCTCTTAATTAGAACTATTTTGGATTAAAATAATTAGAATAAATTTGTAGATTAGGATTGCTATGTATAATATTTTAATTTTTGATGAACAGGGTTTTTTTTATGGTAGTACACAAAAACTCGAAAGGCAAATAGCAAAAATTTTAAGCGCAGAGTTTAATGTTTTTTTTGCCGGCGGGCCTGTATTAGATCCTGGTTTAGCTAAAGACTTGGAGCAGAATGGAGTTATTATTGAAGAGTTTACTTATAAATATAAACAAAACAGAGAACCTTACGCTTTATTGGGTATGAATCCCGGATTAATGGACATAATTAATCGCAGACAAATACACTGCATTTATACTCCTGTTTACGCTCATTATCAATTTCCTATGAATGTTGTACCAGCAAGTATTCCTTTCGTGTTAATTTCTCCTTTTGGGCATTATATAACTAATGGGAATGTTGTTAAAACTTATGTATCAGGAAAAAATAATGCTAAGAGGATTCGTAAAAGGGGAGTAAAAAATGTAGAAATTTTTTTTAATCCTTTTCCCGATTTTCCCCCGGAAGTTTTTAAAAAATCTCCAATTGGCAGTCAGGTAATTTTTGGGAGAATTGGCAGGGGTGAAGATTCTATTTTTGATCCCATTGCCCTCAAAGCGTTTAAAAAACTGGAAGAGAATTATCCGGATCAGGTTAGGTATATTGTTGTCAATCCTCCACCAGCTTGGATAACAATGGCACAGGGGCTTGGTATAAAAAATATGGAATTTAGACCTCCCATTACAACTATTACCGACTTAAATAAATTTTATAAAGAAATAGATGTAATGGCGCATGCTCGTAAGGATGGGGAAACCGTGGGTATGGCAATTGCCGAAGCTATGCTTTCAGGCCACCCCATACTTACGCACAAGTCTCGATATCATAATGATCATTTTGACCTTTTGGCTCCTTCTTATGCCAAATGGGCTGAGACTGATAATGTTGAGCAGTATTATGAAAATATGAAATGGATGGTGGAGCATAAAGACCAAATAAGGTCAATGGGTCAGTTGGCCAGGGAAAGAGCCTTGGAAATTTTTAGTTTGGAAATTCAAACGCCAAAAATAATTTCGGATTTTCAAGAAGCCTGTAAACATTATTATCATAATTCCTTTTTCGGTAGAATTAGGGGATATAGTAAACTTTATTGGGAAAATTTAAAAGCCATACCTTTTTTGACTGGTAAGTTTTTGACGTATTTTTTTCCTGCCACATATAAAAAAATTAGGAGATTTTATTATGAGTAAAGCAATTTTTTGGGACAGGGATGGAGTACTTAATCACATTATTGCAGTGCGTAAAGATGGTTTAAAAAACGTTAGTCCGCAAAAATTTGAAGATTTTAAATTGGTCAAAGGAGTAGTGGAAGTTTTACAGCAGGCAAAATTTTTAGGTTATTTAAATATTATTGTTACCAACCAACCTGACATAGCGCATAATAAAATGAGTTGGGATGAATTAAATAAGATGCATGATTATTTAAAAAGTATTGTTCCCAGCATAGAAGCAGTTTATGTGTGCCCTCATAATAACAGCGATAACTGCCATTGCCGAAAGCCAAAGCCCGGGATGTTGTTTGATGCTGTTAAAGATTATCAGCTAGATTTAAAAAAATGTTTTATGATTGGTGATAGCCAAAAAGATATCGATGTGGCGAAAAATGCTGGATGTAGTAGTATTCTTTTGGAAACTGGGTATAATAAACGAGTCGAAAATGCTAATTTTTTTGTAAAAAATTTAAGTGAGATTTTAAAGATCATTTAATATTTTTATTTTAAATAAATTTAAAGAACATTTAGCGGATCCCGAATAAATTTTGGCACAGAAGCGTAGAAATTTTTTTCAAGTATATTTGGGAAAGCAATCAACTGTTTAAGTATTAAAAAAAATTGAATTAAGCCCGAAATGTATTACAAAAGGGACTGATCTTAAAATCCAAAGGGATTATGATTTCGAAAAAGTTGTAAGGCATATAGCGATGGAGATTTCTTTGCTGACATTTTATCTGAAAAAATTAGGTTTAACTGATTGGGATAGAAAATTATCGGTTGGCGTAATTTTTTTACATGATTTGATAAAAAAATGGAATTTTAAGGCTTAATAATCAAGCAAAAAGCTTGGTCCAGAACAAAAGTTTTTAAGAAGTGATGTAAGCAGGTCCAAATTCTATGATTAGGCTTATATAGGTTCAAAAGTCGTTGTTGTGTTACGTAAATCAATGTTGATATTACAAAATAAAATTAGTAAGGTTAGTTTATAAAAATTATGAAAAAAATTCTTATTACCGGTGTAGCAGGGTTTATTGGTAGCAATTTGGCTGACCGTTTGCTGAAGGAAGGTTATGAGGTAATTGGGATAGACAATTTGTCTTACGGAATAAAAGAGCAGATTCCAGACGAGGTTGTATTTCATCAATTAGACATTCGCAGTAAAGATATTTATCCGGTATTTGAAGGGGTAGATACGGTTTTTCATTTTGCCGCAAAAAATTCTATTATTGATTGCCAAAACGATCCATTTGACACCGTAGATATAAATGTAACCGGCACAGTAAACGTTTTTTTGGCTTGCGCTAAAGCCAAAGTTAGGAAAGTTATTTATGCGGAGACGTCCGCACTTTATGAAGGCAGTAAAATCTTACCAACTCCGGAAGAAGACGAACATCCACAAAGTTTTTATGCTGTTTCAAAAATGGCTACAAAATATTTTAGCGAAGCTTTTGAAAGGTTCCGGGGATTAAAAATAACGGCATTAAGGTATTTTAATGTTTATGGACCAAGACAAGATTATCGAAGAACTATTCCTCCAGTATTTTCGGCATTTATAATTAAGTTGTTAAAAGGGGAACGGCCTGTAATTTTTGGCAATGGAAGTAAGCGAAGAGATTTTATTTATGTGGACGACATTAATGATTTTCATATTTTAGCTATGAATGACGATCGTACTAATGGACAAGTTTACAATTTAGGTACTGGTCAAAATGTTTCAATTTTAGAAATTTATAAATTAATTAACAAAATAATTGGAGTTAATATTGAGCCGGAATTTAAGGCAAATTTAGAAGGTGAAGCTCAGGAAAATTTGGCTGATGTGTCTAAGGCCTTAGCGTTGGGATGGAACCCTAAAACCTCCTTGGAAATCGGTCTGCAAATAAGTATTAATTACATAAAAAGGTATGTAATTAATAGTGTGCATTAAATTGCATTTCACAATTAATGCTTAAAAAGCTAGCAAATTACATTAAAATTTTAGAGTTAGATGCTTTGCATCCCAATCGTTTTTATGATACAATAAATTATATTGAGCTTGTTTTTAAGTATGTATAAAAAGACTTTTTAGCAAACGGAAATTTTAAATTTAATCAGCTAATCTAGAATTATTGCATAACAAAAAAGTCTGGGACTAAGGTGCCTACCAATTCTTCTTTACTTAAGAGTATTAATTGATTTACTGAGACCACCACATTCAGAAGTAAAATTTTTTATGAAGGCTTTTATTTTAGCAGCGGGGTTTGGAACTAGGTTACAACCTTTAACAAACAAAAAGCCTAAAGTTATGGTTGAGGTTGGCGGTCAGAAAATTTTAGAGAGAACTATTTGTCAGCTTAAAAAAGCCGGCGTGGATGATTTAATTATTAATACCCATTATTTTCCCGAGGTTGTGACAAATTATTTTGGTAATGGCAGTAAGTTTGGAGTTAAAATTCAATATTCGTTCGAGATGGAAATTTTAGGTACTGCAGGAGGCTTAAAGAAACAGGAGAAATATTTTAAAAATGAAAAAGAATTTTTGGTAATCTATGGCGACAATATTTTTGATTTAGAGTTTAAAAAAATTATCAACCAACCTTTTAATAATAGTTGTTGTATAGTAATGTTGTTTGATCGGACTAAAAATGCCCACAGTGGTATTGCTGGCGGTGTTGTTTTAGTAGATAGTAATGGGATGATTTCCGGTTTTTATGAAGGTGTGAATTGTCCCGATATTCCTTATGTCAATGCCGGAGTTTATAAGTGCACCCCAGAAGTTTTAAGTTATATTCCCGAAAACCAATTTTATGATTTTGGAAAACAGCTTTTTCCGAAATTGTTTGAAAAACATATTCCGTTGCAATCTTTTATAATAGATTCGGACCAAGCTGTATTTGGGGTAGATACCCACGAGAGTTTGAATAAAACCAACAATTATCTTAATAGCAAAAAAAAGATTTGAATTTTTGTCAGTTTTGTCATTTATTTAATTTTTTGTCAATCACTTTATGATAATTACCAGAACTCCTTTTAGGATTCCTATTGGTGGCGGTGGTACAGATTTGCCCAGCTTTTATAAAAAGCATGGGGGTTTTATTTTTAGTGCTAGCATAAATAAGTATATGTATGTGGCTATAAACCGTCCGCTAATCGATAAGCTTATTCGGGTTAAATATTCTCATTCTGAAACAGTCAATAATTTAGATGAATTAAAGCACGAGCTTGCTCGTGAAGCTTTGCGTTATTGCGGGATTAAAGAACAAATTGAAATTTCTTCTTTTGCTGATTTGCCGTCTGGTACCGGTATGGGGTCTTCCTCAGCCTATTTAGTTGGTTTGTTAAGAGCTTTAAACGAACTTAATCGCGATGCAGTTAGTGCAAAAGAGTTGGCGGATTGGGCTTGTAAAATCGAACTGGATATTTTAAAAAAACCTATTGGCAAACAGGATCAGTATCTTGCGGCTTTGGGAGGGTTTGCGGTTTTGGACATTGGAAGAGATGGTGAGATAAAAGCAAGGCAAGCAAAATTAACCCCGGATTTAATAGAAGAATTGGAATATAAATGCGTACTTTTTTACACTCACAAATTACACAATACTGTGGATATTTTAAAAGAGCAGAGTATCCAAGCAGCTGTAAACGAAAGCCAAGTGGAAAAAGCCTTGTTGGAAATTAAAGATATTGGCAAACAAATTTTATGTGAGTTCGAAAATGGCGAAATTAAAAATTACGGAAAGTTAATGCATAAACATTGGCAGATAAAGAAAACTATGTCCAATAAAATTTCCGACCCATGGCTGGATGAAATTTATGATTTGGGTTTAAAAACCGGTGCTGAGGGCGGAAAAATTATGGGTAGTGGCGGCGGTGGTTTATTTTTATTTTTTACTCACAGTAACAGAAACGATTTGAGAAACGTTATGATTAAAAAGGGCTTAACCGAATTACCGTTTAATTTTGACTTTGAAGGTAGTAAAGTCTTATTAAATTTTTATCAACACTCAAATGGAAAATAAGACACAAATTGCGGTAATTGGACTTTGGCATTTAGGTTGTACTGTCTCCGCTTCCTTAGCTAAGTCTGGTTTTCAGGTTCAGGGTTTTGATTTTGACCCCAAACTTATTGCTAATTTGAAAAAAGCTGTTTTACCAATTGCTGAAGCAGGATTGAGTGAATTAACCAAACAAATGATTAAAGCTGGGAGTTTAAATTTTTCTACTGACTTTAAAAAACTTTCTTCAGCCGAATATATTATTATTGGTTATGATACTCCCGTGGATGATAATGACCAGCCGGATTTAAATTTGATTCATAGGGCTGTCGCACAAATAAAAAGGCACGCGAATCAAAATGCTACTGTAGTAATTATGAGTCAAGTTCCAGCTGGAACATCGAGAAAGATTTATGAAAAATTAAATAGGGAAGTGGTATATAATCCGGAAAATTTACGTTTATCACAGGCTATAGAAACTTATTTAAATACTGACAGGCAAATTTTGGGAATAAGCTCGGCTCAAGCAAAATTAAGAATGCAAAAGTTTTATTCGTTTTATAAAAATCCGCTTTTATTTATGTCTTTGGAAAGCGCGGAATTGGTAAAGCACAGTATAAACAGTTTTTTAGGGTTGTCTATCAGTTTTATTAATCAAATTGCTGATTTGTCGGAAAGTTTAAATGCAAACATTACTGATGTAGTAAACGGAATGAAGACAGATACACGGATTGGGCAAAAAGCTTTTTTAAGTCCTGGCTTGGGTTTTGCAGGAGGGACTTTAGGGAGGGATTTAAGAGTTTTGGAAAATTTAGCTAAAGAAAAAAGAGTTGAATTGCCGATTATTGTAGATGCCTATAAAGTAAATCAATCCCGCAAGGAAATTTTTTATAAAAAATTAAAAAAGGTTTTTACTAAGCTCCCTGGAAAAAAAATTGCCATTTTGGGGTTGGTTTATAAACCGGGAACAAACACCTTAAGGCGTTCTTTATCTTTGGAAATAGGAAAATGGCTTGTTAAGCAAAAAGTGCAAGTTGTGGGTTTTGATCCGGCGCTTAAAGAACCAAAAGCAGTTTTACCAATTAAATTATGTGATAATGTTTATAATGCGGTAAAAGGATCAGACGCGGTTATTATTATTACCGAATGGGCAGAATTTAAGG
>CAZFXC010000012.1:0-4662 GCA_964522815.1 uncultured Candidatus Saccharibacteria bacterium
CCTAAAGAAAACCGAATGGTGCCAAAAATATAGTCTAAGGGGCAATGAATGGCGGTTAATACATGCGAAGCTTCTGAACTAGAAGTATGACAGGCGCTTCCAGTAGAAACGGCAATGCCTTGGGCGTCTAAATACAATAAGAGTGATTCTCCATCGGTGTTTTTAAAGGAAAAATTAATATTATTTGGCAAGCGCGTTGGTGTGTTTTCCGAATCTGTGTCAATCGGTGGTCCATTAAGTCTGGAGTCAGGGATTAATTGAGTAATGTGTTTTACAAAGTAATTTCTTAAAGTTCTTAAACGTTGATTTTCTTTTAAACGGGTTTTATGCGCTAAATTTAAAGCTGTGGCAAAACCAATAATTCCTGGGACGTTTTCTGTGCCACTTCGTAAATTATTTTCCTGTCCCCCACCAAAAATAAGGGGTCTCAGTGGCGTTTTGGATTTAACATATAAAACCCCGGTTTGTTTAGGGCCATAAATTTTACTTCCGTTGATGGTCATTAAATCCACTTTTAATTTATTAACATTTAAATCCAATACACCACCAGCTTGGCAGGCATCAGTGTGAAAATAAATTTTACCGAGTCCGGTGGATAATCTTTTAGCATTGATTTGCTCGACTAATTTACCGATAGCAGAAATGGGTTGAATTGTTCCAATTTCGTTATTGGCATACATAATTGAGATTAAAACCGTGTTGGGTTTTATCACGTTTTTTAATGCTTCAATGTCTATCAACCCTTGTTTATTTACCTGTAAATAGGTTGTTTGCCAGCCTTCCTCTTTAAGAGCTTTAAAGGAGTTGAGTACCGCAGAATGTTCAATGGTTGTTGTGATTAAATGACCAGTTTGTCGGTTTTTTAAAAAAAATTGTCTCGCAATACCAAAAATTGCCAAATTAATGCTTTCTGTCCCGCCAGCTGTAAAAACCAGCTCTTCGTTTTTACAAGTCAGAATTTTTCCCACTTGTTCTCTGGCACGGTTAAGCGCCCGGTGTGCGGTTAAGGCCGGTTTATGTAATCCCGAGGGGTTGGCAAAATGTTTATTTAAAAACGGCAACATGGCCTTTTGGGCGCTCGGGTGTAAAAATGTCGTTGAGGCGTAATCTAAATAGATTCCGGACTGCTTAGAATTCATAGAAAATTTAATTAGAAATTTCTGTCCCAATAAATTTTTTATTTTCTAAAATATTTTTTAAATTTTTTAAATTTTTACCGTTGGTAATAATTACTTTGATCTGGTTTTTTTTCGCCAGTTTTCCGGCCATGGGGTCAAAAGGTAAGTTGGCCCCCGGTACCCATTTATGACCAATGATTTTAAATAAACCTTGCCAATTGATTGCGGGAATTTTTTTTGCGTCTTTGAATTTTTTTGGGTCCTTATTAAACAAATAAGTAATGTTACTTAAATTAATTACAGTTTTGGCACCATAAGTCTTAGCCAGCATAACCGCATCAAAATCACTGCTCCAGCCCGGTTCCCAACCAGCTCCAACTAGAATTTTTTCCTCAAAGGAATATTTTTGGCTGGGGTCTTCGGCTAATTTTGGGTGAGCGAGCTTTCCAAACATTTGTTTAATTAAGTAAGCATTGAATCGGGTGGCCTCTATCCCCAAATTATCCAATTCTATATTAGTCGGTTTGGCTACTTGTTTTAATGCGTTTTGGTATTTTCTGCATACCATTCCCCCACCGGTGATTATTATGAATCGACTTCCTTTTTTGATTTGATCTAAAATTAATTTTTTAAAGTTGATTAAAAAATTAGTATCGATTTCTTCCGGCACAATTAATGAACCACCTAAAGAAAGAATAAAGAGTTGATTTTTCTGCATAATGTATTTAATAATTAGTGACCTGTTAAGAATTTATGGTAAATTTTTGGCACATAGAGCGTCTTTGTAACACACATAACCTTTGTTTTCCACTCTTAAATCCAGATATTTTACACTGTTTATTCTACTGGAAGTTATATCATTAAGCAAATTTTCTAAATTTTGCAAAAATTTTTCATTGACTAAATTAAGGTTGAGTTTAACTTGATAGCCGGTTTGCGTGGTGATTTCCGCATTGGTGAAAGTATTATCTAAAAGTGTAATTTGTTTTATGGGATTGGATAATTTTTCATTAAATTCAACCAGGATTGTTTCTAAGTTGGCAAAAATTTTGGGTGTAGCCAAAGATTGTTTAATGTAGTATTCTTCCGAATTATTGAATAGGTACAATGGCATTAATTGATTGGTGGAAGTGGCATTGAGGTCAATGTCGGTTTGGCTTAATTGTTTTAAAAATTGTCCATCATTGGAAAGAGTATATTGTCCGGATTGGTTATGTACGAGAAATTGTTCAAAACGTTCTTTAACGTTTAAGTTTAAAGTGTTAGGATAATCCTTTTCCAGTTTTTTGATTTCGCTGATAGTTAGACATTTTTTTTCTAAAATTCCGATTAGCTTAGCGTTGGAAAGTAAAATTAAATTGCTGTGAGGCCAATGGAGATTTTGCTTAACACAAGTTTCAATTTCGGAAAGATTGCTTAGATTCTTGAGTCCCGAAAGTTTAATATGCTTTACGGAAAGAAAGTTAGGCACTAAAAAAAGGTAGCCAAAAATCAGTATTAGAACGAGTATGAATATTTTTAGTTTTAGGGAATAAATCCCAAAATAACCTAAAAAAATCCCAAGGGGTTTGTCCGGGATTTTTTTAAAGGATCTTTTGTAGGTTCTTGCCACTATTAATTTTTTTTTAAAATCCTGATTTTGAAATTTAATTTTATTTTTGTTTAACATATACTCATATTTACAAATGATTTCAAATAGACAAAGTATAAAATTTGTAGTTATTTGTTGATTTGTCTAATTCGTAGATTCGACTCATTTTATTATATCTTTCCCAATATAGGGTTTTAAGATATCTGGCACTAAAATACTTCCGTCGGCTTGTTGGTAGTTTTCAATGATGGCAATTAAAATTCTGGGGCTGGCGATGACTGTATTATTTAATCCAAAAACAAACTTAAGTTCGCCATTGGAAGTTTTGTATTTGATATTTAATCGTCGAGTTTGCCAATCGGTTAAGTTAGAGTCGCTATGAGTTTCTCCGTATTTTTCCCGACCCGGCATCCAAGTTTCTATGTCATACATTTTATATTTACCCGCTCCCATATCTCCTGTGCAAATATTTAAAACTCGGTGAGGGAGTTTAAGATCTTTAAGCATCTCTTGGGCAATTTCTCGCATGGTTTCGTGCCATTTTTCGCTTTCCAAAATATCCGCTTTGCAAAGGACCACTTGCTCCACCTTCATAAATTCATGAATACGGTAAATGCCTTTGGTATCTTTGCCATAACTACCAATTTCTCCTCTAAAACATTGGCTAATTCCACAAACTTTTATAGGTAAGTCTTTTTCTTCTAAGGTCTTGTCTGCATAATAAGCTAAAAGACTGGGCTCAGCTGTGCCACTTAAAAATAATGGATTTTTTAAATATTCTGGATTACTTAATTCACTTTCCGTTCCCAGCACGTATTGGTCTTGTCTGCCAAACGGGAAATGGCCACTCCCATAAAAAGCGAATTCTTTGGCCATGATTGGTGGAATCATTAATTCAAAACCTTTTTCCTGCATCTTTTTTAAAGCATGCCAAAGTAAGCCATACTGCATAAGCACGGCTTCGTTTTTTAAATAATAACCTCGAAAGCCAGCGGTATTTACCCCTGCTTGTAAGTCAACTAAATTTAAACTCTCCATGAGGCTTACGTGATCTTTGGGTTTAAACTTAAATTTGGTTGGGACTTCTAAAACTTTTTGATTATCTTGCGGGTCTACATCACCTAATGTTGGGCTCCAATATTTCCAAGGAATGTTTTCGCTGTCATCTTTCCCAATAGGAGTTTCTTGACTAGGGATGTTTGGGACTAAATACATTAATTCTTGGTATTTGGTTTTTGCTAACTCAACGGCGGTTTTTAAGCTTTCCATTTTTTCATCTACTTCTTTCATTTCTAACAACTTCAGCTTTTTTTCCTCCGGTGATAGTTTTGGAAACTCCTTGGAAACTTGATTTTTAAGTGCTTTAAGTCCTTCCAGTTCTGTAAGTAAATCTCGCCTTTTAGCGTCAACGTCCAATAGCTCATCTAAATTCAAGCCAATATTTTTGTCTTTAATGGCTTTTCTGATGTTATCTTGGTTATCCCGAATGAATTTTATATCTAGCATATTGTAGCGTGCCGATTCATCGGCTGTTTAATAATTCAATAATTTCTTTGGTTTTGGGCAAGCATTTGGTGTAATCTATTTCTTCTCGTTTAAAAAATTTTAACTCCCCTACTTCTGTATCTCCACTCTTAGGACTTCCTGATATTATTTTGCATTCAAATGCAATGATTATTACATTTATTAAACCATCAGCTCTATTTAAAATGTTATTATAAACCTTTGGTAATAATCTTACAATTTCCACGTTAAGACCGGTTTCTTCTTTTACTTCTCTTAGCAGAGCTTTTTCCGGGGTTTCGTTTAACTCTATGCCTCCACCGGGAAATTCCCATTTATTATGAATTTCTGGCGATTGGGGCTGATGTCTGAGCCCCAGTAAAATTTCCCTTTTGTCGTTTAATATTACTCCTACAGAAATTACAAGCTGATTATTTTCCATAGTTATTT
>CAZFXC010000012.1:4762-9461 GCA_964522815.1 uncultured Candidatus Saccharibacteria bacterium
AAGTCCATTCAATAACTTTTTTATCACTCGTGGATTCCAGCATTTCTTTGGTGAATTCCGCGGTTTCCAAATCTAGATTTTTAGCTTGGGCAATCAATGCTTTTAATTCCGCATTGCTGGGAATGGTTTTAATCATAATAGCGTGTTGGATGTTAAGTTTTATGGTTTTACCATCTTGGCTTAGGATTTCATCTTTGTAGAATAAGTTTCTGCCCTTTTTGGTTTGCCTGACAGCAAAAGCCGAAGCCAAATGAGCAATTGAATTTAACACTTGCCAGCTTTCCATTTTAATTTCTTGGTTGATAAGTGCCACAGCCATTAAATTCTCTTTGAGTTTTACCACTGGTTCGCTTTCATCTTTCATAGGAGGAAAGACCACAATTTCTCTGATAGATCGGTCGGCCAAAATTGCAAACAGTCTTTCGCTTAAACCAAAACCCGCGCACGGGGGCATGCCGTACTCCATGGCTTCCACATAGCTTTCGTCTAGCATTTGGGCTTCTTCGTCCCCTGCGGTTCTAAGTTTGGCTTGTTCTTCAAAACGCAGTCTTTGGTCTATGGGGTCATTAAGCTCGCCAAACCCTTTGCCTAATTCTGTGCCATAAGCAATAATTTGCATCCTCTGCACTAGTTTTGGGTTTTTCGGGTCTCGTTTGGCTAGAGGTTCTAATTCCACAGGCTGGTCAATTAAAAACACTGGTTTTTCACTCGGAATTTTTTCTCTGATTTCTTTAAAAATTAAATCTATCAACCTACCTTTGCCGGCAAATTCTTCATATTTAATATGGTGTGTATCCGCATAGGTTTTTAAGTCATTTAACTCCGCAGTATTTAAATCAATGCCTGTGTGCTCTTGAAAAATTTTTATGTAACTGATTTTTTCCCATTCTCCACTCCAATCTACAGTCTGACCTCTGGCAGTAATTTTTAAAGTGCCAAAAGTATCTAAAATAATGTTTTGATACATTTGTCTGACTAAATCCATCATGTCTTGGAAACTGGCATAAGCCCAATAAAATTCCATTTGGGTATAGTCTTGTAAGTGTTCGGTAGACACACCTTCGTTTCTAAAAATTCTGCCGATCTCAAATACTTTTTCATAACCGGCGACTAACATTTTTTTTAATGGGAGTTCCAAAGAAATTCTTAAAAAGAATTCTTTGTTCAAAGCGTTATGGTGAGTAATAAAGGGTCTGGCTTCCGCGCCTCCTGTGGTGTTTTCTAAGATGGGCATGTCTATATGCAAAAACCCTTTGTCTTGTAAAAAGGTTCTCATGGAATTCCAAAACCGGGCTTTTTTTATAAAGAGTGCTTTTGTTTCTTGGTCTAATAAAATGTCTAAGTATCTTTTTCTGAGTTTAACTTCTTCATCATGTATGCCAAAATGTTCGCTGGGGAGAGGCAATAGAGATTTGGCTAAGAGTTTGTAGTTGGTTGTCTGCAGGGTTTTTTCTTCAGTTTTAGTTTTAAATAATTTGCCAGTTACTTGAATGAAATCACCAATGTCTAAATTTTTTAAAGCAAATTTAAATGTTTCTACTCCTAAGTCTTCTTGTTTAAACAAAACTTGGATTTTGGCTAAGCCATCCTCAATATGTATAAACATAATTTTACCCATGTCCCGAAAAGAGCGAATTCTACCGACTAGGGTAAGTTCTTGGTTTAAAAGCGCGTCAAAATTATCTAAAGCTTGTTGGTTAGTGTGAGTTCTTTGAGTTTGAGAAGGATAGGGATCAAGCCCTGCTTGTTTAATTCTATCCAATTTTTCTCTTCTAATTTTTATTACATCTTCTAATCTGTCTGACATATTTAGGTATTAGATACAAGGTTTATGATACTACTATGTAGTTAATCAAACTGATTAACTGACTACTGACAACTGATTACTGTAAAAATAATTATAACAAAAAACAAGCTTTTTTGCCAACTTGTTGTAAAACAAAGATCATCTTTGCTGAATGCAAAGATGATCTTTGTTTTTTTGTTTATTATGTAATAAATTTTATTCGATACTGAGAATTTGATATTCAATTTCACCAGCTGGAGTTAAAACTTTAAATTTTTCCCCGGTTTTTCTGCCTAAGAGTGCTTTGCCAACGGTAGATTCGTTGGAAATTTTTCCATCTTTGGGATTAGCTTCATTGCTACCGACTATGGTATATTTTTTTTCTGAATCACTGACTTTGACGATTACTGTGGTTCCTACATTTACAATATTACCGTGTGAAGTTTGAGAAATAATTTCGGCATTTTTGATTATGTCCTCAATTTCTGCAATTCTACCCTCAATAAAACTTTGTTCTTCTCGTGCTTGAGCGTAATCGGCATTTTCGCTTAAATCGCCGTGAGCCGCCGCTTCTCTGATTCTTTCAATGACTTCTTTACGTTTATTTTCTACCAAATCTTTGAGTTCTTTATTGAGTTTTTCTAAACCTTCGGGGGTGAGTAAATATTTTTTAGACATGGTTGATTGGGTTATTTCGATATGGATAAATATAATTCCCCCAAAAAGGGGGAATAACTTCATATATGTTAATAGAAAATTGTTTTTATGTCAATTAATTATGTATTGATTTTTATAGGTGTGTTTTTATCGGTTTACTTCTAAACAGGGTTATAAAAACTTAAATATCTAAATTCTTAACTGCCTTAGCATGGGTGGTAATAAACCGCTTTCTGGGGGCGACTTCGTCGCCCATGAGCGTTTCAAAAATTTCACTAACTTTTTCCGCATCTTTAATATCCACTCTAAGCATTACTCTTGCCTCGGGGTCCATAGTGGTTTCCCAGAGTTGTTGAGGGTTCATTTCTCCTAAACCTTTGTAGCGTTGAATGGTGTATTTCATCCCGGCAATTTCTCCCACTTCCCCGCCTTCGCTTTCTACTTCATTGGATTTTTCTTGGTTTCCAGTTTCTTGAGTGTTGGTTTTGGCCTTCGTTTTTTCGCCTTTAGTTTTTTTGGCCTCAGATAATAAATCTTTTAGGATTTCGTCTCTTTCAGTTTCGGAAAAAGCGTATTGAAATTGCTTTCCAACTTGGACTCTAAACAATGGGGGTTGAGCAATGTATAAATGCCCATTTTTTATAATTTCCGGAAAGTATCTGTAATACAGAGTTAAAAGCAAAGTGCGAATGTGTGCTCCATCAACATCAGCATCGGTCATAATGATTACTCGGTGGTAACGCAGTTTGCTTAAATCAAATAAATCGCCAACGCCAACGCCCATAGCAATAATTAAATTTTTGATTTCTTGATTCGAAAGAGTTTTGTCTAACCTCGCTCTTTCCACGTTTAAAATTTTTCCCCGAAGTGGTAAAATAGCTTGGAATTTGCGATTCCTGCCTTGCTTGGCGCTTCCTCCGGCGCTATCACCCTCTACTATGTATAATTCACATTCAGCCGGGTCGCTTTCGCTACAGTCTGCCAATTTACCCGGAAGTGCCAAACCTTCTAATACGCCTTTCCTAATTACACTGTCTCTGGCGGCTCTGGCAGCCATTCTGGCTTTGGCTGCCAAAATAACTTTTTCAATAATTTTACCGGCATCTTGGGGATGCTCTTCAAAATAAATTTCTAAAACATCTCCCACCACTTGTTCAACCACGGTTCTCACTTCCGGATTGCCTAATTTTGCTTTGGTTTGTCCCTCAAACTGCGGATTGGGTAGTTTAACCGAAATTATGGCACTTAAACCTTCACGCATATCTTCGCCTGTAAGTTTTTCGGATTCCTTAACATAATTATTTTTTGTCGCATATGAGTTGATGACTCTTGTGAGTGCGGAACGAAAACCGGTTACGTGCATTCCCCCTTCCGGGTTATACACATTGTTGGCATACGCAAGAATTCTTTCGTCAAAATCATCGGTATATTGAATGGCAATTTCTACCGAAATATCTTCCACTTGTTTTTGGACATAAATGGGATAGTGTTTGGTTTTTTTGTTACGATTGACCTGTTTAATATAACTAACAATCCCGCCTTCAAAAAAATACTGGTAAGTGAGGCCAATTCTTTCGTCAGTAATAAAAAAATGTAAGCCTTTGGTTAAGTAGGCTTGGCTTCTTAAATGTTCCAGCACGGTTTTAAAATTAAATTCTGTGGTTTCAAAAATACTGGAGTCAGGATAAAAGGTAATGCTAGTGCCGGTCTGGTCAATGTCGTCTTTGTCAACTTTACCCACGGCTTTGACGGCGCCTTGGGGTTTGCCGATTTTATATTTTTGTTCGTAAATTTTACCATCTCGTTTTACTTGAGCGGTTAAGTTGGTGGATAGGGCGTTAACCACACTTACACCCACGCCATGGAGACCGCCGGAAACTTTATAGCCACTGGCATCACCACCAAATTTACCACCCGCATGGAGCACGGTTAAAACGGTTTCCAAAGCGGATTTTTTGGTTTGTTTGTGAATATCCACCGGAATACCCCGACCGTTATCTACCACAGTTACTCCGCCGTCTTTTTGGATTAGCACGCCAATTTTGGTAGCATGTCCGGCCATGGCTTCATCTACCGAGTTATCTACCACTTCCCAAATTAGGTGGTGAAGCCCGGTTGAAGAAGTGGAACCAATATACATTCCCGGACGCTTCCGAACCGGATCTAAGCCTTCTAAAACCGTAATGTTTTCACTGGTATAACCTTGTTTCTTTCCCGCGGAGCGGGATCCCGCTTCGCGGGATTTTTCTTCTTTTG
>CAZFXC010000012.1:9561-18740 GCA_964522815.1 uncultured Candidatus Saccharibacteria bacterium
TATGAATTAAATTTCCAGTATTAAAATGGCTAAAATTCCTTTAAATAAGCCAGTTATAACTTATCAACAGCATTATCTTAAATCGGCCTTATAAATTTCTTTGGTCTGTTCGTAAAGTTTTTTTTGCAAAGGTTCCACTTCATCGGTTTTTAGGGTGCGTTCTGGGCTTCTGTACACTACGCGGTAGGTATAACTTACTTTATTTTTACCAAATTTTTTTTCATTTTCGTATTTGTCCAAGAGTTCCACTTGTTCAATAATATCTCCGCCAATTTCTCTGATTAAATCAAAATAATTGTTGGGCACAAAATCATTATTTACTACAAAAGAAATATCTCGAGTAATTGGCGGGTATTTACTTACTTCCACAAATTTATGCCCCAGCTTTAATTGCTTTTTTACTCTTTCGTCTTCACTCCAGAGAAGTCTAATATCCGGGAGGCTCATATTGGCAATGGCTAATCTTTCCAAGCCAAAACCAAACGCCCAACCATTATAACCTTCTAGCCCCATATTTTTTAATACCGATTTTCTAACCAAGCCGGAGCCCACCATTTCCACCCACTTACCATCTATTTCGGCTTCCATTTCAAAGGAAGGATCGGTATAAGGAAAATTATGTTCATAAAACCTGAAATTAGTCCCAAAGACATTTCTGGCAATATCGGAAAGGGTAGTTTTTAAATCATCGGCAGTGATGGTCTGTTTGTCATCGGGGGTTATGTACCACGCGCCAAATTGATGAAACACATTCATATGACGATTGTCAATTTCATCTTTTCTATAGACCTTGCCATAACAAATCGCGCCTAAACTTTCTTTATTGGCAATACGTTTTTGGATTTCCGGATGGTTTAAGTAATAGTACCAAAACACTGTGTCGTGAGTTCTCAGCACATGAGTCTCGTCAATATAGTAAGTGTCAGACTTGCTTCTGGCCGGATGCTCAGGTGGCATATTAAATAAATCAAACATAATATGCGTCGGAATGATTTCTGGGATTTGAATTACATCAAACCCAGCTAAAGATTTAACAGCCGAAGCTTTTTTTACGACTTCTTTAAGTGGACTGTCTTCTGTTCTGGACAAATCCGGCATACTTAAGTAACGTCTGATTCTTTTGGCTTCAAAATCAGTGCGTTTTTCCAGTTCTTGTTTTAAGCGGTTTTCTTCCTCTGTGCTTATAAGAATAGTTTGTGACATAATAAAATATTATACAGATATACGGACTGGAATACGAATGATGCTGACAATCCTGATTGTCTTCGTCTAAATACATCTGACTGGCCTGAATGACAAGAATTATCTTATCATTTCTTCGGTAAAGGGGCAACCCAATTTAGTATTGTTTTTGAGTAGCATAATCCCTTGACCTGGCTCAGTAGATAAGCTCAGTTCAAAGGCAGCGCAAATCATCCCTTGGCTTTCAATTCCTCGAATTTTGGCTTTTCCTAACACAAAGGGTTCATGAGTTTGGGAATGAATGTTTTGGGTAATGGTTGCACCGGGTAAAGCCAAAGCCACTATATCGCCTACTTCAAAATTAGTGGCTCCGCAAACTACCGGTTCCACTACCCTGTCCCCTACATCGAGCTTAACAATCCGCAAGCGGTCTGCGTTAGGGTGTTTTTGAATTTTTAAAACTTTAGCAGATACAATATTAGGAAATAGATGATCTCTTTTCCAAAATAATAATTTTTTTAATATATCCATAATTCTTAATTCATTATTCTTGATTCATCTTTTAATACACTCTGCATTCCTCTTGATTACATAAATAACCCGATTTACCAATTGGCGGAGCATCGAGTAAGGCTTTTAGGGTAAAAGACTCGAAATCTTCGGAAACTTGATAGTCATAAGCTTCATTATTTTTTGGATCTTTGGGTATTTCACCAATTAATTTAGGAACTAAGGCTTTTGCTAGTTCTTCTTTAGTTGGAAAAACATATTCTGCGTTACCGCTAATGTTTTGGGAAGAATAAAGTAAAAGCGCTGAACGTAAAGTTTCTAAATTGG
The DNA here is from genome assembly GCA_964522815.1 of uncultured Candidatus Saccharibacteria bacterium. Lineage (GTDB taxonomy): Bacteria > Patescibacteriota > Doudnabacteria > UBA920 > UBA920 > JBBTRN01. The sequence continues at coordinate 11,581 of CAZFXC010000012.1, forward strand.
TTTTTCTTTGGTCATCGTAAATGGCGGATTGATCTAGTTCAATATATTTTTTTCCGTCTGAGCTTTTAGTCTTAATATTTTGGTTTTGAGTTTCGCTAAAAAAAGTTAAAGTAAAGTCCTGGTTATTGGTTTCGGGCTTATAACTATAAACAAATTTGTCCTTATTAACTGGATCAAGTGGATTAATGGCAACCCGACTGTAGATTTTTACATCGGAGTACATTTTACTAAAATCAGTGCTGGCAGGATAGGCTTTTTTATCGTTAAAGTATTTTACTAAAGCAATGGCAAGATTTTTTATGGTTGTGCTTCTTTGGGTGTCCCTGTCTTGTTTGGCTTCAACCGTGGTTTCTAGGCCATCAAGCGGATTAGTGCTAATTGGAGTAGTGGTTGTGTTTTTTAAGTTATTTAAATCTCTATTTTGTGAAAAATTATACAGTTTTAATAAGCTATCTCCTAAAGTTTGTTCCGTAGGAGAATGTATACCATTAAGTTTTAATTTGTCACTTATTTGAGATATTTGCTCTTGGGTTAATAGCTTATCTTTAACTAATACATCATAACCACCTCTAAGGTATTGTCCGTCGTTGTATTTTTCATCTGAGGCTGTGTAGGTCTTGTTTGGATCAGAATTAAAAATCTTTACTTCATCGCCATCGGCTAAACCATCTTGGTCGGAGTCTTTGTTATTCGGATCAGTTAGAAGTTTGAATTCGCTTAAATTTTCTAAGCCGTCTTTGTCGGGGTCTGCGCTGTCCCCACATTGTTCAGTTTGCAAGCATGTGTCAGAACCAAAAAACCTAATTTGCCATTCGCCGGTTGTTTGGGTAAATCCTTTTTCCACAGTAGTATCTTTAGAAGGAGGATTGGTGGTCAAAGGGGTTACTAAAAAATTTTCCGGTTCCGGATTAGGGAGTAAGTATTTATTGATAACCAGATAGATTGGGTAGATTAAAAGTACACATAAACCAAGAATAATCAATAAAGTTTTGTGCAGTTTTAAAAAAACCTGAATAGCCGAGGGTTGGTCATTGAGTAAATTTTTTTGCTCTTGTTCAAATGTAATTTTTGGGCTAACTAAATTAGAATTCAGCACTGTTTTTTCAGATACTTCAAAAAACGGAGGGTCTTCATTTAGGTTTTCCGAGTTATTTGGGTTTGGGTTTTGGTTAGTCATGGCCGTTGTTTATTTTATAGACAATAATAATTCTAAAAAGATTAAGAGAATTAACATGGTTATTTCCAACCACCAAAATAATATTCCATTCACTTGAAGCAAAACCGCTGAAGTTATAAAAATGGCTAAAAGCAAACCGTGTCTTACGCTAGATGAAAAATCAAGTATAAAAATTTTTGGCCAAAGCCATCGTTTTAGACCTAAAGACGACAAGCATATGCCAGAAAAAGTTAATAGAAATAAATTAACGTAAAATAGAAAAAAAATGGTATGGCTGGCTGTAAACGGATCGGTGAAATTTAGAATTGAAGCAAAGGAAAACGCAGATAAGATAAAACTAAAAGTCAAAATTAAAACCTGGTACTTAGTATGAACAGTAAAATTCATAAGTGACATTATTATACCACAAAATAAATAAATCTCAAATTTTATTTTCAAAGTTTAGATATTTGCAGTCATGGGGTTTAGTTTTTTCGTGTGCTTGGGTAAAGGTGTCGTATTTAATCGTTTCCACAATTAAATTTAGTGTAGTTAAAAGATTATGTTTTAGTTCAATAATTTCTTGTGTTTGGGCTGTTGGTTCCTCAATAAATTGGTTTTCTTCCAAATACCAATACTGCAGTTTAGCAATTTTTTCATGAAAAAACTCCTCTGAGGCCCACTGGTAGATATACAGCTGATCCAAATCACCTTTTTGGGTTTTTTTGTTAGGTTTTTTGCCGGTTTTGTAATCAATGATTTCCAGGCCGAGTTCGGTTTCGTCTGCCCGATCAATTTTTCCGGTAAATTTATATTCACCGAGCGGTAAAAAAAATGATTTTTCCAAAAATTTTGGGTTAGGTAAATGGTTTGTTGAAAAATCATAAAAATTTTTTAAAAGCTTTATGCCCTTTTTTTTGTAATCATTTTTTTCTTGTCGGTTATGATACCACTCGTCTATCCAGTTGTGATGATATAATTCCTCCAGCGTCTCAAAGTCAGCCAGTAAAGTTGGTTTGTGTTGTTGGGAAAATAAATCTAACTGGACGTTGGTTTTTTGTAATAAATAATTTTTTAAATATAACTCTAAAGTCTTGTGTATGGTCTGCCCAAAACTGAAAAATGGGCTACCAGCCTCCGGTAATTTTAAGTAGTATTGATATTTATACTGGAGCGGACAGTGTTCAAATGCCTTAAGAGCACTAAAGGAAAACGTTTTCGGCAATACTTTATTTATTATTTTATTGTTTGGTTTAAGGGAAGAAAATATTACCTGTCCGGTGGGCGTTTTTTCCTTTTCTTCCAAGACTAGCTGGGTTTCAGTTAAAAAAACCGAAGGTTTTTTGGGTTTGCTCCCGCCGTAATCTTTTGCCCAACTTAATACAATTTTGGATTTGGCTCTGGTTAATGCCACATAAAATAATCTTCTTTCTTCTTGCATGTGAAAATCACCCTCTGGTAAAATGTCTTTTACTAGCGGTTTAGGGATTTCTATGGGTTCTCCTTTTGAACGGGTGGGAAAACGTAATTCCACCATATTGGGAATAAAAACAAATTCATATTCCAAACCTTTAGAAGCATGGATGGTTAAAATTTTTAAACACTCCGGCCCTATATTTGGGTCAAATTTAATGTCGCCTTCGTCACCCGATTCAATTTCTAAATTGAGGTTGTGTAAAAATTTATGTAGGCTTTTGTCGGAATTTTCATTAGTAAAAGTTTCAATTTTTTTATAAAATTGTTCAAGATATTCTCGATTCTGAGCGTTTTCTTCTGTTTCGGGTTCTAATAAAGACTTAATGTTTAAATCAAAAATAATTTCTACAAAGGCTTCATTTACAGCTTTTTCTTGGATTAATTTGCCATGTTTGTTTAGCAAAGCTAAAACCTTTTGAATCGCAGTTTGAGCGTTGCTTGGCATTTCACCCAAAGTTTGAGAGAGGGTTAAAGTTTGGTAAAGCGATAGGGTCCGTTTTTGGGATAAAGCCAGTAAAAATGAGTTAATTTGTGCAGATAAATTAAATTGGGAAAAACACAAGACTTTATACAAAGCAAATGAATCCTCCCGATTGATGAGGGTATTTAAATATGCGATTAAAAAAGCGATTAAAGGTTTTTGGTAGAGTCCGGTATTTGCTACAAAAGTGTGAGGAATACCAAATTTATTTAAAATCGGAAGGATTTCGCCGGCTGAAGAGTTGCTTCTGAGCAAAATGGCAAAGTCATTCCAAGTACTATTGGGATTTTGTTCTTTAATTTCTAAGATTTTTTTAGCGAGTAAATTTATTTCTTCTGCCAAATCCCGAGCCGAAATGACTTCAACTGGTGGTTTTGTGTCGAATGGTTTTTTTAAATTTTTTAATTGCTTGTTAATGTTTAGCTTTACTTCTAGCCTGTCCGGATTGTTGTTTTGAATAAAGTTATAAGCCAAATCCAAGATTTTTTGGTGACTGCGGTAATTTTCCGTTAAAGTTATTTGTTTTAAAGTGGGAAAGTCACTTTTAAATTTTAAAATATTAGACACACTTGCCCCTCTGAATTTGTAAATGGACTGATCATCATCCCCGACTACCACTAAATTTTTGTTTGATCCAGCTAATAATTTTACCAATTCATATTGGGCAAAGTTTGTGTCCTGAAATTCGTCAACCAAAATATATTTAAATTTATTTTGGTAGTGTTTTAAAATATTGGGTCTGGTGGTAAAAAGCTTATAAGTGAAATTAATTAAATTGGCAAAGTCTAAGTAATTATTTTCTAACAATAATTTTTCGTAAAGAAAAAAAGCATTGCCCACTTCGGTAATTCTTTGAAGTTCGATTTTTTCCTCTGGATTTTCAGTTTTGGCAATGTTCGGTTTATCTGCCGAATCTGAATTTAATGTTTGTTCTTCCGCAAATTTTAGGTATGCATCGGGAGTGATGAGTTCATCTTTAGCCCTAGAAAAATGTTTAAGTAAAGCAGAAATAAATTTTTGGGGATTGCCCAGTGGTTTGTAATAATCTAGCTCAAATTTTTCTAAATTATTATGAATTAAAATCCAAGCTTGAGTTTGGTTAATTAATTTAAATTCGTTGGTGATCCCAATGTCTAAAGCATGAGCTTCCAAAATCCGATGGCAAAAACCATGAAAAGTTGATATCCACATATCGTAAAAACCCAGTGGCAATAGTTCTGCTAATCTGTCTTGCATTTCCCCTGAAGCTTTTTCCGTAAAAGTTAGAGCTAAAATTTCATTCGGTTTGGCTAAACCTTGTTCAATTAAATAGGCAATTCTTCTGGTGATTACCGTGGTTTTGCCCGTGCCCGCTCCGGCTACTATTAAAAGCGGTCCACTATTGTGGGTCACAGCCTGTGTTTGTTCTTTGTTTAAATTATTTAATAGCATTAAAAATTAGTTTTTTGTAAAATAGAAATTCGTGAGTTGTTGCCACCAATCCATACCTTTGTCAGTGTATATGGCCCAAAAAGCAATGGGTTCCAAAATGGTAATGCCTCGGTACTTTTGTAATTCTAAAAGCGCTTTATCGTTGGTAATCAGATAATGAGCATTGGCGCTTAAGGCGCTGGCTAAAATTTTATTATCTTCCGGATCGGAGACCACATTGATAATTTTTTGACTTTTTACCCAATTCACCTGTTCAAAAAATTCATCTAATGCTTTTTCGTAGTCAGCACCGGTTATGAGTTTACTGACAATAAGTTTGTTTTCTCTTAAAGTTTCTCGGTTGGCATAAGCTTCAATATAACCTTGCCTGATGGCGTCTATTATTCTTTTTTCGTAAGAAAATTCGTCTTTAAAACCATCAATTAAAATATTTGTATCAAGGACTACTTTCATAGTGTTTCCAATCAATATTTGGGTTAAAAGCGTACTGTTCCCCTCTTCTAACTAAGATACCTAAGCCTACAGCAGTTTCAAATAATTCCAATCTTTGCCAACGTGAAAGTTTTAGCTCTTTATGGTGGAATTGAGGACTTTTGTAACTAAAGGTAGCTAAACGATGGAAAAGGTCTAAATCTTTTAAGTATATTAATTCAAGTTTACTTAGTTTTCTTAGATTTTTTTCTCTTCCCTGTTGCCCTTCAAACATATTTTTATTTATTTTCTTATTGGCATTAAAAACTTTTTAGGATTGGCGTCTAAATCTATAAAATAATCGGTTAATTCTTTGACTTTCGCCGAGCAAGATTTGCCAAAGGCCAAAGTCTCTGTAAATTGGCCTGACATCTGCATATATTCCAAAAGTGGCACATAGTCGCCATCTCCGCTGGCAAGCACCACCACGTCTAATTTATTCATTAATTTGACTATATCCATGGCAATGCCTACATCCCAATCCCCTTTTTGGTGTCCACCGGCAAAAGTTTGGAGTTCCTTTCTTTTTACTTCAAAACCAGCCTTTTCTAAAGCCTCAAAAAAATTCTCTTCTTCCGGCATATTGGCTTCCACGACGTAAGCAATGGCACGAATAAGTTTTCTTCCGGCCACGGCTTCGTTTAAAACTTCGTGGAATTTAACTCTGGCGTTGTAAATATTACGGGCAGAGTAATATAAATTCTGCACATCTACGAATACTCCTACTCTTTGGTCTTGGTTACGAATTGACATAGTTATTGGTTTGGTTTAATGCTAATGGTTTGGTTTTTATAATCAACTTGAAAAATATTATTATCTAAAAAAATTAGACCCCTTTTAAATAAATTATTAATTGTCCATTGTTGGGTGTTTTGTTTTTCTGGATTAAACTCATTACCAAATATTTGGGCTTTTAAAGCATCAAAAGAAGTAATACCAGCTCTAACATGATTGCCAATTAAAGTGGCATAATGTCTTGCTTCGCTTCTATCTGCTTCGTTATTAAAATCGTAGACCTCACTAGTCATAATTTATTCCTCATTATTGGGTTTTTCTAAAGCAACAGTTTCTAAGCCTAAAGTCATACCTGTAACTTTAAAAATATCCTTATCAATTTTTTTAAATTCTTTACCGGTTAAAGTGTATTGGTTCACCGCGGTTGATAACGCATTCCCCAATTTTCCGTAATATTCTTCGTAAGTTTTTAAGTGTCTACCTAATTGCTCTACATTTTTTACAATGTCCTTGGCGGTTTCTTCAATTTGCATAGCTTTAAGGCCCTGAAGCACAGTTTGTAAATAGGCCAAAAAAGAAGTGGGCGAAACGATAATCACTTTATATTTGCTCGCAGCTCTTTGAATCAGACTTTCGGTGTCGTCGGTAAGCGCGCCAATTTTATTTATCAGTAAATCGTAATAAATAGCTTCATGCGGGATAAACATAAAAGCAAAATCCATAGTGCCTTGTTCAGGGCGGATGTATTTGGCGGTTTCTTGGATTCTGAGTTTTAAATCATTTACAAACAGTTTTTCCAATCTGGCTTTTTCGCTCGGGTCTTCTGTTTCTACTATTCGATTATAATTTTCCAAAGAAAATTTAGAATCCACGGGGATAATTTTTTCTTTTACAAAAACTGCGCAGTCCACAATCTCGCCATTTTTAAACGCGTATTGCATTTGGTATTGGCTCGGGGCTAAAATATTTTTTAGCAAGGTTTCTAAGTAGTATTCGCCTAACACGCCTCGTTGTTTGGGGTTTTTTAAAATATCTTGAAGTTGACGGAGCTGTTCGGCAAATGAAACGACTTGTTGATTGGTTTGGTCTAATTTGGTTAAACCTTCGGTGACATTGCGAATAAGTTTGGCAGATTCTCCGAACTGGTTTCTTACCGATTCATTCATTAATTTATGAGATTCGGAGATTTTGCTATCTACAGTTCGGGAAAGTTCGTTAATTTGGGTTAATACCAGCTTTAAACCTAGGTCAGAAGCGGAATCTTGGGGTTTTTGAACTTGTCTTTTTAAATCATAAATAAAATAGATGGCTAAGGCCAAACCGGCAATTAATAGGCTTAAAATTGTGTAAAGTATTGCATTTTGCATAAAAGTATTGTAGCATAAATCTATAAAATAATTAACTAAAAAA